>NZ_VFUE01000014.1:0-183749 GCF_006441495.1 Mesorhizobium sp. B2-6-4
GATCTACACCCGCCAGGAGCGCAACGGCATCCTGCTTGGCACTTACGAAAAGGCGTGCAAGCCGTGGTCGCCGGTCAACACGCCCTGGGATTTCGGCCACGAGCTGTTGCAGCCCGACCTCGACCGCATCGCCCCGTCGCTGGAGGTCGGCTTCAAGCATTTCCCCGGCATCGAGAAAGCCGGCATCAAGCAGATCATCAACGGTCCCTTCACTTTCGCATTGGATGGCAATCCGCTGGTCGGCCCGGTGCAGGGCCTGACCAACTTCTGGTGCGCCTGCGCCGTCATGGCCGGCTTCAGCCAGGGCGGCGGTGTCGGCCTGGCGCTGTCCAACTGGATGGTGCATGGCGATCCCGGCTTCGACGTCTGGGGCATGGACGTCGCCCGCTTCGGCGAATGGGCGAGCCTGCGCTACACCAACGCCAAGGTGCGCGAGAACTATTCGCGCCGCTTCTCAATCCGCTTCCCCAATGAGGAACTGCCGGCAGCACGCCCGGCGCAGACGACGCCGCTTTATGACACCATGCTCGCCAACAACGCCGTCATGGGCGACTCCTGGGGCCTCGAGACCCCGCTATGGTTCGCGCCGAAGGGCAAGGAGCCCAAGGATATCGTCTCCTTCCACCGCTCCAACGATTTTGGCCCGATCGGCGAGGAAGTGCGCGGCACGCGCGAGCGCGTCGGCGTCACCGAAATCGCCAACTTCGCCAAATACGAGGTCTCCGGACCGGGGGCGGAGGATTTCCTCAACCGGCTGATGACCAACCGCATGCCGAAGGCGGGCCGCATCGTGCTGACCCCGATGATCAACGAATTCGGCAAGCTGATCGGCGACTTCACAATCGCCAAGGCCGCGGAAGACCGCTTCATGATCTGGGGCTCGTCGGCCGCGCAGAAATATCACATGCGCTGGTTCGAAAAGCACCTGCCGAAAGATGGTCGAAGGGCGTCAGAGGTGCGCATCCACCGCTTCGACCAGACGCTTGTCGGCCTGTCGATTGCCGGACCGAAGTCGCGGGATCTCCTGCAGAAGCTGGTCGATGTCGACATCTCGACCAAGGCCTTCCGCTTCATGGATTTCCGCGAAATGGCGGTCGGCGGCGCGCCCTGCATGGTCAACCGCATCACCTATACCGGCGACCTCGGCTACGAGATCTGGATGGCGCCGGCCTATCAGCGCTTGGTTTACAAGGCGATCAGGGACGCAGGCGAAGAATTCGGCCTGGTCGATTTCGGCATGCGCGCCCTGCTCTCCATGCGCCTGGAAAAGAACTTCCCGACCTGGTTCCGCGAATTGCGCCCGATCTACGGACCGTTCGAAGGCTCGATGGACCGCTTCATCAAGCTGGAGAAGAACGACTTTATCGGCCGCGACGCGGCCGCCAGGGAACGGGCCGAAGGACCGAAGCTGCGCCGCGTGTCCTTTATCGTCGAGGCGGCCGACGCCGACGTGATGGGTGACGAGCCGATCTGGGCCAAGGTCGGCAAGGACTACGGTACGGTGGAAAAGCCGCATGGCTTTGGCGCGCCGCGCTTCGATGCTGCCGGCAAGGAAGTGCGGGGCTCCAAGGCGGCACAAGGCGCATCCGCCGTGCGCGGCATCGTCGACGGCGACTGGCGCGTGGTCGGTTGGGTCACCTCCGGCGGCTATGCCCACTACGTCCAGAAGTCGATGGCGCAGGGCTACGTGCCGGCGGCGCTGGCCCAGGATGAAAGCGCCGGCCTGTTCGAGATCGAAATCCTCGGCCATCGCCGTCCGGCCCGCATCAATGTCGAGGCGCCGTTCGACCCGAGCGGCGAGAAGATGCGGAGCTGAGGTTTCGCCATGGACAGCGCGGCGCCAAAGGGGAGCTTCGGCCGCCACCGCAAGATCATGCCGTTTGTGCCGGGCTCGATCGAGGCGCTGCGCGACGCCTCCCGCCGGAAGGCGGCTGATCTCAACCAGCATGTGCTGGGCTACGGCGCGACAGCCGAAGCGGAATGGGCGGCGGCAGGCATTGCCGCCCCCGACCTGGCCGAAATGCGCCAATACCGGCTGGCGCGCATCCGCGCCGAGCTGAAGCGCCGCGGCTATGCCGGCGCGCTGCTCTACGATCCCGTCAACATCCGCTATGCGATCGATTCCACGAACATGCAGCTTTGGGTGGCGCACAACCCGACACGGCATTGTTTCGTTGCCACCGACGGGCCGGTGGTGCTGTTCGACTATTTCTCCTGCGAACATCTGTCGGACCATTCCGGCGTCGTCGACGAGGTTCGCCCCGCCGTCTCGTGGATGTATCTGTACAGCGGCGAACTCACCGAGCAGAAGGTCCGCCGCTGGGCGGCCGGGATCGCCGATCTGGTGCGGGAACATGGCGGCTGCAACAGCCGCATCGCGGTCGACCAAATCAATCCGGAAGGCGTCGAGGAACTTGCGCGCCGCGGCATTTCCATCGGCAATGGCGAAGCGGTGATGGAGAATGCCCGGCTGATGAAATCGCCGGACGAGATCCTTGCCATGCGCCGCGCCATCGTCGCCTGCGAGGCGGCAATGGGCGAGATGGAACAGGCGCTGAAGCCCGGCATCTCTGAGAATGAATTATGGGCCGAACTGCACCGCGGCAACATTGCCCGCGGCGGCGAATGGATCGAGACGCGGCTGTTGGCATCCGGCCCGCGCACCAACCCCTGGTTCCAGGAATGCTCCTCGCGCCTCATCGAGGCGGGCGATCTCGTCGCCTTCGACACCGACCTGATCGGCCCCTACGGCTTCTGCGCCGACCTGTCGCGCACCTGGCTGTGCGGGGATGTGAAGCCAACCGACGAACAGCGCGATCTTTTCCGCATCGCCGCCGACCAGATCGCGCACAACACCGAATTGATACAGCCGGGCACCGCCTTCCGCGACCTTGTCGACCGCTCGGCGGTGCCGCCCGGCGACTGTTTCCCGACCCGCTATGGTGTGCTCTACCATGGCGTCGGGCTGGCCGACGAATACCCCACCTTGCCGCATGCCGACGACTGGACATCGGACACGCCCGACGGCGTGATCGAGCCAGGCATGGTGCTGTGCGTGGAGAGCTATATCGGCAGGCTCGGCGGGCGCGAGGGCGTCAAGATCGAGGAACAGATCCTGGTCACCGGCACCGGCAACGAAAAGCTTTCAACCTATCCGCTGGATGCGAGGCTGCTCGGCTAAGCCGGCAAGGGCCTCCCGCATCGCGGCAACCGTTTTTTCCGGCGTCGTTTTCGCGGTGATGAAGGGCAGGCCCTTGCGCAGGCCTGTCCAGCCGACGACCTTCACCTGCCGGGCGGCCGGCTCGAAGCGCTGCGCCAGCGCCCAGCTCTCGCAGTCGATCGCCGCGACATCGGCCCTGCCCTCGGCCACGGCGACGATCGAAGCGCGATGTCCGCCGCTTTCGCTGCGCGAGGAAAATATGTCGAGGCTTTCGCCCAGCGCCTCCAGGTCTCGCGTCGGCGCAATGATACCGGACATTGAATCGAGGCTGTTGAAGGTAAAGCGTTTGCCGCGGATCAGATCGAGCGGGATGACGGGCCTGCCATTGGCAGGCGCAGGCACCGACGCCTTGCCGTCCGCCCGCATGACAAGCGCGCTCGAATAAAGCGGCCCCTGCCCGCCTTCGTAGGCATTATAGCTCGGCTGGCTGACAACCTGCACATGGCCAGCGAGGCCAAGCTCCATCGGCCCCCAGCAAGTCTGCGCGAACAGCAGTGCGGGATGCAGCCAGAGCTGGTGAAAATCGAGCGCGTCCGGCGGCAGTGTCGCGGGGTCGGGCGCGATCAGAACGCCGGTGCCACTATGAATGCCACCCGGCACCGGCGGCAGATCGCCGTTGCGGCGAATGACGGTCTCCGGCGCATCGATTACCCCCCCTTGACGGAAGGCATCGCGCAGCAGTGCCCATTGGGCGTCGACCTCGCGGCGCACTTCCGGCCAGTCATACATCGGCAGCGCTGCAACGAATTCGCTCATGCCGGGATCTGACCATTAAATCTGGAGAGAGGTTCACAAAAACGCGGCGTCGGATTTGAGTTAGCCGACACCGTCCGTCGTGTCGCGGGCTTCATTCCTTGGGCGGCTCGGCCGGGACTGGCGCGGTGCCGAGCCCGCTGATGCTGCGCGCCCTGACGCGCGGCTTGAACGCCCTGCCCGGCTCCGGCTGGCGCCGCAACACCGGATGCACGATCGGCTCCTTGGCCTTGAAAGCATAGGACCTGATCAGCGCGAAATAGTTGGGATAGGCATAGCCATTGTTCATCCGCAGCCATTCCTCGCGACGCTCGCGAAACAGCTGAGGCAGTCTGTACCAGGCCACCGTTGGGGTCTTGTGGTGGACGAAGTGCAAATTGTTGTTGAGGAACAGGAACGACAGCGGCGAGCGCTCGATGATCACCGTGCGGCCTTCGGGATGCTCGGACCATTGATGCTCGGCAAAGGTGCGGATCGCGATCAGCGACTGGCCGAGCCACACCGGGAGAATATAGAGCCAAAGCGGAATGCCAAAGCCGAACTGCACGATCGGCGCCACGACGGCGAGGCCGATCGCATGCAGCAGCCAGGCTTTGCGGATGGCCTTGTCGCCGGCCATTATGTGCTTGGCGTCGTCGATGAAGAAGCCGATGCAGGACAGCCAGGGACCGAGAAAGAACCGGCCGGCCATGGTGTTGTTGATCCTGAGCAGGAATTTCATTGCTCGCGGCAGGTCGTCATGCTGCCAAAGCGCCTGGTAGTAGCTTTCCGGATCGTCGAGCGGATCGGTCAGGCGCTCGTCGGCATGATGGCGCAGATGAAGCGTCTTGAAGCGGCGGAACGGCCAGACCAGACCGATCGGCAGGAAGACGAAAGCCTCGTTGATCAGCGCATTGCGCGTCGGATGGCCGTGCAGCACTTCGTGCATGATCGACGACTGAAGTGCCAGGATGAAACCGAGGAGAGCGAGCGCGAAGATCGGATAGGACGGCCAGAGCAGAAGGCCGGTGGCGAGCCATGCTCCGTAACAGAAGAAAGCGAGGGCTACGGTTGGCCACTCGATGGCCGGTGTATTGCGTCGCCTGATGCTCTTGCCAGTCATGCTATCGACCACTGCCCCTCAGTCGCCGGAACCCCAGTGGCTCCTGACAGCATAGTGTCAGGAGAAACGATTCCACTCAACGAGACAAAGTGTACAAAATGTTGCGATTGCGCATTTTCAACCGCACATGTTACAGATTGTAAACAGGCCTAGGGATTCATTTACGCCTGGAGCGCCTCGTCAGGACGTCTCGGCGAAAATTTTTCCTCATGATTCGGAGACTTGGAAGATGGACAAACGAGATCTGTCAGCAATCTTTCGGGAGCGTCTCAAGTTGCTCCTGACAAGGTCCGACCTCAACCAGTCCGCCTTCGCCACCGCCGTCGGCATCGATCGGTCGGCGCTGTCGCAGCTGATGTCGGGCGCGTCGACGCGCTTGCCGCGGGCCGAAACGCTGCTCAACATCGCGGCCGAGTTCAAAGTGTCGCTGGATTGGCTGCTCGGCCTCAGCCAGGACGAGGGCGTCACCGGTGAAATCCGCGAAAGCCTGGAGATCGAGGAAGCCCCCGACGGTTTCGACCGCACGCTTCTGGCCAGATGGTTCGCCGAGGCCGCGGGCACCAAGATCCGCTATGTGCCGGCCGGCATCCCCGATCTTCTGCGGACCCACGCGCTGGTCGACTATGAGGCAAACATCACCAACAGGAGCAGGCTCGCACAGGCCAGCGAGACCCAATACCGCATCGAATACAACCGGCGCCCGGAGACCGACATGGAAGTCTGCATGCCGCGTCACACGCTGGAGATTTTTGCACGCGGCCTCGGCGTCTGGGACCGCTTTCCGGAGGCCGACCGTCGGCAGCAACTCGCCCATATGGCGACGCTGCTTGACGATCTCTATCCGACTTTCCGGCTGTTTCTCTACGACGGCCGCATGCGCTATTCGATCCCGCTCACCATTTTCGGACCTTACCGCGCCGCCATCTATGTCGGCGACATGTACGTCGTGCTGAATGCCACCCAGCCGGTCCAGGCCTTGACCCGGCATTTCGACAATCTGATCCGGGCCGCCGACGTCAACCCGCATGAGGCAGCAAGCTTCGCGCGCAATCTGGCTGGCCTGTCGTTTCCATCAGGTTCCGCATGACAGCGGCACCCGTAACCGCGCCCTTCAACTGCGACTCCGCCGTCGCTATTTCATTGACTGGACATAAAGACTTCTTTATATCCTTATCCGAATTCAGAATGTGAAAGCCAATCCGATGACGACGACCAACCCGATCGACGCGCTGCTGGCGCAAAAAGGCGTGCTTTTGGCCGACGGCGCCACGGGCACCAATTTGTTCGCAATGGGTCTGGAGGCTGGCGAGGCGCCTGAGTTGCTGAACGAGACCGCGCCCGACACCATCACCCGCCTGCACCAGAATTTCGTCGACGCCGGCGCCGACATCATCCTGACCAATTCGTTCGGCGGCACCCGTCACCGGCTGAAGCTGCATCATGCCCAGGACCGCGTGCACGCCCTGAACAAGCGCGCCGCCGAGATCGCCCGCGCCGTTGCCGACAAGGCCGGGCGCAAGGTGATCGTCGCCGGCTCCGTTGGCCCGACCGGTGAGTTGCTGGTGCCGCTCGGCGCCATGACCTATGACGAGGCGGTCGACGCCTTCGCCGAGCAGATCGAAGGCCTCAAGGAGGGCGGCGCCGAGGTCGCCTGGATCGAGACCATGTCGGCGCCCGACGAGATCCGTGCCGCCGCCCAAGCGGCGATCCGCGTCGGCCTGCCCTATACCTATACCGGTTCCTTCGACACCGCCGGCCGCACCATGATGGGCCTGCTGCCGAAGGACATACACGGCGTCGCCGATGGCTTGTCGCAAGCACCGCTCGGCGTCGGCGCCAATTGCGGCGTCGGCGCTTCCGACATCCTCGCCTCGCTGCTCGACATGACGCAGGCGAAGCCGGAGGCAACCGTGATCGTCAAGGGCAATTGCGGCATTCCCGAATTCCGCGGCACCGAGATCCACTATTCCGGCACGCCCGAACTGATGGCCGACTATGTGCGCCTTGCTGTCGACGGCGGCGCGAAAATCATCGGCGGCTGCTGCGGCACCTCGTTCCAGCACCTGGCCGCCATGCGCAAGGCGCTCGACGCCCACACCAAGGCGGATCGTCCGACCGTCGAGACGATCGTCGAGCGCATCGGTCCGATGCGCAACAAGGTGGCCACGGCGAACAGCGCCGAGACCAGCGAGGCCCGCCGCGAGCGTCGTCGCAGCCGGGCCTGAAGCCACCGCTTTCTAATTATTCGCTGTTGTCGGCGTAGCTCGACTGCGCCGATTTGAGATCGACGACATTGTCGCCGCGCATCGTCATCAGCGCTCCGGATGAAACCGGATCGGTGATCTGCTCCAGCATAATGCGGAAACGGTCGTTGGTCAGAGCCGACATGGCGGTGTGGCGCGCCTGCGCGACATCGTCGCCGATGCGCCTGGATTTGGCTGATTGGGCGGCCGCCGAAGCGTCCCGTGCCGGCGGTGTCGAGTTGGCGGTAGTCCTGATCTGCAATTCCGGCTCCCTCAGCCCCACACACCTATCCGGCGTAACAAGAGGAAATTGCGATCCGGTACCGGAAATGCCGCGCAATTTAACGATCGCAAATTCCGAAAAAAACGGGCCGGCAGGGAATGCCCCCTCGCCGGCCTCGCCTCACCCGCCCGTGGCCGGTTTTCCCATCAGAACGACCCCATCTGGAAGAAACCGACCGTCATCAACATCAGCGGTTGCCGCTCAGCGCCGAGGCAAGGCGCACAAGCGAGAGGAACTCGGACCTGTACCCAAACGGGTCGGCTCCCCGGGCGGCTGTGGCGATCTCCAAGATCTTGTCGTAGCCGAACTTCGCCGTTGCATCCTCCTCGCGCAGCTTCTGGCCGAACGCCGCGACGGCGACGGAGAAACGCTGGTCGGCGCTGGCCTCGCCGAAGGACGCAACTTCGTTGGCCGACGTAACCGGCGTGGTGATCAGCTTCGAGACGTCCTCGTTGGGCAGCTTGTAGCGTATCTTGACGAAGGCGTATTCGTCCGCATTGGCGACGCCGCCATTGTTCACCGCGGCTTGGCCATAGCGCAGCGGGTCGATCCGTTCGCCGCCGCTGCCCTTGGGCGTGATCTCGTAGATCGCGGTGACCGAATGGCCCGAACCGATGTCGCCGGCATCGACGCGGTCATTGTTGAAATCCTCGCGGTTCAAGGCGCGGGTCTCATAGCCGATCAGCCTATATTCCGAGACCTTGGCGGGATTGAACTCGACCTGGATCTTCACGTCCTTGGCGATGGGGAACAGCGTCGAGGAGGCATCCTCCACCAGCACCTTTTCCGCCTCGGCCAGCGTGTCGATATAGGCGGCGGTGCCGTTGCCGTTCTGCGCGATGGTCTGCATCATCTGGTCATTCAGATTGCCGCGGCCGAAACCGAACACCGACAGGAAGACGCCGCTCTTGCGCTCTTGTTCGATCAGGCGCTTGAGATCGTCGTCGTCGCTCTGGCCGACATTGAAGTCGCCGTCGGTGGCGAGCATCACGCGGTTGACCCCGTCCTTGATGAAGGACTGCTCGGCCAACTTGTAGGCCTCCTTGATGCCGGCCTCGCCGGCCGTCGAGCCACCCGGCTGCAAATTGTCGATGGCGTTGAGGATCTTGTCCTTCTCGGCAACCTTTGTCGGCATCAGCACCGTGCCGGCATCGCCGGCATAGGTGACGATCGAGATGGTGTCGTCGGCCTTCAGCTTGCTGACCAGCAGCCGGAATGCCGACTTGAGCAGCGGCAATTTATCCGGTTCGTCCATCGAGCCCGAGACGTCGATCAGGAACACCAGATTGGCCTTGGGCTGCTCGGCCGGCTTGACGTCGAAACCCTTGATGGCGACATGCATCAGCTTGCTGTGCGCGTTCCACGGCGTCGGCATGACGCTGACGGTCGAATTGAACGGCGTCGACGCCGCATCCGGCCCCTTCCAGTCATAGGGGAAATAGTTGATCATCTCTTCGACGCGCACCGTGTCGGCCTGCGGCAGGAAACCCTCTTTCAGCGAACGACGCACGAAGGAATAGGAAGCGGTGTCGACATCGATCGAAAAGGTCGAGACCGGGTCCTCGAGTGCCGAATGCACCGAATTGGTCTTGAAATCCTGGACGCGGTCGCGATTTTCCTCCGGTGGTGCGATCTGGTCCGCCGGCGCCATGGCCGGCTGCTGCGGTGCTATCATTTTGGACATGCGTGCGGCTCGCGACGTGCTGGGCGCGGCAGTGCTATCCAGGGCGAACGCGCCCGTTGGCGCAGGTGGCGCAGGTTCCGCCGGCGCAACCTGTTCCTGCGCATTCTGCGGCGCCAGGCCTCCAGCAACGGCCGATTCGGATCTGCTCGGCGCCGCCAAGGCCTCCGTTTCGTCGCGGCTTTCCGCGTCGGTCTTCTTGTCTTTCTCAGGCGCGCTCGTTGCGAGCGGTTTGTCGATCGCCTGATCGCCCGTGGCCTGTTTAGCCAGCGGCTTCACCGTGGCGGGCTTGTCGGCCAGCGTCTCGGTGATCTTTTCGCCGCCGCCGAAAGTGGACGGCTGTTCCCTCAGCATATGGAAAGTGGCGTATCCGGCGATCGGCAGGGCGACGAGCCCGGCAATAGCCGGCGTGGCAATGAGTTTCTTTTGCATGATTTCGCTCCAGAGCTTTCGTGCTCGCTCTGTGAGACGAAGGCCGCCGGCCGATCCTTGGCTGACGGCGGAAATATTTTCCTCATCATAGGCGCGCAAGGCGGCCTCGAAGGCGCGCGCCTTCGCGCTCTCGCCGGGAGCCGGGATCACTATGTCGCGCAGCCTCTTGAGTTCGTTCTCGTCGACCATGGTCACACTTCCCCGGCTGAACGCATGAGCGTCTTCAGCCGTTTCTTCGCTTCATGGATGTGCCAGGAAACCGTCGTCTCCGAGATCGCCATCGCCTCGGCGGCGGCGGCGTGGCTCAAGCCCTCGCCATAGACCAGCAGCACGGCGTCGCGCTGCTTGTCGGGCAGTTGCCGCACCGCGACCCACATCGCCTCGGCAGGATCCTCGTTCTCGGCAGGATCCTCGCCCGAAATCAGCGCATGGACGCCATAGGCTTCGGTCTTGACCGTCTCGCGGGCGCTCTTGCGCATCATGTCGCGCGCGGCGTTCAGCGTCATGGCATAGAGCCACGTGGTGAAGGCGCTGCCGCCGCGATAGTCGCGGATCGCCTTGCCGAGCCGGACGCAGACTTCCTGGGCGATGTCTTCGGCGTCCGCCTTCCGACCGCACCAGCGGTAGGCGGCGCGATAGACGAAGTCATAGTGCCTTTCGAGCAACGCGCCGAAAGCTCCCCTGTCTCCGCCCTTCGCCCGCCCGATCAGTTCGGCGTCGGAGGCTTCGCTCTCATCCAGCATCATCGCCATCATTTGCCTGTTGGACGAAGGCTAATGGCCAATCCTTGGGGTGAGGGAAAGATTTTTTTACTGGTACCTCTTCCTTCTCCCCGTTCTACGGGAGAAGGTGCCCGAAGGGCGGATGAGGGGCGGCGCCGACCTCTCGAAGATTGGCTTTACCCGAGCGTCTCGGAAAACAGGGTGATCAACCGGTTCCAATGCCGCTCGGCGCCATCTTCGTTGTAGACGCTGTGGTCCGGCACGCACCAGCCATGCGCCATGCCGACATAATTCTCCAGCACGTAATCGACTTCCGCCGCCCTGAACGCCTCGGCCAGCCGCGCTGATTGTTCGGGCGGAAAACTCCTGTCGACGCCGGCCATGCCGACATGGACGCGTGCCTTGACCGACCCCGCCTTGCGGTGCGGACTGTCGGCCGCGTCGCTGGCGAGATTGCCGCCGTGGAAACTGGCCGCCGCCCTGATGCGATCCGGATAGGAGGCGGCTGCGTTCAGCGCCCGCGCGCCGCCCATGCAATAGCCGACAACGCCGATCGGCCCGGTGACGCCTTCGGCAGCGAGTGTGTCGAGGAAGGCGCCGCTGTCGGCAATCGTCATCTCCTGCGTCGTGCCGCTGATCAGCGCCATCAGCGGCACCTTGGTTCTCTCCTCGACGAAGGCGGTCTTGGCATCGAAAGGACCGTAGGGCGCGTTGCGATAGAAGAGATCGGGCACCAGAACCGCGTAGCCCTCCTCCGCCAGCCGCTCGGCCATGCCGTCGAGCGCCGGGCGCGGGCCGAAGGCATCCATATAGAGGATGATGCCGGCCTTGGGCGGGGAAGCGTTGGCCGGGCGGAACAGCCCCGCCCTCGCCGTGCCGTCCCTGGTCTTGATCTGAAGGTCCTGTTTCGGCATCGCCAGCTCCGTTCGGTTGCTGGGCGATACATATCCGGGCACGCCGACAGGGCAAGCTGTTGCCTGATTTTGGCAGTCAACATTTCGTGCGGCAGCGCGACGAGCTTACCGGCCCGCGAACGCTGCCATGTGGAAGGCCTGCACCTCTGAGGGGTAGCGATAGGCTGTGCCATAGGGACAGGCGTTGCGGTCAAGGCAGCCGCCGTCACAACAGGGCCCGCCACTCGGCCCGCGCACATGCGCCAGGCAGGCCTGGTAGGCGAAACCTTGGATGGAATAGGCATCGACCGGACAGGATTTCAGGCACGGTTTGTCGACACAGGTGTCGCAAAGATGGACCGCCTCGCGAGCCTCCGGGAGCGCGATCTCGTCCTCGAACAGCAGCGCGCCGCGATAGGCATGCCAAAGCCCATATCGCGGATGCATGAGGATGCCGAGCGGTGACGGCTTCAGGCCCTCGGCCCGCATCGCCCATCGCTGGAACGGCAGATAGGGCTTGTCGGACGGCGACACGGCGCGTGCGCCGAATTCTTCCGCGACCGCGCCTATGACCTGCCGGGACCAGGTGTCGAGCGGATTGGCGATTGCTCGCGGCTGCTTTTCACGCCAGCGCAGAAAATGCGGCCAGGGTGCTGCCCCCGCCTGTCCCACCAGCAGCGCCGACCTGGTTGGTGCACCGGAGCGGCCACAAGGCGCTGCCTCGCCGTCCGCAAAGGTGAAGCCGCCACGCAGGATGAGGCCGTCGGCGCCAAGCGCGGCCGCAATCTCCTCCATCCTGCCGCGCGAAGGAATCATCCCTTCTTGACCGGATCGGAGAAGGCGCTCCGCCAGACTTCCTTGTGGATGATGTTGGCGACTTTAGCCCCGCCTGACTCGGGCTCCTTTCACGTGAAGGCGTCGGGCATCGACCCCTTCTTCTTGGCGATGAAGTCCTTCAGCGCTTCGTCGATCGCCGGATCGAGATGCGGCGCCTCATAAGATTCCAGCCAGCGGCGGGCGAGTTCGTTGGCGCGCTGCGGCGCGGTCTTCTCGCCTTCGGCCAGCCACTGCTCGTATGAATTGTTGTCGGCGATGTTGGAGCGATAGAAGGCAGTCTGGAAATTCGCCTGCGTGTGGTCGCAGCCGAGATAGTGGCTGCCCGGCCCGACTTGGCGGATGGCGTCCATCGCCTGGCCGTTTTCCGACAGGTCGACGCCTTCGGAGAATTTTTGCGTCATGCCGAGCTGGTCGATGTCCATCATGAATTTTTCGTAGCAGGACGCCAGCCCGCCCTCGAGCCAGCCGGCCGAATGGAGGACGAAATTGGTGCCGGCCAGAATGGTCGAGTTCAGCGTGTTGGCACTTTCATAGGCTGCTTGCGCATCCGGGATTTTGGAAGCGCAGAGCGAACCGCCGGTGCGGAACGGCAGGCCGAGGCGCCGTGCGAGCTGTGCGGCGCCGTAGGATACCAGCGACGGCTCCGGCGTGCCGAAGGTCGGCGCGCCCGACTGCATCGAGATCGACGAGGCGAACGTGCCGAACAGCACCGGCGCGCCCGGCCGGATCAGCTGCGTGAACGAAGCGCCGGCAAGCACCTCGGCAAGCACCTGGGTCAGCGTGCCGGCCACCGTCACCGGGCTCATCGCGCCGGCGAGGATGAACGGCGTGACGATGCAGGCCTGGTTGTGGCGCGCATAGACCTTCAGCGCGCCAAGCATGGTCTCGTCGAACACCATCGGCGAGTTGGCGTTGATCAGGCTGGTCAGGACCGTGTTGTTTTCGACGAAGTCGTCGCCGAACACCAGCTTGGCCATGGCGACCGTGTCTTCAGCACGTTCCGGCGCGGTGACCGAGCCCATGAACGGTTTGTCGGAATATTTGATGTGCGCGTAGATCATGTCGAGATGGCGCTTGTTGACCGGTACGTCGACCGGCTCGCACACGGTGCCGCCCGAATGGTGGATCGAAGGCGCCATGTAGGCGAGCTTCACGAAATTCTGGAAATCCTCGATCGTCGCGTAACGCCTGACGCCGTCGAGGTCGCGCACGAAGGGCGGTCCGTAGACCGGGGCGAAGACGGTGGCATTGCCGCCGATCTGCACCGAGCGTTCGGAATTGCGGGCATGCTGGGTGTAGATGGAGGGCGCGGTCTTCAAGAGCGAACGGCAGAGCCCCTTCGGGAAATGCACGCGCTCGCCCTTGACGTCGGCGCCCGCCTCTTTCCACAGCTGCAACGCCTCCGCATCGTCGCGGAAGATGATGCCGATTTCTTCGAGCACCGTGTCGGTGTTCTTCTCGATCAGCGCCAGGCCTTCCTCGTCCAGCACTTCATAGACGTTGATCTTGCGCTTGATGTAGGTGAGCTGGGTGCCGGGACCGCCGCCCGACCGCGCTGCCCGCCTTGCCGCCGCTCCGCCGCTGGCGCCGCGTCCACGTCGCGCGTTTGACGCTTCCTGGTCCACTGCCGCGTGTTCGCTCATGATCGTTCTTCCCTGAATTTGGACCGGCTTGACTAGCGCCCGGCCCGGAACCGTTGTGGCCGCCTATCGCGGCTTCCGGCGGATCGTAGCCATGCACCCTATTCGAAACGGCCCGTCCGCGCCAACGCCTGTCGCAAAATCGACAAGAAAACCGATAGATTTTTCAGTCGCTTTCCTTTTGCGGGAAGTCGCAAATCAGCTATGGATACCCGCCCCTTGCGGGTTAGGTATTGGCGCGTTGATTTTAAGCTGCCATGGTCGTTCCCGGCAGCAAGGAGCCTGAGAAACAATGTCCGACGACGAGATTATCCTCTCCGAGCTTTCCGACGACGAGTTGGTGCAGCAGATGCACGACGATCTCTACGACGGTCTGAAGGAAGAGATCGAGGAAGGCACGCGCATCCTGCTCGAGCGCGGCTGGGCACCCTACAAGGTGCTCACGGAAGCGCTGGTCGAAGGCATGCGCATCGTCGGCGAGGATTTTCGCGACGGCATCCTGTTCGTTCCCGAAGTGTTGCTGTCGGCCAATGCGATGAAGGCCGGCATGTTCATCCTGCGCCCGCTGCTCGCCGCCACCGGCGCGCCCAAGCAGGGCAAGATGGTGATCGGCACCGTCAAGGGCGACATCCACGACATCGGCAAGAACCTCGTCGGCATGATGATGGAAGGCGCCGGCTTCGACGTCATCGATCTTGGCATCAACAATGCGGTCGAGAAATATCTCGATGCCATCGAGCAGCACCAGCCGGACATTATCGGCATGTCGGCGCTGCTGACCACGACCATGCCCTACATGAAGGTCGTCATCGACACGATGAAGGAAAAGGGCATCCGCGACGACTACGTGGTCCTGGTCGGAGGCGCGCCGCTGAACGAGGAATTCGGCAAGGCGGTCGGCGCCGACGCCTATTGCCGCGACGCCGCTGTGGCGGTCGAGACCGCCAAGGACTACATGAAGCGCAAGCACAATGTGCGCGCTTCCGCCTGATACAAGGCAAGGCGGACGCTCAACAGACGAAGCCGCGCCTTGCAGCGCGGCTTTTTTGTTCCCAGATGTCGGGAGCGGCGGTCAGGGTTTCTTGACGGTATCGTCAACGGCTTTCGCGGTAGACTTGATATCCCTGCCGACGCCGCGAACGGTGTTGGCACAGGCCGAAAGGGCCAGGGCACAAGCCAGGATTGCGATTGGCGCAATGCGTAACAGTTTCATCGACGGTTTATCCCTCTCTCGGTAGATCGCCCCACAGCAACGAAAGCCGGCTCGGCTGGTTTCATGAAGATGCCCAGACCCAAGCAGAATCAAGCGGACAAGCTGCTCATCATCGCCTGCGGGATGATTGCGCGCGAGGTGTTGGCCGTCAAGGAACAGCTCGGGCTCCATCACCTCGAATTGACATGCCTTCCGGCCGAGTTTCATTTTTATCCGGACCGCATCGCGCCGGCGATGGACAAGGCCATCGAAAAGGCCAAGGCGGAAGGCTACAGCAACATCTTCGTCGGTTACGCCGATTGCGGCACCGGCGGCCTGCTCGATCGGGTCTGCGAGAAGCATGGCGTCGAACGCATGGCCGGTCCGCATTGCTTCGCCTTCTACCAGGGCATGGATGCCTACGCGAAGGTCGCCGACGACGACATGATGTCCTTCTACATGACCGATTTCCTCTGCCGCCAATTCGATGCCTTCTTCATGAAGCCGCTCGGTCTCGACAGGCATCCGGAGCTGATCAAGGACTATTTCGGCAATTACGAGAAGCTGATCTACCTGGCCCAGACCGACGATCCGGAGCTCGACAAGGTCGCGGAAAAGGCCGCGAAACTGCTTGGCCTCGTCTATGAGCGGCGCGCGACAGGCTATGGCGATCTGACGGCTGGGCTGGCCAAGGCCGCGGCTGACGTCTGACGTCTGACGCTGGCTGGGCTGCGGCCCTCTTGCGCGGCGATTGGCGATTATCGCCCTTTCCGAAGGCGAAGACAGGACGGATCGCCGCCTTCTACTGGAGAATGGCCTTGATCTGTTCCCAGGCCAATTGCCTTAATTTGGATCGCGGCGTGGTTTCGTTGTTAAGCACGGATGACAGCCTGCCGCGAATGGGTAAATTGCGCGCAAGCCATGCAAAGGCGCCGTCCAGCGGTCGGCTGCCGGACACCGACGAGGAATGCCGATGACCCTTCGCGCGATGCTTGCCGTTGCCGGCCTTCTCTGCTGCACCTTGCCCGCGCTTGCTGACGGCGAGGTGCAGAAGCTGATCACCGCCGCCGACAAGGCGCGGCTGGACAAATATGGCGAGACGCGCAAGGCGGCTCTTGCCGAGGCTAAGGCGGGCAATCCTGGCGAGGTCAGGCAGCTCGACGCCTTGCTGGCCAAGCCGCTGGTTGCCTTCTCCGACAAGGACCTCACCGGCAAGTGGCAATGCCGCACCATCAAGGTGGGCGGGCTGAGCCCGCTCGTTATCTATGGCTGGTTCAAATGCAGGGTGACCGACGACGGCTCCGGCTGGCGGCTGGAAAAGCTCACCGGCTCGCAGCGCACCAAGGGCCGCTTCTTCGACGACGGCGAAAAGCGTGCGATCTATCTCGGCTCCGGTTCCGTCAACAACGATCAGGCAAAACCCTATGGCAGCGGCCCCCGGACCGACCAGGTCGGCTACGCCTTCCGCAATAGCGCCGGGGAATGGCGCATCGAGTTCCCCGCTCCCTATTACGAATCGAAGCTCGACATCATGGAGTTCAAGCGCTGAGCGGAGCCTTCCTGACGACTCCGGCATACCAAGGATTAACCCGCCTCGTCTAATCTCCGGCCGTGGCAGTTGGTCCCGGGGGTGGCAAGATCAATGGCAGTACCGGAAACCAATCCGAGACCGATCGTGGTTGTCACCGGAGGCGGCCAGCACGTATGGGCAATGGTCAACGCCATTGCCGATCGTGTCGGCCCAGTCATCGTGATCCTGGAAGTCCCTGAATCCAAAAAGCGATTGCTGCTTGGCCGTGCCCGTCGCCAGGGCTGGCTGCAGGCCATCGGCCAGTTCGGCACGATGGTGCTGAGCAGGCTGGGCAAGCGGCTCTACGCCAGCCATGCCGCCCGGTTGATTGCGCAGGAGAAGCTCGATACCGAGCCGCGGCCGGGCCAGGAGATCATCCATGTTGCCTCGGCCAATGGGCCGGAGTGTCTCGCGGCGATCCAGAGAATCCAGCCAGGCGTCGTCCTGCTTAACGGCTGCCGACTCCTGTCGAAGGACATGTTGGCCAGGATGCCTTGCCCGGTGCTCAACTATCATGCAGGTATCACGCCGAAATATCGCGGCATGAACGGCGGCTACTGGGCGTTGGCATCGGGCGATTCCGCGAATTTCGGCACCACGGTGCATCTGGTCGATGCCGGCGTGGATACGGGCGGCGTGCTGAAACAGGCCTACGGTCAGCCGAAACCAGGCGACACGATCTCAAGCTATGCGCTGCGCCAAACGGCGTTTTCGCGCGACATCTGCGTCGAGGCGGTCAGCGATGCTCTGGCCGGAAAACTCGTGACGTTCGATCCAGGCCTGCCATCTAAACAGTGGTACCACCCGACGATCTGGTTCTATCTCTGGACGGGGCTCAGAACCGGCATCTGGTAGCGCTGGCGATACTGGCGATCGTATGCTATTGTCATACAAAATATGGAGCCCTATCGATGTCCAGCATGGCGCCTGTCAGCGTTCGCGTCACCTCGGACGAGCGTGACATTCTCGAGGCCGCCGCCAGGCAGGCTCATACAAATCTGAGCGACTTCATTCGGCGCAAGGCTGTTGAGGCGGCCGAGATGGAGGTTTTGGGCGGCCGTGTCGTCGTTATTCCCGCAGTCGATTGGGAACAATTCGAGGCCTGGGCGAAATCGACGCCAACGACCATGCCTGGACTGCAAAGGCTTGCTGCGTCCAGGCCAGTATGGCGGGACTGACGCCACCCCGCCCGCTTGCCGGAGATGACAGCTGGGACGCTTTCGATTGCGGTCGTGAGTCGTTGAACAACTGGCTTCGCCGTCATGCATGGCGCAACCAGCAGGATGGATTGTCGCGGACGAGCCTCATCTGTGATTCCGAAACCGGTGGGATAGCGGCTTACGTTGCGCTGAGCGCTGGCCATATCGAACGCGCATACCTGCCCAAATCGGCACAGCGTAATCGGCCTGATCCCATTCCGGTAATCCTGCTCGGCCAGTTGGCCGTCGATCGCAAATATCAGGGACGCGGCTGCGGGCGCTCCCTTCTCCTGTTTGCGCTCAGGACGGCGGTGCGGTTTTCCAGCAATATCGGCTGCTTCGGCGTTATCACACACCCGCTGGACGAAGGCGTAAGAGACTTCTATCGCGACTTCGCTTTTCAGGATCTTCCATTCGATCCCAAACGGAGCATGATCGTCCGCATTGCCGATCTGAGGCACAATGGCTTCGATGGCAGCATCGATCATTCCTGCTGATTTCTACCTCAGGCCGACATTGAAGATTGCCTTTCATTTTACGACATCCAAATGCGTCGCTTTTGAATGCGCGCGCGTCGTCCCATAACAAGCGGCCCAATTGCGCATGCGGCAATGCTCGCAGATCGAGGAGTGAGAATTCATGGCCGATCTGATCGTCGTCTACTGGCGCGACATCCCTGCCCAGGTCATCGTCAGGAAAGGCCGCCAGAACGCCAAGCGCGAACTGCCGCTGCGCTTCACCGAGGCGATCGACATGTGCGCCATGCGCACCGGCGCCGGCGGCACGGACGACTATCTAGCCGAATGGCGCAAGGCCGATCCGGTTCCGGTCGGCGACGACCTCGAAGCCGAGGTCGAGAAGGCATTCCAGGACATCGACGCGAAATATGACCGCGAGCGGCTGGTCGCTCTGGTGAAGGCGGGCGGCAAAGAAAATGTCTGAAACCATTCCCGCCAAGGAGAGCCCGGCGGCCCTCCAGCCGGTCACCCAGGCCACCCTGGTCAAGAAGGCGGCACCGAAATCCGACTACAAGCCGGCCGACGTGTCGCCACAGCGCCGCGTGCAGCGTTCTTTCGCGGTGAGATTATGGTCAGTCCGGCACTCGCGCCTGCTCGAATGGTTCTATGCCCGCTTCGCCGACACGTTCCTCCTGCTGCATCCTTTGTGGAAAGGCATCGGCTACAGCCGTGTCGAGGCCCCGGTGAAGTTTGTCGAAAAGCGCGTCAAGGGCTTCATGTTCGACTGCCGCATGTGCGGCCAGTGCATCCTGTCCTCGACCGGCATGTCGTGCCCGATGAACTGCCCCAAGCAGCTGCGCAACGGCCCTTGTGGCGGCGTGCGCGCCAACGGCAATTGCGAGGTCGAGCCCGATATGCCTTGCGTCTGGGTCAAGGCCTGGGAAGGGGCGCGCAACATGGAGCACGGCGACAGGATTCTTGCAGTGCAGAAGCCGGTCGACCAGTCGCTGCGCGAAACGTCCGCCTGGCTGCGCGTCACCGCGCAGGCGGCAGCCGCCCGTGAAGCCGCGGCCGATGCGAAGACCGGAGCGGCCGCATGATCGCCCGCCAGCGTGACGAGAACCCGGCCGGCATCCATCTGCCGCTCGACCCCTTGCCCGGCCACACCTCGCGCGGCCGGCTCGAACGCGTCCTGCGACGCGGTGAATTCGCGGTCACCACCGAGCTCAACCCGCCCGACAGCGCCGACCCCGAAGACGTCTACAACAGGGCGAAGATCTTCGACGGCTGGGTCGATGCCATCAATGCGGTCGATGCGTCGGGCGCCAACTGTCATATGTCGTCGGTCGGCATCTGCGCGCTCCTGACCCGCATGGGCTACGCACCGATCATGCAGATCGCCTGCCGGGACAAGAACCGCATCGCCATCCAGGGCGACGTGCTGGGCGGGGCTGCCATGGGCGTCGCCAACATGCTGTGCCTGACAGGCGACGGCGTGCAGGCCGGCGACCAGCCCGGCGCCAAGCCGGTGTTCGACCTCGATTCCATGTCGCTGCTCGAAACCATCCGCATCATGCGCGACAACGGCAAGTTCCTGTCCGGCCGCAAGCTCACCACGCCGCCGCAGTTGTTCCTCGGCGCGGCCGTCAATCCGTTCGCACCACCCTTCGACTTCCGCCCGATCCATCTCGGCAAGAAGATCGCCGCCGGCGCTCAGTTCGTCCAAACGCAGTATTGTTTCGACGTACCGATGTTCAAGACCTTCATGCAAAAGGCACGCGATCTCGGCCACACGGAGAAAGTGTTCGTCCTGTGCGGTGTCGGACCGCTCGCCTCGGCCAAGACCGCCAAATGGATCCGCTCCAACGTGCCGGGAATCCATATTCCCGATACCGTCATCAAGCGGCTGGAAGGCGCCCAGGACCAGAAGAAGGAAGGCAAGCAGCTCTGCATCGACATCATCAACGAGGTGAAGGAAATCCCAGGCGTTTCAGGCGTCCATGTGATGGCCTACCGCCAGGAGGAGTATGTCGCCGAGATCGTCGATGAATCGGGCGTGCTGAAGGGCCGCCAGCCGTGGAAGCGCGAAATCCGCCGCGACGACCAGATGGTCGCCGACCGGCTCGACCATATCCTGCACGACGATGTTACCGAAACCCAGGTGGACATGGTGAAGACCGCGCATTGACTTGCGCGGAGAACCACCATTCGCTTGATCGACAAGAGATAACGATATAAAGAACTCTTTATATCACGACGGAGAGATTTCATGACCCGGACCATCGTTGCCTCGGCGACACGAGAAATCATCATCGGCTTCGACCAGCCCTTCTGCGTGATTGGCGAGCGCATCAACCCGACTGGCCGCAAGAAGCTCGCCGCCGAGATGATCGCCGGCAATTTCGAAACCGTCATCAAGGACGCGCTGGAACAGGCCGCTTGCGGCGCCACCATGCTCGACGTCAATGCCGGCGTCACCGCCGTCGACCCCAACGCGACCGAGCCGGCATTGCTGGTACAGACGCTGGAGATCGTCCAGGGCTTGGTCGACCTGCCGCTGTCGATCGACTCCTCGGTCACCGCCGCGATCGAGGCGGCGCTCAAGGTCGCCAAGGGCCGTCCGCTGGTCAACTCCGTCACCGGCGAGGAGGAAAAACTCGAAGCCATCCTGCCGCTGATCAAGAAATACAACGTGCCGGTCGTCGCCATCTCCAATGACGAGACCGGCATTTCGATGGATCCGGATGTGCGCTTCGCCGTCGCCAAGAAGATCGTGCAGCGCTGCGCCGATTTCGGCATTCCGGCGCATGACGTCGTCGTCGACCCGCTGGTCATGCCGATCGGCGCGCTCGGCGACGCCGGCCGCCAGGTGTTCGCCCTGCTGCGGCGCCTGCGCGAGGAACTGAAGGTCAACACCACCTGCGGCCTGTCCAACATCTCCTTCGGCCTGCCGCACCGCCACGGCATCAACGCCGCCTTCATCCCGATGGTGATCGGCGCCGGCATGACATCGGCCATCATGAACCCGGTGCGTCCGCAGGAAATGGAAGCCGTGCGCGGCGCCAACGTTCTGAACGGCACCGACGAGAATTGCACCAACTGGATTCGCACCTATAAGGATTACAAGCCGGCCGAAGGCGGCCAAGCGGTCGCCGCTCCGACGGCGGTCAATGCACCAGGCGAAGGCGGCGGCAATGGCGGTCGCCGTCGTGGCGGTCGTGAAGCCCGCATGGCAAGGGGATAAGCGCGCAATCGTGAATTCGCATACCAACATCACCGATCCGCTCGTGCTGTTCATGCCGTCGGGCAAACGCGGGCGGTTTCCGGTCGGCACGCCGGTGCTCGACGCCGCGCGCCAGCTCGGCGTCTATGTCGAGAGCGTGTGCGGCGGGCGCGCCACTTGCGGGCGCTGCCAGATCGAGGTGCAGGAAGGCAATTTCGCCAAGCACAAGATCGTCTCCTCCAACGACCACATCTCGCCCAAGGGGCCCAAGGAAGAGCGCTATGAGCGCGTGCGCGGCCTGCCGGAACGGCGCCGCCTCTCCTGCTCGGCGCAGATCCTCGGCGACCTTGTCATCGACGTGCCGCAGGACACGGTCATCAACGCACAGACCATCCGCAAGGATGCCGACACCAGGGTGATCGCGCGCGATACGGCAATCCGCATGTGCTATGTCGAAATCGAAGAACCCGACATGCACAATCCTTCAGGCGATCTCGACCGGCTCAAGATCGCGCTGATGAAGGACTGGAACTTCAAGAACCTCGAATTCGATTTCTATTTGCTGCCGCAGGTGCAGGGCATCTTGCGCAAGGGCAACTGGACCGCGACCGCCGCCATCCACAAGGATGCCGACAGCGATATCGCGCGCGTCATCGCTTTGTGGCCCGGCCTCAAGAACGAGGCCTATGGGCTGGCCTGCGATATCGGCTCGACCACCATCGCCATGCATCTGGTGTCGCTGCTGTCGGGCCGCGTCGCCGCTTCGTCAGGCACGTCGAACCCGCAGATCCGCTTCGGCGAGGATCTGATGAGCCGCGTCTCCTATGTGATGATGAACCCGGATGGCCGCGAAGGCATGACGGTCGCGGTGCGCGAGGCGATCTCGGGCCTCGTCGACAAGGTCTGCGCGGAAGGCAGTGTCCAGCGCAACGACATCCTGGATTCCGTCTTCGTCGGCAATCCGATCATGCACCATCTGTTCCTCGGCATCGATCCGACCGAGCTCGGCGGCGCGCCCTTCGCGCTCGCCGTCTCGGGCGCGGTGCGCATCAAGGCCTCGGATATCGGTCTCAAGCTCAACCCGGGCGCACGTCTCTACATGCTGCCCTGCATCGCCGGCCATGTCGGCGCCGACGCCGCGGCGGTGACGCTGTCGGAGGGCCCGCATCGTCAGGACGAGATGATGCTGATCGTCGACGTCGGCACCAACGCCGAGATCGTGCTCGGCAATCGTGCCCGGGTCGTGGCTGCTTCCTCGCCCACCGGTCCGGCCTTCGAAGGCGCCGAAATCTCCGGCGGCCAGCGCGCCGCGCCCGGCGCCATCGAGCGCGTGCGCATCGATCCCGACACGCTCGAGCCGAAATACCGCGTCATCGGCTCTGAACTGTGGTCCGACGAGCCGGGCTTCCTCGACAGCGTGCAGGCGACCGGCGTCACCGGCATTTGCGGCTCCGGCATCATCGAGATCGTCGCGGAGATGTATCTGGCCGGCATCATTTCCGAAGACGGCGTCGTCGACGGATCGCTCAGCATGCGCTCGCCGCGTATCGTCGCCAACGGCCGCACCTTCTCCTACGTGCTGAAGGAAGGCGAGCCGAAGATCACCATCACCCAGACCGACGTGCGCGCCATCCAACTCGCCAAGGCAGCACTTTATGCCGGCACCAAGCTGTTGATGGAAAAGCAGAACACCGAGCATGTCGACCGCATCCACTTCGCCGGCGCCTTCGGCTCCTTCATCGATCCGAAATACGCCATGGTGCTGGGCCTGATCCCCGATTGCGACCTCGACAAGGTCTCGGCCGTCGGCAACGCCGCCGGCGCGGGCGCGCGCATGGCGCTGCTCAATCGCGGCTATCGTCGCGAGATCGAGGAGACGGTGGGCCAGATCGAGAAGATCGAGACCGCACTGGAGCCCAAATTCCAGGAGCACTTCGTCTATGCGATGGCGTTGCCGAACAAGGTCGATCCGTTCCCGAAACTGTCGGCGGCGGTGAAGCTGCCGCCGCGCAAGACGGTGAGCGAAGACGGCATCGCCGGCGACGCCACCCCGCGCCGGCGCTCGCGCGAAGGCCACGCCGCGCGACGTGGCCGGGAATAAAATTAGGGCACAATGCAACGCCGAGGCGCCTTGGCCGCTTGTCAGTCGTTTGCCTCATTCGATGGCAAGCGCAAGCTGGGCCGCTGAGCCAGCAACGGCATGCTTTTGACGCGCGACCGGTTGAGAAAGCCCGTCAGCGGCTTTTCAATCGACAGGTAAAGCATCGCGGAAAGCGCGATGCTGATCAAGGCAATCGGCGCCGGCTGCCAATTTGGCGGAACCCCAAGCCGCAGCATGATGCCAGTTACCACGACAACCACCAGCACATGCCACAAGTAGATCGAATACGAGGCACTACCAAAAAATGTAAGCAGGGCCACGGGGTTGAACGGTCTGGCACGCTCGGCAAAAACCGCTCCGGCAACGATCAGGGTCGCCGGAATACCCCAACGCAGAACACGAGGCAGCTCGGGGTCAAGCATCTGGATCGTCATCAACAGGAGAAATCCGCCAACAACCAGCGCCAGCGCCGGCACAAGCCGGAGCCGAATATCCTCCATCCACAGCCGCCCGATAACAATGCCGGCCGCGAACTCGAGCATGAGGGGAGAGGTAAAGCGGTAGCCTTTGAGCAGCAAGTTCGATGCGACCATCACCGTCAGCACGCCGATCAGCGCGGCAAAACGCTGCTTCTCGCCTAAAAAGAGCGCCAAGGCGAAAATGACGTAAAACATCATTTCATAGCACAGCGTCCAGCCCTGGATCACCACGGGATGAAGTACCCCATCCTGCACGATCGGAAGAAACACCAGCGAGCCGAAAAAATTTTCCGGGCTCAGCACATGTCCGTAGAGAAATTGCGGCTTGAGGAAAATTGCCAGCGCGGTCAGCACCGTGACGATCCAATAGAGCGGCACGATGCGAACAATCCGACGCCATATGAAACGCCGTGGATTGGCAGGGCGATCGGCCGTGGTCACCCACATGATGAAACCGCTGATGACAAAAAACAGGTCGACGCCAGCAGCACCGACCGCGAACGGACCGCCGAACTGTTCGTTGATGTGAAAGCAAACTACCGCGGAAGCGGCGAGTCCTCGAAGGTATTGGATAGTGTGAATGTCATTCACGCCATACTCCTTACCCGCACCCCCGATGCTGCAATGCACAATAGCAGACATCCGCCATCTGCTGTCAACGGGCAAGCTAGGTAGGATCGCGGCACGCCCTCTTGGACGCGGCCAAGAAGCGATCGCTCGGGGGTGTCAATCGCCCTGCAATTTCATTTGTATGCAAATGTTTCCGGAATGACTGATCCGGAAACCAAATCACCGTTTTCGCGAAATCCGACCGATACATGGCAGGCGCATTTACCCGGCATCGAACGGCGGCCGAAGATAATCCTCGGCCGCCGCCGTTCTTCAAGGGAGATGAAAATGTCGATGTTCGAAAATCTCGGCCGCTACGGTGCGACCATCAGGCAGGCCCATGCCAGGAACAAGGCCGTCCGCGCCCTGAACAGCCTGCCGGCGCATGTCCAGAAAGACATCGGCTGGCCGGCCTCGCCGCCCAGCGACCCGCAGGCGGCGCTTTCCGCCCTGCTTTTGGGCTTTACGCGCTGATGACCTTCGCCGAAAAGTGCAAACTGCTCGGCACGCGCCGGAGCCCGCGAGGGGCTCCGGCCGTCACCAGCAACCGCCTGCGCGCAGCCCTTCTGCCGCAGCGCTGATCCCTCCCGCGAGAAATGCGGCGCCCATCACAGCGACGTGTGCACACAGCGTAAATCTTGACATCTTCGACCAGGGCACGATCTTCAAATATGAAGGGGACTTCTCTTAGTCGGCTGCCGCCGAAGTTCGTGTATCCGCATGCCAAGTTTGAAAAGCCACGTCGTATCCTTCGTGCTCAGGCACAGTCGCAAGAAGGCGTTTTCCAGCCCGGAAAACCTGCAGCGCTGGATCGCTGCGGCGCGCCGGACAGAGGACCATCACCCTCCGGTGTCAGTGCAGCAGCGCTTCAACATCGAGACGCGCACCGTCGACGGCTTTCCCGTCTACGAGATCGCCCCCAGGGCCGGCGAGCGCAAGCGGGTTCTCTATCTGCACGGCGGCGCCTATGTCTTTGAAATCACGCCCTATCATTGGCACCTGATCGCCGACATGGCCGACCGGCTGGGCTATGCCTTTACTGTGCCCATCTATCCCATCGCGCCCGAGCATGACTTCCACGCCATGTTCGGCATGGTCGGCGACGTCTATCGCCGGATGCTCGGCGAGACGGAGGCGGAAGACATAATCTTCATGGGCGATTCCGCCGGCGGCAACATGGCCGTGGTGCTCACCATGATGGCTGCCGAAGAAGGCCTGCCCTTGCCGTCGCGCCATGTGCTGATCTCACCCGGCCTCGACGTCTCGCTTGCAAACCCCGAGGTGTTCGAGGCGGAGCGGAACGATCCCTGGCTGGGCATCGCGGGCGGACGGGAGGCCATCCGGCTCTACAGTGCCGGAATAGACCCGACTGACTGGCATATCAGCCCCGTCTATGGCGATCTCTCGGTACTACCCAGGACATTGCTCCTGGCGGGCTCTCGCGATCTTCTCACGCCCGACAATCTGATCTTCGCACAAAAAGCACGGGCCGCTGGCGTCGAGGTAGAGCTCGTGCACGAGGAAGGCATGTTCCACGTCTGGCCGCTGATCGATATGCCGGAATCGCGCCGCGCGCGCGAACGGATCGTGGCGTTTCTGACCGAGAACCCCTCACCCCCTGTTGAAGGCGCCGGAGCAGGCTTCGAAGCGCCGTCCACCGAGGCTTCGGGGCAGGGCCTCCAGTCAGAGTACCCCGGTTGATCAGAACTTGCCGGTTTCCCGGAAGACTTCGAACGTCGCCCGGATGTGGTCGGCCACCGCCTTGACCGGCGCGCTGGCGTCCGGCGCTACCACCATGGCGAGGTTGTAGGTGCCGATATCGGGCATGCCGTCCTTGGGGCAGAGCTCGACCATGTCGTTGCCGAGGAAAGACTTCGGCAGCGGCGCCACGGCGAGATCTGACATGATGGCGGCGCGCTGGCCGGCCGTATGCGCGCTCATATACGCGATGCGGTAGTTGCGGCCCTCGCGGCTCAGCGCTTCGAGCGCCCCTGCCCGCCAGGCGCAGCCCTCTTCCCACAGCGACACCGGCAAGGGTTCGCGCAGATGCGCGCAGCCGCCCTTGGCGCCGGCCCAGACGATCGGCTCCGTCAACAGCACCTCGGCGCCGAGCGCGCTGGTCTTGTAGGAATTGGTGAGCAGCGTGATGTCGAGCGCCCGGTCATCCATGCGCCGGCGCAGATTGCTGCTCTGGTCGATGGTGACGTCGACGGCGATCGATGGATGCGACTGCGCAAAACGCTTCAGCACATGCGGCAGCACGCGCTCGCCATAATCGTCCGGCGAACCCAGCCGCACCACGCCGACAATGTCGGGAATGATGAACTTGGACACCGCCTCGCGATTGATCGACAGCAGACGACGGGCATAGCCCAGCAGCATTTCCCCGTCGGTGGTCAGCGTCACCGAGCGCGCATCGCGCGCGAACACCGAGCGGCCCAGAATATCTTCCAGCTTCTTGATCTGCATGGAGACCGCCGAGGGCGTACGGAAGACGGCATTGGCCGCGGTGGTGAAGCTGCCGGTTTCGGCGATCGCCACGAAAGTGCGCAGCACGTCGAGGTCCAGCAGCGGCAGCGGATGATTGAGTGGGGCGTTCATGACGATCGACCTTCAATTTTTCTGATGCAAACTATCATTCCATTTCGTTTGATTGAACATCAGTTCGGGCGCATAGTCAACTCCATCGAAGCAGGATGCTGCCAAGGCAGCCACGAAACGATCACGACACAGACCTGCCTTCGACATGCAATGAAGCTGATACAGACCTGACGTAAGGCATTGCCGGGCACTTCCGCCCCGACACGAGGAGATCGAAATGTCTATCCTGTCATCCATCGGTCGGCTTGCGACCGAATTCAGCGCGGCCCGCGCCCGCTACCAGACCGAACGCGCCATCCGCTCCCTGCCGATCGAGCTGCAGAAGGATATTGGCTGGCCTGAAGCGGCCGACACGAAGGCCGGCATACGCGCCGGCGTCGGATCCTGGGCTGGAGCAAAGTAAACCGTGTGTATCATGCATTGAAGGCCTGCCGCGCAAACCGCCGGGCAGGTCTTCTTGTTTTACCGACCTGTTTTGCCGTTTTATTTGCGTTCACATGAATTTCGGAGCCATGCTGCCGCTGCATGGCGCATATGAACAAGCCGCATAGCGGCTGGGTTTTGAGCTAACGCTTTGTAAGCTAACGAAAAATCCGGGAGTGCCTACAAAGGCTCCCGCCTTGCGTGTCGCTTTTCATATGAAGTGCTTCGCTTTTGCGATTTAGTTTTTACTTACACAAGCCTATATCCACGCCAGCAAACGAGCTGCCCCACTCCATCAAGCGAAGGCGACCCGTCTGAGCAACCGATTGGAGATGAACATGAAGCTTTTTGCCCGCCTTTTCCCTCGCCGCGAAATGAACCTGACCACGGCCCTCGAGCGCCAGCGCCTTGCCAACACCATGCCCGGCCAGACCGGCGCCATGGCTGCCGCACGCCTCGGTTTCGTCGCCTGAACCGATCCCGCAGGCAGCGCTCCTTCGCGCTGCCTGAATAGATGACGCCGCCCGGTTCCGCCGAGGCGGCGTTTGTTTGCACACCCCTGACGGCGCTTCCATCATGGACGGCGCCGCGGCTGCGCGGCATCGCAACACGATTGCCCATTTGCGACCCATGTCGCAAATTAAATCTTGCTAAAGCTCCTTAGCCGATTGACAAGGATGGTTTTTCCTGTTGTCGCTATGCTATTCGCGACATTCTGTTCGCGCCATGGCTGCGTGAGGTTCCCGTGAACGCCGTTAAGCATCCGATCAAGCGATCGTTTGTATTTTTTCTCATTCCCGACTTCACCATGATCGCGTTTGCGACGGCGCTCGACCCGCTGCGCTCGGCCAATCGCATGCTCGGCTACGAGGCCTATCGATGGCGCCTCGCCAGCATCGACGGCAAGCCGGTGCGCGCTTCGAACGGTGTCGAATGCGCGGTCAACACCTCGCTGGAGGAGGAGCGCAGGAAAATGGGAGGGCCGGATCGCCCCAACATGGCCATCGTCTGTAGCGGCACCAATGTCGAGCGCTATCAGAACAAGTCCGCTTTCGCATGGCTGCGCGAGGAATACAATCGTGGCGTCTCCGTCGGCGGCCTGTGCACCGGAGCGCATGTTCTGGCCGCTGCCGGCCTGTTGTCCAACAAGCGCTGCGCCATCCATTGGGAGAACCTGCCGGGCTTCTCCGAGGCATTCCCGAAGGCCAATGTCTTTGCCGACCTGTTCGAGATCGACCAGAACATCTACACCTGCGCCGGCGGCACCGCCGCGCTCGACATGATGCTGAAGCTGATCGGCGACGATTTCGACGAGAATCTCGTCAACCGCGTCTGCGAACAGGTGCTGACCGACCGTGTGCGCAGCCCCACCGACCGCCAGCGCCTGCCGCTGCGCGCCCGGCTCGGCGTACAGAACTCGAAAGTGCTGACCATCATCGAACTGATGGAAGGCAATCTGTCGGAGCCGCTGTCGCTGATCGAGATCGCCGACCATGTCGACCTGTCGCGTCGCCAGATCGAGCGGCTGTTCCGCACCGAGATGGGACGCTCGCCGGCCCGCTATTATCTCGAAATCCGCCTCGACCGTGCAAGGCATCTCTTGATCCAGTCCTCGATGCCGGTGGTCGAGGTGGCGGTCGCCTGCGGCTTCGTTTCGGCCTCGCATTTCTCGAAATGCTACCGCGAGCTCTACGCCCGCTCGCCGCAGCAGGAACGCGTCGACCGCAAGCAGCTGCTGGCGGCATAGAGGCGCGCCTCAGAGCGCCTCTGCCGACCGCATCGCCTCGACACGTATGTCCTCGGTCAGCCGCGCCTTCAACACGGAGAATTCCGGACTGGTCTTCAGCGTGTAGTGGCGCGGGTGCGGCAGGTCGATGGCGACGTCCGACTTGATCCGGCCGGGCCTGGCCGTCATCACCACCACGCGCGATGCCATGAAGATCGCCTCCTCGATGTCGTGGGTGACGAACAGAACCGTCTTCTTGCGCCGTTCCCAGATGCCGAGCAGCAACTCCTGCATCAGCCCGCGCGTCTGGTTGTCGAGCGCGCCGAACGGCTCGTCCAGCAAAAGGATCGCGGGGTCATTGGCCAGCGCCCTGGCGATCGCCGTGCGCTGCTGCATGCCGCCGGAAAGTTGCTTCGGCCAGTGGTTCTCGAAGCCCTTCAGCCCGACGAGGTCGATATAGGAGGCGACGATTTCGCCCCTCTCCCGCTCGGCCATGCCGCGTTCGCGCAGGCCGAAGGCGATGTTTTCGGCGACCGTCAGCCATGGGAACAGCGTATAGGACTGGAAGACCATGCCGCGATCCGGCCCCGGCCGGATCACCGCTTTGCCGTCGAGCAGCACGCGCCCTTCGCTCGGCGCCTCCAGCCCGGCGACGATGCGCAAGAGCGTCGACTTCCCGCATCCCGAAGGTCCCAGGATGGTGATGAAATCATTGGCCGCGACCGCCAGGTCGACAGGCATCAGCGCCTGGACCGGTGAGCCGCCGCGCACGCCGGCGAACGTGCGCGAGACGCCCTCGATGAGAAGCTTGCTCATGCCAGGCTCCATGGGAAGAGCCAGCGATTAAGCGCCTTGAAGGCAAGATCGGACAACAGCCCGATCAGCCCGATGACGATGATGCCGAAGATGATCTGGCCGGTTGCCAGTCGCGACTGGCTGTTGATGATCATGTAGCCGATGCCCGACGACGAGCCGATCAGTTCAGCGACGATGACATAGGTCCAAGCCCAGCCGAGCACCAGCCGCAGCGTCTCGGCGATCTCGGGCGCATTGGCGGGCATGATTACACGCTTGACGATGCCGTTGTCCGTGGAGCCGAGCGTGTAGGCCGCCTCGACGAGATCGCGGCGCGTTGAGCCGACCTTTACCGCGATGATCAGGATGATCTGGAACACGGAGCCGACGAAGATGACCAGCAGCTTCTCCAGTTCGCCTATGCCGGCCCAAAGGATGAGCAGCGGAATGAAGGCCGAGGCCGGCAGGTAGCGGGCGAAGGAGACGAACGGCTCCAGGAACGCCTCGACAGGTTTCCACGCGCCCATCGCTATGCCCAGCGGCACGGCGACGGCCGATGCCAGCACAAAGCCGCCGAAGACGCGCCAGATGGTGATTAGTATGTCGAGCCAGAACCGGTCCTCGACCAGCAGCCGCCAGCCATCCCGCAGCATCGACAGCGGATCGGCGAGAAAGATGCGGTTGACGTGGCCGCCAAGCGTGATCCACGCCCAGAAAACGACGAACAGCACGAAGAAGGAAATGCCGAGCACGGTTCGCGTGCCCGGCGAGATCGGATGCAGGGGGCGCGGCATTTACAACGGTCCTTGTGGAAGCGAAACGGCGGCGCGGGGCGCCGCCGCAAGACAGCGGCCGCTCAGTTCGCCACGGCGCTGGTATCGGCCAGCGTGGAGACGTCAGGCGCTTCCTTGATCAGCCCCATCTGCAGCAGAAGCTCGCCGGCGGTCTTGGAGAAATCCTGGAACTCCTTGGTGAAGAACTGCTTGTTCTCCGCCCGGTCGGCCCATTTCAGGTACTTCGCCGAATCCTCGAACTCCTTGGCCGACTGTTTCACGTCCGCGCCCATGATGCCGTAGGATTTCTGCGGGTCCTTCTTGATCAGGTCGAGCGCGTCGAAATAGCTGTCGGCAAGCGCCTTGGCGGCGTCCGGATTGGCTTTGAGGAATTCGGGCGTGCAGCCGACCGTGTCGAGCACCATCGGGTAATCGAGCGTGGTCGCCAATATGTGGCCCTGGTCGGCCTTGTCGCGCACCGCCGAGATGAACGGCTCATAGGTGACGGCCGCGTCGTTCTGGCCGGCAAGGAAGGCCTGCGCCGCCGCGTCCGGCTCGAGATTGACGACCGTGACATCCTTTGTCGACATGCCGTTCTTGTTCAGCACCCAGGCCAGCAGGAAATAGGGCGAGGTGCCCGGCGCCGAGGACGCGACAGTCTTGCCCTTGAGGTCGGCGACGGTCTTGATGTCGTTGCGCACCACGATGCCGTCGGCGCCGTAGGATTTGTCGAGCTGGAAGATCTGCTTGGTGGTCACGCCGCTGGCGTTCCACACCTGCCACGTCTCGACCGTGGTGGCGGCGCATTGCAGGTCGCCGCTGGCGATGGCGAGCGGCCGGCTGGCCTGCGGCACTTTCTTCAAGGTCACGTCGAGGCCGTGCTTCTCGAAGAGCCCCGCCTGTTTGGCGAGCGTTAGCGGCGCGAAGCCGGTCCAGCCGCTGATGCCGATAGTGACCGATGTGGCGGCCATCGCCGGCGCGGACAAGCCGGCGGCAAGCGCCAGCGTAAGGATAATGGTCCTGTTCATGTCAGTTCCCCTTTGTTTTCTCTGGGGGAATGTTCACGGACGCCGCCCGGCTGTCAATGAACAGGGCCGTGTTTGCCCACATCGTCGGCGACGAAGGTTCGCCTTGCCGCCACAAAACGGCAAGGCCGAGGACCTTCTCGTCAATACTGGTCGCAGTAGCACTCCGCGGACGAGATTCGGTCGTTCCAGTCGCTACCGCCGAAATCGCGGACCCTGCGCCTGATCTCGATCGATCGGCCTCCCCTGCGCGAATCCTCATAGGCAACGAGAGTGCAGCCTCGGCGAACGATCACCGACGACACGCGGTCGTTCCAGAACTCGCGGCCGCGAAAATTGACCGAATCGTCGGCCCCGAGCGCGATCGACCGTCCGCGAAAATTGCCATTTTCGAACATGATGCAGGCGGCCTGATCGTCGTATTGGGCGCTGGCGCCGTCGGCGTAAAGCATGGACGCGACCGCAGTCAGGATAGCTAGACGTCTCATCTGGTGTTTCCTCGGTTTGACCGCGTCACCCCGCCCGCCGGATGGCGCGGCAAGGCCAGTTTGCCACTGCTTCTGCCGGACTGGCAAGCCTGGAACAGTTCGGCATTTCACGGAAACGCCGAACCGCTTTGACTATTTTTTTCAATCAATTCCAAAGGGAAAGCGTTACGCGCGTACCGGGAAGGCGCTATGCGCTTTTTCTGGAATTTCTCAGCGGCTATCGAGCATCCAATTGCGGTTGCGCCACATCTTTTCGCCGACCAGGCAATCGCTGGCCTGTTCGGCCTGCGCCAGCACCACCGGCGGACGATCGGCCTGGTCAACCGGCCGCGGCGAGGCCGGGCCGGCGAGTTCAAGCACAAGCTTGCGGCGGATAGCTTCGGGAAACTGCGTCCAGTCGTTGACCGGAACCATGAAGGCTCCGGGACCGCCAATGACGCAGTCGCTGTAATAGCGGTCGAGATCGTTGACATCGTAGGCGCTGGTGAAGCCGCCGCGGGTCATCAGCGGCAAGCCGTTTATGACGATGCCTTGCTTGACCACCTCGTCGCGGATGATATCGACCGGCGCGCCCTGGTTGTTGGGGCCGTCGCCGGAAATATCGATGACCCGCTTCGTCCCTTGAAAGCCACTTTCGGCGAAAAGGTCCGCGCCGAATTCCAGCGCGCCGGAGATAGACGTGCGCCGCGCGCTGTTGGGAGGCTGGGCGGACAGCCGCGCCACCACCTGCTCGGCGTCGGCGCGAGTGGAGATCACCGTCCACGGCACGATGACGTGCTGCGAGTTGGTGCCAGCCCATTCGACATAAGTAACGGCGATCCTGCCATAAGCGCCAGCGGCGATGGCTTGCAGCACATGATCGTGCGTCAATGCAGCAGCGTAGCCGCGACGCTGGATCTCGAGCTCGTCCGCCGACATGGACAGCGAGACGTCGACCGCCAGCACCAGTTCGACGTCGACGGGTTCGTCCGCGAGCGACACCGGGGCCAGCCACAGCATCAGCGCCAGGGCGGCGGCGCCTGAAAGCAGATGTCTTGCGCGAGCAAAAGCAGACATGCCGCAGGGTAAGCCAGAATCGCCAGCCGAAAAAGAGAAAAGCCCGACCATAGCCGCCGGGCTTATCAAAATTTGCTCACGAGCCCTGCTGGGAGGTTGCCTAGCTTCTCGGCTTCAAATTCTCCGGATCGTAGAGCGGCTTGTAGCCGACCCCGGCGACCTCGACCGGATAGGTCTCGCCGAAATACTCCACCTTCAGCTTGCGGCCCTCTTGGGCATAGGCCCATGGCAGATAGGCGAGCGCGATGTTCTTGCCGATGGTCGGGCCGTAAGCGACCGACGTGGTGAAGGAACGGCGGCCGAGTTCGTCGACCAGCGTCTCGCCGGTCTCGGGGTCCAGCACCGGCATCGTGCCCACCGGATAACGCGCCACACCCTTGGAATCGGTGTTTTCGGTCATCACCAGCGTGCACAGCATCGCCGGCTGGTGCTCGCGGGCGCGGTATTCCAGGTGCTTGGCCTTGCCGCAGAAGTCGTTCTCCTTGACTTTCGGGCGGGCAAGATCGGCCTCGAGCAGGTTGTACTCGGTGAGCAGATCGGCATTCTGCAAACGCAGGCTCTTTTCCATGCGCCGCGTATTGGCATAGGTCTCGACGCCGAACGGCATGACGCCGGTCGAGCGCAGCGCATCCCAGACGGCCAGGCCGTCCTCGTAGCGCATGTGCAGTTCCCATCCCTGTTCGCCGACATAGGAGATGCGGAAGGCGGTGACGTCCTTGCCGGCGATCCGGATCGGCTTGATCGCGGCGAACGGGAAATTCTCCAGCGCAAGGCCCTCGGGATTCTCGACCACCTTTTGCAGGGTTGCTCGCGCGTTCGGGCCCCAGATGCCGATGGTGACGTATTTTTCCGTCACATCGGTGATGGTGACATCGAAACCTTTATCCTGCGCGGTGCGGCGCATGTACTGGAAGTCGCGCGGGCCGGCGTCCGCGCCATCGATCAAACGGCAGCGGTCGGCCATGCGGATGACCGTGAAGTCGGCGCGCACCATGCCTTCCTCGTCGAGGAAGTGGGTGTAGATGCCCTTGCCGATATTGTTGTCGCCGCCGATCTTGGCCGCGCACAGCCACTCCAGCAGCGCGACGTGGTCGCGTCCCTCGATGTCATACATCGAAAAGTGCGACAGGTTGACGATGCCGCAGTCTTCGCTCATCGCCAGATGCTCGGCATTGGACACGCGCCAGAAATGGCGGTTGTCCCATTCGTTCTCGCGCACCGGCACCCGGTTGGCGTATTTCTCCAGAAGATGCTCGTTGGCGGCATAGCCGTGCGCGCGCTCCCAGCCGCCCAGCTCCATGAAATAGCCGCCGAGTTCCTTCTCGCGCTCCCAGAACGGCGAGCGCCTGATATTGCGGCCCTTGGAGAAGGGCTCGCGCGGATGCACGGCAGGATTGTAGACCTTCATCGCCGTCTCGGTGCAGCGATCCCAGATGAACTGCTCCTTGGTCTGGTGCGGATAGAAGCGCGCATAGTCGATCGCGTGATGGTCGATCGAGGTGCGGCCGTCCGTCATCCAGTCGGCGATGAGCTTGCCCATGCCGGGGCCGTCCTTGACCCAGATGGCGACGGCATACCACAGCCCCCTCACCTTCTGGCTCTCGCCCATGGACGGGCCGCCATCCGCCGTCACCTGCAGCAGGCCGTTGAAGGAATGGCTTTCGTTATAGCCGAGTTCGCCCAGGATCGGCGTCAGTTCCATGGCGCGCTCCAGCGGCGCCAGGATCTGCTCCATGTCGAGGTCGCGCTGCGAAGGCGAAAGCCGGGCCTGGTCCTTCTCGAGCAGGTCGCGCGGATGGCAAAGGCGCGGATTGGTCTCTTCGTAATAACCCCACTCGATCTGCCCGCCCTCGGCGGTCTTGGGATCACCGGTGTCGCGCATATAGGCCGAATTGCCCTGGTCGCGCAGCAGCGGCCAGCCGATCTCCTTGCCGGTGCCGGCGAACTCGTTGTAGGGCCCGAAGAAGGTGAGCGGATGGTCGATCGGCATGACGGGCAGGTCCTCGCCCACCATCTCGGCGATCAGCCGCCCCCAGATGCCGGCGCAGACGATGACGTAGTCGGCCTCGATGGTGCCGCGGTCGGTCACCACGGCGCTGATGCGGCCGTCCTTGACAACGAGCGACCGAGCCGGCGTGTTGGCGAAGGATTTGAGCTTGCCCGAGGCTTCCGCCTGGTCGACGAGCTTGCCGGCGACCGTCTGCGAGCGCGGGATGACCAGGCCGGCGTCGGGATCCCACAGGCCGCCCTGCACCATTGCCTCTTCGATGAGCGGGAATTTCTCCTTGATCTCGGCGGGTTCGATCAGCCGGGCGCGCGTGCCAAAAGCCTTGGCCGAAGCGATCTTGCGCTTGATTTCGTCCATGCGGCCGTCATCGCCGACGCGCGCGACTTCGAGACCGCCGATGCGCGCGTAGTGGCCCATCTTCTCGTAGAAATCGATGGAGTAGAGCGTCGTCCAGCAGGACAGGAAATCGTGGCTGGTGGTGTAGCAGAAGTCGGAAGCGTGCGCCGTCGAGCCGATGTCGGTCGGGATGCCTGATTTGTCGATACCGACAATGTCGTCCCAGCCGCGTTCGATCAGGTGATGGGCGATCGACGCGCCGACAATGCCACCCAGGCCGATGATGACGACCTTCGCCTTGTTCGGAAACTCTGCCATTGCCCGCGACTCCAGATGCTGTTGCGGGCGGCGTCGGCGCCCGTCTGATCGGCGCACAATATGCAGACGACGATGAGCGCGCTACCGCCTGTTTGCGACACGCCGCGAATGCGTCGCGACCCGATTTGGATCAGGAAAATCGCTGCCGTCAGGCGAAGGCCCAGATGTCCTCGGCCTGGAAACCGACCTGGTAGCCGGCGGTCTTGAGCTTGACCACGACCTGGCCGATCTCCGGAGCGGGCAGTGCGCCGACCTCGACCTTGATCATGCCCGGACGGTAGCGTTGGAGATCGAGTTGCTCGAAGACCATCCAGTCTGCGCCCTCGCAATCGACGAGGAAGGCGTCGATATGGCTGATGCCGTTGCGGTCGAGCAATGTCTGCAAGGTCTCGGACGGCACTTCGATGTCCCTGAGATAGGGCGCGAATTTGTTGAAATTCACGTCATCCTCGCCCCAGGCATTCTTGCCCGACATCAGGTTGGTGTCGGTAACCGAGGAGCAGCCGATGAACTCGATCGGCAGCGTGCCGGCCTCGAGCGCGGCGGCATCGAAGGTGTGGACGGTGATCGTCCCCCTTATTTTCGTGACGGCAACCGGCTCGATGATGAAGCGGCTGGTATCGGGATAATTGGCGCGCAGGCGCTTCTGGTTATAGGGGATCGGCTCGACCAGCAGGGCACGGGCGCCCGGTATGCGATGCAGCCACGGCGTGACGTCGTCGAACAGGGCGCCGTCGCAGGCACCGACATTGACCATCTGGAAAGGCCGCCTTGTCCCGCCGAAGCGCGCTTTCAGTGCCGCCCCGGCCAGGAATTTCGTGCCGCGCAGCGACGGACCGCGGTCGAGCAAACCAGCCGGAAGGCCAAGCGACAGCGCGATGCGCGTCAGGCTGGATAGCGAACTCATGGCGTGTCTCCGGGAATGGCATGCAAGGCGGCGCGGTGCTGGCCGCGGGCGATCGTCGCCCACAGCGCCATGAAAGGGGCGGCCAGCAGCAGGAATGGCGGGACCAGATGCGGGAAATAGATGCGCGTGTCGTGGATCGGGAAGACGGTGAATTTAGCCAGCGCGCCGAGCACGAGCGCCGCGAACAGAATGCCGGCGCGTCGGTTGATCCGGAAGCCGGCACGGCCGACCGCGTACCAGCCGGCCAGCGCCAGCACCGAGACGCCGACCCAGCTGTTCAGGTTGACGGCGCGCAGCAGCGATGCGGCAAATGCCTTGAGATAGGCAACGACGGAGAACGGCGGCTCGAACCCGTCCATATTGTAGTGCTGCTCGACGCTGGAGAACCACAGATGCGGCCACCAGCCAGGATGATGCGCCCAGTGCGAGATGGCGAAATAGGCGACGAAGGACGCCGCAAAACCGACCAGCGCACCCCATGCCTGCTGCCGGAAGGCGATGAGCAGAACGGCGAAAACGGCAAGAAAGACAATATTGTCCGGCCGCACCATGAAGGCGAGGAAGAGCAGGATCGCCGTCGCCGCCTCGCGGCCCCTGACATAGGCGTAAAGCCCGCCGAGCAGCAGCGCCGAAGTCAGCAGATCCGGCGTCGAGGCGCGCGCCGCATCGCCGAAATCGGCCATGATCAACACCGCGCCGATCACCGGCACCAGCGCCAAGGCCTTTTCCGAGCGCAGCCAGAGCAGCGTGATCGCGCCGAACAGCAGCACCGAGGCCACCTGCACCAGCCGCATCGCTTCGACCGGCGACATCGCCGCGCTCAGCGTCGACAGGATCTCGGCGTAGAGGAACTTGATCCGGTACATGCCGAGCAGCGAATGGAAGTCGGCGGCATTCTCCGCCATGTGGCTGCGGAAGCCGCCGCCATCATCGGTTAGCGTCTTGTAGTCACCTGCCGAGACCCCGGCCTTGACGGTGTTGTAGGCATAATCATGCAGCGCCTGCGCATCGGGGTATGTGCCTTCCTCTGATATGGCGAGATAGGGAAGCATGTCCCAATTAGAATCGGGCATCAACCAGGCCGTCAGCGCCGTCAAAAGGATGTAGAGCGCGAAAGCCGCCGCGCCGATGGGTGCCGCCAGCCGCGCATAGGTCCCCTCACCCCACGCCAGGCCGGCCGCTGTGAGCCGGTCGAGCGGGTTTTGCGGAGTGGGCGACTTGGTCAGCATCGTCGTGGGGCTCAACGAACCTGGCTTTTGACGAAATCCTTCACGATTCCCACAATGCCGCGCGACAAAAGGCTGTCGAAAGCATCGACAAACCGGTCGACATGCTCGCGCTGGCAGATCAGCGGCGGCTCGAGCCGGATGACGTTGCGGTTGTACTCGGTGAAGGCGACGAGCACGTCATAGTCACGCAGCAGCAGCGCGCCGACGAAACCCGACAGCGAGCCCTTCAGCTTGTCGTCAAGCACGCTGACCACCGGCCGCAACACCGTGGGCAAGGTCTGCGAGAAATCATGGAACTCGAGCCCGATCATGAGCCCCTTACCGCGGACGTCCTTGATGACCTTGGGGTATTTGTCCTTCAGTGCCTGGAGGCGCTGCAAAAGGTACTCGCCGGTAGCGGCGGCATTGTCGATCAGGCCCTCGTCATAGAGAACGTTGAGCGCTTCGATCGAGGTGACGCAGGCCTCGCCCATGCCGCCGAAAGTCGCCATGGCATGGATCATCGCCGTCTTCGGCGTGCCGTAGGCCTTCATATAGATCTCGCGCCTGGCGACCATCGCGCCGACCGCCGCCTTGCCGCCGCCGAGCGACTTGGCGAGCGCCGTCACGTCGGGAACGACGCCATAATGTTCGAAGGCATAGAAGCGGCCGGAGCGGCCATAGCCGCACTGCACTTCGTCGGCCACCCACAGCACACCGTATTGATCGCACAATGCGCGCAGCTTCCGCCAATATTCCGCGGGCGCCTGGATGATGCCGCCGCCGCCCTGGATGGTTTCCAGCACGATCACGCCGATCTCGGGATCGGCGCGGAATGCGCGCTCGACCGCTTCGATGTCCGCGAACGGAATCCGGACCGCATTGTCCGCCACCTTGAAATCGGCGCGGTAGAGCTGGCCGTCGGTGATCGCCAGCACACCCTTGGTCTTGCCGTGGAAGGAATTCTCGGCATAGACGATTTTCGGCCGCTTCGGGCCGGCGGCACGCTCGGCGAGTTTTACCGCCGCTTCCATCGCTTCCGAGCCGGACGAGCCCAGAAACACCATGTCGAGATCGCCGGGCGAACATTTGGCGATGTTGTGGGCCAACGCGGCCGCATATTGCGACATGAAGGCGATGGCGATCTCCTGGCGCTTCTCCTCCTGGAATTTTTTCCGCGCTTCGAGGATGCGCGGATGGTTGTGGCCGAAGGCCAGCGAACCGAAGCCGCCGAAGAAATCCAGGATCTTGCGGCCGTTCTGGTCGATGTAGAACATACCTTCGGCACGCTCGATCTTGATCTTGTGGAAGCCGAGCAGCTTCATGAAATGCAGCTGGCCCGGGTTGAGATGCGCCTTGAACAGGTCCGTCATTGCAGCGACGTCCATCGCCTTCGCCTGCTCGACGCTGATCAGGTCAGGTTTGGCGATGGTGGTTGGCGACAGCGCCGGCGCGCTGATCATGGTGCGCGCGCTCGCCTGATCGGGCTTGGCCATGACGGTCATTTCAATCTCCTGTCCGCGCGCAGGATCGGGGATCGTGCGCAAATGAAACTGTTGGCGGGCTGCTATTCGGCGGGCACATGTTTGGTGGCGACGGCGTGGCCGGCCTTCCTGGCGCGGTATTCACTGTAGGCGGCGATCAGCATGTCCTCGTCGCGATGTTGCGGCACCCAGCCAAGCTGGCGTCCCGCTTTGGAAACGTCGAGCACGCACTCCTCGTCGGCGATCAGATATTGCTCCGGATCCATGATCGGCAGGTTCATCAGGTCGAGCAGGTCCAGCGTGCGCTTCACCGCCCAGCCCGGTGTCGGGATCAGGATCGATTTCGAACCGGCATGCCTGATCAGGTCGCCGAGCAATTTCCTGACCGGCGGCGGGTTGAGCGAACCCAGATTATAGGCCTCGTTTGGTACGCCGGCTTTCCAGGCCGCGCGGGCAGCTTCCGCACAATCGAAAACAGAAATGAACTGGTATGGATTCCGGCCCGAGCCGATCATCGGCACTGGAAGGTTCCAGTCGATCAGCTTGAACAGTTTTTCAAGGATGCCGAGGCGGCCGGGACCGATGATCAGGCGCGGACGAAACAGCGAGATCGACATGCCGCGCTTGCGCCATTCGGCGGCCAGTTCCTCGGTCTTCTGCTTCGACCAGCCATATTCGCCGAGCGGCGCGACCGGATGTTCCTCGGTCATCGGGAAGGTGACTGTATGGCCGTAGATCATGTCGGTCGTGTAATGCACGAGCCTGGGCGCGCCGGCCTTGTCCATCGCCTGCATGATATGCTCGGTGCCATGGAAATTGACCGGAAAGAAGAAATCGTGCCGCTTGGCGCGCACCTGGATCGGCGACAGCATCTTTGCCGACAGATTGTAGATCATGTCGTCGGCCTTTAGCCCAACCGCCGCCACCGATGCTGGATCGGTCACGTTGCAATGGATGAAGCCGGCGTTGCGATAATGCGCCAGGTCGCTCTTGACGATGTCGGCGACGACAACCTCCTCGCCATCCGCCACGAGCTTCGGGGCAAGGTGGCGACCGACAAAGCCGTCGCCGCCGAAAATCACATGTCTCATCGAACTATCTCGCTGGTGCCGATCTTGCCGGGAGTGATGGAAACGGTCTGCTCGTCATGCCCGCGGACACCCAAGTCTCGGCCGCTTTGGGCGATCAGCACCGTGCCCACGCAAATGCAGGCGATACCCGCGATGCGCCAGCCATTGAGGTCCTCGCGGAAGACGAAATAGGCGAAGACCGCGACGGCGACATAGGCGAGGCTAAGGAAGGGATAGGCAAAGGAAAGCTCGACCTTGGACAGCACGTAGAGATGCGAGGCCATGGAAATGACGAAGGTGCACAGGCCGAGGAACACCCAGGGGCTGAAGACGATCTGCAACAGCTTGATAAGCGGGTTGGCGCCTTCGAACGAGATCGGCCCAAGCGACATCATGCCTTGCTTCAGCATCAGCTGCGCGGCCGCATTGGTCATGACCGTAAAGAGAATGAAGACGATATATTTCATGTCCGCTCACCCACCCGTGACGCTTTCTATTACAAACCCGAAAAGATTTCGTGAACTCACAAGGACGTTTTGAGTAAATCTTCTCGTTAACCGATCGCTAACCACGATCCATTTCAATTTTATCTATTCGGCGGCCTCGGCACCCCGTCTTCGCAGGTCGATGTTTTTGGCTGTGCGCGCCCAGAAGCCGGACATGAAGGCCGGGTCGCGCTGCGCCTCCAGCCGCGACCACTCCGGAAAGGACGCGGCGAAGGTCGCGGCGCTCATACGCGCATCCTTGTAGGGGTTGACTGCCCCGCCGGCTCCGATGGCGATGCGGTCGAGTTCGTCCAGCAACGCCAGGGTCGCGGCTCCCCTGTTGGGGAAATCCAGCGTCAGCGTGTAGCCAGGTCGCGGGAAGGAGAGCAGCGCCGGGGATCGGACGCCGCCGAAGCGTTTCAGAACAGTGAGGAACGAGCCCTGCCCGGCCCGCCTGGCAGCCGCGAGCAGCATCGGCACCGCTTCACGCGCGGCTTCTTCCGGCACAACGCTCTGGTGCTGGAACAGCCCGTTCGGACCGTAAAGCCGGTTCCAATCGCGCACGCCGTCCAGCGGGAAGAAGAAGCCCTGGTAGCCGACCTGGCGCGGCGCGGCGGAGCGGCCCTTCCTCCATCGGTAGGCCGCATTGAAGGCGCTCAGGAACGGTCGGCTGAGCACATTGAACGGCGGCTGGAACGGCACCGCGAAATTGCTGCCGGCGCGCGCGGCGGTATGCGAGCCATGCTCGGCGTGGTTGCCCGTGAACAGCAGGCCGCGCCCGCTGCGCCGGCCGCCGGCGAGTTGATCGATCCAGGCGACCGCATATTCATTGGCCTGGTCCGCCGCCTCGGCCAGCTCGAAAAATTCGCCCAGGTCGCGAAACGGCGTCACCTTCTCGATGAGGTCGAGGGAATGCACCCGCATCAACCGGATCGAGGCCGACAGGATCAGGCCTGTCAGCCCCATGCCGCCGATCGTCGCCCGGAACAACCGCGGATTGTCTGTCGCGGAGCAGCGGTAGGTCCTTCCATTGGACCGCAGCAGTGTGAAACTTTCGACATGGCAGCCGAACGTGCCGCGCCGGTGATGGTTCTTGCCGTGGACGTCGTTGGCAATGGCGCCGCCGAGCGTGACGAACTGCGTGCCCGGAACGACTGCCGGGAAGAAGCCGTAGGGCGCGGCGTGGGCAATGATGTCGGACAGAAGCACGCCCGCATCCGCTTCGAGAAGGCCAGTCTCGGCATTGAAGGCGCGGATGCGGTTCAGCGGCCGCATGTCGACGACGGCACCGGCCTCGTTCTGGCAGGAATCGCCGTAGGATCTGCCATTGCCATAGGCAAGCAGCGAGGCGTGCCTGGCCTGACCGCCCTTCAGCAGCACGATAGCGTCATCGATGCCGATGGCGCGCGGTGCGGGCGGCGTCGCGCGCCCGAAGCTGTCGAAGCGCTCGCCGGCCATGTCTACCAGCCCCCGATCACCAGCAGCACGGCGCCGATCAGCACCACGATCTGGCTGCGCCAGTCGCGGATGATGAACACGACCGGATCGTCATGCATCTCATCGCGACGCGCCAGGATCCAGACCCGCATGGTGAGATAAAGCACGATCGGCGGCAGCGGCCAGATCAGCCAGGGATGCGGGTAGAGCTCACGCACCGCGACACTGTCCATGTAGAGCGCCAGCACCAGTGCCGAGGAGAAGGCCGAAGCCATGCCAGCCTGGGCGACGATCTCCTGGTCCTCGGTGCGATATCCGCGCCCGGCAATGCGCTCGCCGGGTAGAATGGCCGTGGTGCGCAATTCGACGAAGCGCTTCACCAGCGCCAGCGACAGGAAGAAGAAGATCGAGAAGGCGAGCAGCCAGAACGAAACCTCGACGCCGGTCGCGGCCGCGCCCGCCAGAACGCGGATCGTGTAGAGGCCGGCCAGCGTCAGCACATCGACCAGCAGCATGCGCTTGAATGACAGCGAGTAAGCCGTGGTGACAGCCATGTAGCCGCCGAGCACGGCGAGGAATTCGGGCGCCAGAAACAGTCCTGTGCCGATGCCGATCGCCAGCAGCACCGCGATCGCGCCGATCCCGAACGGGATGGAGAGCGCGCCGCTGGCGAATGGCCTGTGACGCTTGGTGGCATGCTTGCGATCGAGCGCCAGGTCGAAGAAATCGTTGAGGATATAGATGGCCGACGCCACCGCGCTGAACGAGATGAACGCCAGCACGCACTCCCAGATCATGCCGGCGTTGAAATATTCGTGCGACAGCACCATCGGCACCGCGATCAGCGAATTCTTCAGCCACTGATGCACGCGCAGCATTTTGACGATGGTCCGCAATGTCGGTTTCGGCGCCGACATGGTTTCGGCGCCATGCGCCGCCTGCCAGCGCGCGGCGTGGCGGTCCGGCGCCACCACGATCGCGCTGCGTGCCGCATCGAAAACCTTGAGATCATGGCGGCTGTTGCCGGCATAGTCGAAGCCGCCATCGCCATAGGCCGCGACGAGCGAGGCACGCTTCTTGCCGGAAGTCAGATTGTCGACCCCGTCCGTCGCCAGCACCCTCTCGAAGACACCGAGATGGCGAGCGATGGCGTCGGCGAATTTGCGCGGCGTGCCTGTCGCCAGCACGATCTTGCGGCCTTCGGCATGCTCGGCCCGGATGCGGTCGAGCAATGGCGCGCGGTAAGGCAGCGACGCGGGATCGATATCGACGCGCTGGGCGATGGCTTGCTTCAGCCGGGCCGGCCCGGCGGCGGCCCAGAAAGGCACGAGGAAAATGTAGAGCGGGTTCTTCTTGAGAAGGATGAACAGTCCTTCCCATAGCAGGTCGGTCGCGATCAGCGTGCCGTCGAGATCGACCGCAAGCGGTATTGCGTTTCCGTCGGACCGCGCGTCCATGTCGTCCTGCCCTGCCTCGAACCCGTCGCGCCGTTTGTCGGCGTCTTCACAAGACGTATAGCGGGGAGACGGCGTAACGAACGTTAAAACGCCGGGTTGTGGGCGGCTGTCACCGCGGTATTTCCCGTGTCATTGTTAAACAACCGCTACCGGAAACAATAAAAGGCCGGGCAAATGTCCGGCCTCTCAAGAGATGTGGACAAAAATTACTTGATGCGGGCGATGCCGCCCGAGATCTCGACCGTTTCCGAGCCGGTCAGGGCTTCGAGATCGCCATTGGGCAAGGTGACGAAGCAGCCATTCGGGCAGAATTCCACGGTTTCGCCGGCGGCCAGCGCCAGGTCGGTCTTGCTGCCGCCTTCCGTCACGATCAGCGTGCGGGTCTCGGCGTCCTTGTTGACCGCGCTGGCGGAATGGGCCGACCCGCTCACGGCGAGCAAGGCGACGGCAGCGACGAGAGACTTCCACATGTGCAATATCGGTGTTCCCACCGCCTCTGTTGCATTTCGCAAGGCATTCTCGCCTTTGCATGGGAGCTTATATGAGATGGAAGCTGAACCGCAACTGAATGCCGCATTCATGCCGCAATTGGTTTGATGGCCTGAACCTTACGACCGCCGATCTAATCCGGATCAGGCTTCTTCGCCTTGCGTCCTGATTTGGAGAGACGTTTGGCCCCGGCCGCGGCCTCCGCCTTTGCTCGTTCCTGCTCGGCGAAATCGGCCTCGATCTTGTCGTCGTCGGTCGGCCAGGCCTTCGCATGCTTGGGCTCGACGACGGCGCGTGGCGTCGAGGGTATCTCGATATGCTGATCGCTGAATGTTTCCAGCACGGTGAAGCGGATGTCGTTCTGCACGATATTGCCGTTCATCACATCCGCCAGGAACAGGCGGATCTCGAATTCCAGCGCGGCAGGCCCGAAATTGGAAAACAGGACGAAGGGTTCGGGGTTCTTCAGCACCAGCGGATGACCGCGGGCGATCTCGAGCAGAACGGCGTGCACCTGCTTGACGTCGCTGCCATAGGCGACGCCGACCTTGATGTCGATGCGGCCGAGCTTGTTGCGGTGCGTCCAGTTGCCGACGGCGTTGTTGATCAGGTTCGAATTGGGCAGGATCACCGACTGCCGCTGGAAGGTCTCGATCTCGGTGGCGCGCACGCTGATCTTCTTGACGGTGCCGCTGATGTCGCCGGCGACGATCCAGTCGCCGACCTTGAACGGCCGCTCGGCCAGCAGGATCAGGCCCGAGACGAAGTTCGACACCACGTTCTGCAGGCCAAAGCCGATGCCGAGGGAAAGCGCGCCGGCGACCAGCGCCAGGCTGGACAGATCGATGCCCGCCGCCGAGATGCCGATCAGTGCCGCAAGTGCCACGCCGGCATAGCCGACGGCCAGCCGGATCGAGTTGCGCACGCCCGTGTCGACCTTGCCGCGCGCCATCACCGAACCGTCGAGCCAGCCCTGGAACCAGCGCGTCAGGAAATAGCCGATGATGAAGACGACGATGCCCGACAGGATGCCGGTGACCGAAATCGTCACCGAACCGATATTAATCCCGGTCGCCAGTTTGTACGCCCAGGCCTGGATGTCGCCCAGTTGGAAGCCCCACATCAACAGGATCAGCGGCAGGAAGACCAGCACGATCATCACATTGATGGCCACGCTGACCACAAGGCCGAGCTGGTCGAGCGCGGTGTCCTCGTAGCTGGAATTGGCCGACAGCCAGCGCCCGACCGACGTATTGGCGAAGGCGCCCTCGTCGCCGATCGCCTGTGCCGACAGGAAGCCGATATAAGCGGTGACGAGCGTCGTGCCGGTGACCACCACCTGCAGCGACACGAACAGCGCAAGGCCGATATAGCCAAACAAGGCGGCTATGATGGTGAAGAGCCCCAGAGCCAGAGCCAGGTAGCGCAGCCATGCCGGCCAAGGCCGCCAGCTGCCGTCACGGGCCTTGAACGGCCGCAGCATCGCCATCAGGATCAGGATGATGCCGACGACGATGGTGGCCACGAAACTGCGCGCGATCGTCAGCGACAGCGGCGATCCCATCTTGTCGTTGATGACGGACAGGAAGGTGTTGACGCTGATGACCACGGCCATGGCGGTAGTCAGGCGCACCAGCCAGCGCGCCGGGCCGGATTCGACCGGGATCAGGCGCCAGTTCGGCAGCCTCGGCTCGAGCGCCGCATTGGCCAGCCGATTGACGCAGAACACCACCCCGATGACCGTCGCCAGCGCGTTGAGGAAAAGGCCAATGTCGCCGCGCAAAACGTTGTAATAGTTGAAAAAGAAAATCGTCGACCCAAGAAAGGCGCCGACTGCCAGCGTCGGCAGCAATGTCGACCAGAAGGCCACCGACAGGCGGCTGAGATAGGACGGGTCCTCATTGGACGGATCGGCTTCGAACACCCGTCCAAACAACCGCCTGCCGCCGACCAGAAGCACCAAGGCCAGCCCGAGCGCCACGAAGGTTGCCGCCAGAATGGCCTGGAACTTGAACCTGAAGGCGAAGCTCAGCCAGGACGAGACCGCCTTGTAGAAATTGCCGAACTCGTCGCGGGCGTCGGAAAAGACCTGTGGGCTCAGCGCATCCGACAGCACATAGCGCTTGGTCAGGAGATTGCGGAAAAGCGCGCTGCGCATGTTGCCGATCTTGTCGATCATCCCGCTGATGCGGATCGACAGCGTCTGCGCCTGCGCGATGACCGCGTTGATCTCGGCCTTTTCGGAGACCAGCGCCTGGCGCTCGGTGCTGACGATGTCGGGTTCCGGCGGCTGGCCTGCGGCGGGTGCCGGGCCAAGCTGCTCGAGCCGGCTGTTGATCTCGCTAAGGCGGGTGCGGAAGGCCAGCGCGCTGTTCAGCGATTGCCGCGACAGTTCCTCGAGTTGCAGGCGGATATCGACGAGAGTGGCGTCGTCGTCGCCGTCCTGCTGGATCTTCTTGTCGAAATTATCGGTCTTGGTCGTCAGGTCCTGAAGGATTTTCTGCTGGTCGGCGACCAGTCCGGCAGGCGCCTGGCCAAGCCCTTGCGCCGACGCATCGAACGAAAGCGGCGCCGAAACGACAAGCGCGAACATCAAGACGAGACGAAGCAATTTGAAAAACATGATTTGTTGGCGACTCAAGGCGGCAATGGCAATTGAATTTGCCTGTCCTTGATAAAGACGGCCATATCATGGGGCAAGCCGTCGCATCCGACCGCCAGGGCTCCGAACTCGGGGCAACAAAGACCTGACGACCGCCAGTCCCGTTGTGCCGGCAGCTTTATGATAGGAATTTTTTCTTGACTGGGTGAAGGCAGCTATGGTAGATATTCAGTCATGGTGCTGAGTTGCGCCAACGACCCGCCGCACAGGCGGGTTTTTTCGTTCAATGCTCCATCAACAGCGCGCCGGCGAAGGACCCCGTCACCCGGACTCGTCCCCTGATCCGACCGCACCTGCGCTGATCTGACGGTGGCCGGAGCGTCGGCCAGTCGAAAGGCGATGGCGCAATATTGGCTTTGCGCGTGCGGCCTGCTCTATAGTCTGCCGCATCGCCCGAAACGGACATCATATCCATGGCAGAGTACTCGGCCCTTTCGCTGCTCGCGAACGCGCTCAAGGGAAACAAGGACTGGAAGCCGGCCTGGCGCAAGCCGGACCCGAAGGCATCCTACGACGTCATCATCATCGGTGGCGGCGGGCACGGGTTGTCGACCGCCTATTATCTCGCCAAGGAACACGGCATCACCAATGTCGCGGTGCTGGAAAAAGGCTGGCTCGGCTCCGGCAATGTCGGCCGCAACACCACCGCCGTGCGCTCCAACTATCTGCTGCCCGCCAACACCCGCTTCTACGAGCATTCGATGAAGCTGTGGGAGAACCTGTCGCACGATCTCAACTACAACGTCATGTTCTCGCAGCGCGGCTGCCTGAACCTGGCGCACACGCCGGCCCAGTTCGACGACTATGCACGGCGCGGCAACGCCATGCGCCATCTCGGTGTCGACGCCGAACTGATGACGCCGGCGCAAATCAAGCGCCTGATCCCCGCGCTCGATATTTCCAGTGATGCACGCTTCCCCGTGGTCGGCGGCCTGATGCAGCGGCGCGCCGGCACCGCCCGCCACGACGCCGTGGCCTGGGGCTATGCGCGCGGCGCCGACCGGCGCGGCGTCGACATCATCGAGAATTGCGAGGTCACCGGCTTCCTGCGCGACGGCGACCGCATCACCGGCGTCACCACATCACGCGGCGACATCCGCGCCAAGAAGGTGGCGGTCGCGGTGGCCGGCAGCACCGGCCGGGTGATGCAGCTTGCCGGCATCGAGACGATGCCGATCGAGAGCCATGTGCTGCAGGCCTTCGTCACCGAATCGCTGAAGCCCTTCATCGATACGGTCGTCACGTTCGGCATGGGCCATTTCTACATGTCGCAATCGGACAAGGGCGGCCTCGTCTACGGCGGCGACATCGACGGCTACAACAGCTACGCCCAGCGCGGCAACCTGCCCATCGTCGACGAGGTGATGAGCGAGATGCTGGCGCTGTTCCCGGGGCTTGCCCGCGTGCGCATGCTGCGCTCCTGGGGCGGCGTCTGCGACATGTCGATGGACGGCTCGCCCATCATCACCACCGGGCCCCTGCCCGGCATGTATCTCAACTGCGGCTGGTGCTATGGCGGCTTCAAGGCGACGCCCGCCTCCGGCTGGTGCTTTGCCTGGACCGTCGCCAAGGACGAGCCGCACGACCTCAACGCCCCCTTCACGCTCGACCGCTTCCATCGCGGCCTGGTGATCGACGACAAAGGCCAGGGCGCCAATCCCAGACTGCACTGAACAATATCTCTCCAAGCAAGGCTTCACCGAGCAAGGCTGCACCAGGAATATCCGATGTTGATCACTTGTCCCTATTGCGGCCCGCGCGACGTCATCGAGTTCACCTACCAGGGTGACGGCAACCGCGAGCGTCCCGACCCCGCCTCGCAGAACTTCGAAGCCTGGAACGCCTATGTCTATGACCGGCTGAACCCGGCCGGAGACCACAACGAGATCTGGCAGCATTCCGGCGGCTGCCGCTCGCATCTCAGGGTCGTGCGCAACACGCTGACGCATGAGATTTCCAGCGTCGCCTTCGCATGCGGCGATCACGGCCCGGTCGCGCGTCGCAAGGCGGAGGGCAGATCGTGAGCCCGCGCCGGACCGAGACCGGCGGCCGCATCGACCGGCTGAAGACCATCCGCTTCACCTTTGATGGCGCGTCCTACACCGGCCATGCCGGCGATACGCTGGCTTCGGCACTGCTGGCCAACGGCGTCACGCTTTACGGGCGCTCGTTCAAATACCACCGCCCGCGCGGCCTCCTGACAGCAGGCGTGGAAGAGCCGAACGCGCTGGTGACGGTGCTGAAGGGCGAGGTTCGCGAGCCCAACATCGCGGCGACCATGGTCGAGATTCATGACGGGTTGGTCGCCGTCAGCCAGAACCGTTTTCCGTCGCTGGCCTGGGACGTCAGCGCCGTCAACCAGCTCGGCGGCAAGCTCCTGTCGGCCGGCTTCTACTACAAGACCTTCATGGGTCCGGTGATCGGGCCGCTGAAGGGCACGCGCTTCTGGATGTTCTGCGAGCATTTCATCCGCCGCGCGGCCGGCCTCGGCCGTGCCGGTTCCGCCGCCGACCCGGCGCGCTATGAGCGCATGAACGCCTTTTGCGACGTGCTGGTGGTCGGCTCCGGCCCTGCCGGGCTGACGGCCGCCAAGGCCGCTGCCGACCAGGGCGCGCGCGTCATGCTTGCCGAACTCGATCCGCGTTTCGGCGGCTCTGCCAACTGGTCGAACGAGACGATCGATGACCTGCCGGCGGCCGACTGGGCCAGGCGAACCGTGGCCCAGCTCGAGGGTTACGACAATGTCCGGCTTCTGCCGCGCACCACGGTCTGGGGCTACTACGACAGCAATACGCTTGCCGCCCTTGAACGGGTCACCGATCACAAGGAGACACACGGCAAGGGCGAACCGCGCCATCGCTACTGGGCGATCCGCGCACGGTCGGTTGTGCTGGCCACCGGCGCTTTCGAACGGCCGCTTGTATTCCCGGGCAATGACCGCCCGGGCGTCATGCTGGCGCATGCCGCGGAGCGCTACGCCAACGAATTCGGCGTGCTGGCGGGGCAGACGGTCGCGCTGTTCACCAACAATGACAGCGCCTATCGCTGCGCCCTGGCGCTGAAGAAGGCCGGCGCAAGGATTGCCGCGATTGTCGATGTCCGCCCCGAGCTTTCTGGCCAAATGCGCAAGCTGGCCGAGGAGACCGAAGCCGAGATCTTTCCCGGCCATGCCGTGATCGCCACTGAGGGCGGCAAGGCGCTCTCCGGCGTCAAGCTGCAGCGCTTCGACATGACCAACGGCACGCTCACCGGCGATTCTCGCAGCATCCATGCCGACTGCCTCTTGATGTCGGGCGGCTGGTCGCCAACCATCCATCTGGCCAGCCAGGCCGGCGGCAAGGCGCAGTGGAATGCCGCCCGACAAGCCTTCCTGCCGCCGAAGCCGACGCAGAACTGGATTGGCGCCGGCGCCTTCACCGGCAGCTTTTCCACGGCCGAAGCAATGATCGAGGGCCGCGCCGCGGGCCTTGCCGCGGCAGGCGCGCAAGCCACGCCGGCCGCACTGCCCCCGGTCGAAGCCGTAGCTTGCGATCCCGATCCGGCGCCGGTGTTCGAGATCAGGGCCAGCGGCAAGAGCTTCGTCGACTTCCAGCACGACGTGACGTCGGAGGACGTGCGGCTGGCGCACCGCGAAGGCTTCGTCTCGGTCGAGCATCTGAAACGCTACACCACGCTCGGCATGGCGACCGACCAGGGCAAGAATTCCAACGTCCCCGGCCTGGCCATCATGGCCGAGGCGCTGGGAAAGCCGATCCCGGAAGTCGGCACGACACGCTTCCGGGCGCCTTTTGCACCGGTTTCGATCGGATCACTGGCGGCGGAGCGCTTCGGCGACCTCAAGCCCGAACGGCTGACGCCGATGCATGACTGGCATGTCGCCAATGGCGCGACCATGTATTCCGCCGGCCTGTGGTACCGGCCGATGATCTACGGCCTTGCCGGCGAAACGGTCGAGCAGGCCTATGTGCGCGAGGCCAGGGCGACGCGCGAAAGCGCCGGCATCGTCGATGTCTCGACGCTGGGCAAGATCGCGGTGCAAGGTCCGGACGCGGCCGAATTCCTCGACCGTATCTACACCAACATGTTTTCCACGCTGGCCGTCGGCAAGGCGCGCTACGGGCTGATGCTGCGCGAGGACGGACTGGCCTTCGACGACGGTACCACATGGCGGCTCGGCGAACAGGATTTCCTGATGACCACCACCACGGCCAATGCCGGCAAGGTTATGCAGCATCTGGAATATTTCCTCGATGTGGTCTGGCCGGAGCTCAAGGTTCATGTCACCTCCGTGACCGACCAGTGGGCGGGTGCCGCGATCGGCGGGCCGAAAGCCAGGCAGATCCTGGCCGGCTGCGTCGCCGGCACCGCTGTCGACAATGCGGCGCTGCCGTTCATGGGCATCGTGCATGGCCAGATCGCTGGCGTGCCGGTGATGATCTGCCGGCTCTCCTTTTCCGGCGAAATGACGTTCGAGGTCTATTGCGGCGCCGACCATGGCACGCATGTCTGGGAAGCGCTTATCGAGGCCGGCAAGCCGTTCGGACTGGTAACCTACGGACTGGAAGCACTGGGCACCATGCGCATCGAGAAAGGCCATGTGACGGGCGCCGAGATCGACGGCCGCACCACGGCGCGCGACCTGCATCTCGACTGGATGCTGTCGAAGAAGAAGCCGTTTATCGGCTCGGCGATGATGGACCGCGAGGGCCTCATCTCGCCCGACCGGCTGGAACTTGTCGGCCTGGTCTCGCTCGACAACAGGCCGCTCAACGGCGGCGCGCATCTCGTCGAGGAGCTTGACGAGTCCAACCCGCACGGCTCCATCGGCCACATCACGGCCTGCTGCTATTCGCCGGCGCTCGGCAAGCACATCGCGCTGGCGCTGATCAAAGGCGGCAAGGCCAGGCACGGCTCGCGCGCCCATGTCTCCGATCCGCTGCGCAACCGGTTCGGACCGGTCGAGATCGTTTCCAACCACTTCTACGATCCGGACGGGAGCCGCATGCATGGTTGAGCGCCTTTCACCGCTGGAACCGGAATTCCATGTCGGCTCGCACGGCAATTTCGAACATGGTGTCGAGGTCATCCTGACCGAGACGAGACCGGGTTCGATCGTGCAGCTCGCCGCCTGGCCGGGCGAAGAGAAGAAACTGATATCAGGCATCCGCGCCGTCACCGGGCTTACGTTGCCCGACGGTGCCGGCGGTGGCGCCACCAATGGCGCCAAATCGGCATTCGGTTTCGCACCGGGAAAGTTCACCGTAGCCGACGAAGCCGAGGGGCTGGCCGCGGCTTTCGCGGGCGTGGTGACCCCCGCCATCGGCACGGTGACCGATCTTTCGCATGGCCGCACCGCGATCCGCATCGCCGGTCCGAAGGCCGAATGGGTGCTGGCGAAGTTCTTCGCCATCGATTTCGCGCTGCCGGCCTTCCCGCTCGGCGCCGGCCGCTCGACCACCCATCACGATGTCTTCGCCCAGATCCAACGCACCGGCGGCGACCAGTTCGACATCTACGTCTTTCGCTCGTTCGCGCGCTCCTTCTGGAAGGCGCTGTGTCACGCCAGCGAGGAAGTCGGCTACGAGGTCCAGTAGGCTCGGGGTCGACGAATTCTGGCATCAAGGCCGGCCGGCTCTGACGCTACAGCAATGCGCCGGCGGCCGTCATACTGGCATGACATGGCCGTCAAGCCGGTCCGAAGGGTAACAAAACCCGTCTCCAGAATCCGCGCATCCGTTTGGTTCGAATATCTCCATGACCGCAGAAATATCCGCCGGCGCCACCGATCGCGCCGATGTGCCAGCCAGAGCCCTGCTCCTGCTGCCGCTGACGGTCGCCTGCGGCGTGTTCATGACCAGCCTCGACCAGAATGTCGTGGTGACGGCGCTGCCCGGCATCAGCGAAAGCCTTGGCCGCCCGCCCAGCCAGCTTGGCCTGCTGATCACGGTCTATGTCGCCAGCCTGATCATCTCAATGCCGCTCGGCGGTTGGGCCGCCGACCGCTTCGGCCTGCGCAACGTCTACTGCTTTGCGCTGCTGGTATTCGCCGCCTCGTCGGCGCTGTGCGGCCTGTCCGACAACATCTGGACTCTGGTCGGCGCCCGCGCGCTGCAGGGCTTCGGCGGCGCGCTGATGGGCACGCTCGGTCAGGTCGTCATCCTGTCGACCTTCCCTCGAAGCCGGACGCTGAAGATCAACATGTATATCTCGCTGGCGGGCCAGTCCGGGTCGCTGGTCGGTCCGCTCGTCGGCGGCGCGCTGACCACCTACATTTCCTGGCGCTGGATCTTCTTCATCAACGTGCCCTTCGCGCTGGCGGCGGCTGTCCTTGCCGCCTCGCTGTTTCCGACGGTGACCAAACCCGTGCGCACGCCGTTCGATTTCCCGGGCTTCCTGCTGGTCGGCAGCGGCATGGTCCTGCTTGTCTTCGGCATGGATTCGCTGGCGGCGAAAGATGCGGCCGCCGGCGTGATCGCGGCCGAGCTTGTCCTGGCGCTGGTCATCCTGACGGTCGCCTCGTTCTATTGCCTGCGCGTGCGCAATCCCCTGCTCGACCTCAAGCTCCTGCGCATCCGCACCTTCCGCATCTCCTTCCTCACCGGCGGCGGTCTGGACACGATCGGCCTCAGCTCCGTCGTCTTCCTGCTGCCGCTGATGTTCCAGCTCGGCTTCGGCATGAGCGCGGTACAGGCGGGGTCGCTGACCTTCGTCGCCGCGGTCGGGTCGGTGGTCATGCGTGTCTTCATGCCTCGCCTGCTCAACCGCTTCGGTTTCCGCCGCGTGCTGGTTTTCAACACGCCCGTCGTCGCGGCCATGGTTGCGGGCTTTGCCCTGATGCAGGCGACCACACCGGTGTGGATCGTGCTTGCCTACATCTTCATCTTCGGCGTCTTCCGCTCCGCGCAATGGGCGTCGACCGGCAACCTTGCCTATTCCGACATCGCGCCCGAGCAGCTCGCTCGCTTCAGCGCGCTCTATTACATATTGTGGCAACTGGCGGTGGCGATCAGCGTCGGCCTCGCCGCCGCTGCACTATCGTTTCTGGCCGGCGGCGGCCCGGCCGTCGCCAATCACTTCCGGATACTGTTCGTGATCGAGGGTGTCATCACGCTGTGCGCGCTATCAGCCTATCTCAAGCTGACGCCGCAGGATGGCGCCCATGTCAGCGGCCATGGCGCCCAGATGAACACGGAATAGCGGATGTCGCAGCGCAGCAGCGGCCTACTCGCTGAACGTCACCCATTCCTCCAGCGGCACGCGGTCGGTTCGGAAGGCATTTTCGGGCTTGGACGTATCTTCATAACCGAGCGCCATGCCGCAGACGACGATCTCCTCGTCGGGAATGCCGAGCACCGGCCTGATCTGCCGGTGATAGGGCGCGAACGCCGCCTGCGGACAGGTGTGCAGGCCCCTGCCCCGCGCGGCAACCATGATGTTCTGCAGGAACATGCCATAGTCGATCCAGGAACCCTGGTTGAGGCGGCGGTCGATGGTGAAGATCATGCCGACCGGCGCGTCGAAGAAGACGAAGTTGCGGTCGTGCTGGGCACGCATCTTGTCGACCTCGCGGCGACCGATGCCGAGCGCGCCATAGAGGCCGAAACCGTTGGCGCGGCGGCGGGTCAGGTAGGGTTCGAAGAACTGCGTGGGATAATAGCGATATTCGTCCCAATCGGCCTTTTCAGCACGGATGCCGGAATTCAGGATGGCATCCGATATCCGCTGCTTGGTGTCACCCTTGGTGACATAGACCCGCCATGGCTGCATATTGGTGCCGGAAGGGGCGCGTGCCGCGACCGCCAGTATGTCGCGGACCGTGTTGTCGTCGACCATGTCGGGCAGAAAAGCGCGCACCGACCGGCGCGATACGATCGCGTCGTCGACGATCTCGGCATCAACCGTGATTCGAGCCTTCTTTCCAAGCATGGGCCGTCCTTACCCTGTGTCCCGATCGGACGTCCCCACTCGCCGCTCGCGGCCGAGCCTTTGCATGAACCGCCAAAATCGCGCAAGCAAATCTTGTGCACCCGTGAAAATCCGCTTGATTTTTTCACCGCTCCGGCATCTCATGAAATTTGATGGGATTTTTTCACGAGAGCGCGATTTGCCTCCAACTACAGCGAAAGGATTGCAGGGAAATTACGAGCGATTGCTGGCCAGCGACATCAGGGCGCTGCGCAAGGCGCGAGGGTTGACGCTCGCCGAGATCGCCCTGAAACTCGGCCGGTCGGTCGGCTGGGTCAGCCAGGTCGAACGCGGCCTGTCGACACCGTCGCTCAGTGATCTCCGGGCTTTCGGCGAACTGTTCGGCGTGCCGGTCAGCCTGTTCTTCGGCCACGACGTGCCTGTCGAAAGCGAGCGCGGCGCGGTCGTGCGGGCCGGCAGCCGCCGCACCCTTGGCACAAGCGAATCCGGCCTCATGGAGGAGCTTCTGTCGCCTGATCTCGGCGGTAGCTTCGAGATGCTGCGTTCCGTCTTCGCGCCGGGCGCTGAGCTCAAGAGCGAGGCGCGCCGGCCAACCGAAGAGGCTGGATATGTCGTGTCGGGGACGTTCGACATCGAAATATCGGGGACATGGCACCGGCTCGGCGAAGGCGATTCCTTTCGCTTCGAGGGCAAGCCTTTCCGCTGGCGCAATCCGGGATTGGAGCCGGCGGTCGTCATCTGGGTGGTTTCGCCGCCAGTTTATTGAATGAAATTGGACCAAGGGTTGGAGAAGAACATGGCCGGTTTGCCGAGCACGGCACGCGTGGTGATCATCGGAGGCGGTGTCGTTGGCGCCTCCTCTCTGTACCATCTCGCCAAGGCGGGCTGGACCGACTGCGTTCTCCTGGAAAAGAATGAACTCACCTCCGGCTCGACCTGGCATGCCGCCGGTAATGTGCCGACCTTCTCCTCGTCCTGGTCGCTGATGAACATGCAGCGCTATTCGACCGAGCTCTATCGCGGGCTGGCCGAGGCCGTCGACTATCCCATGAACTACCATGTCACCGGCTCCCTGCGGCTTGCCCACACGCAAGAGCGCATGCAGGAGTTCCAGCGCGCCAAGGGCATGGGCCGCTACCAGGGCATGGACATCGATATCGTCGGCACGGACGAGATCAAGCGCCGCTATCCCTTCATCGAGACGCATGAGCTGGAAGGCGCCCTCTACGACCCGAGCGACGGCGACATAGACCCGGCGCAGCTGACCCAGGCGCTGGCCAAGGGCGCGCGCGACATGGGTGCCCGGATCATACGCTTCTGCCCGGTGACAGGCGTGCGCCGCGAAAGGGACGAATGGGTGGTCGTGACGCCGCAAGGCGAGATCCGCTGCGAGATCGTCGTCAACGCCGCCGGCTACCGTGCCGCCGAAGTTGGAAAAATGTTCGGCCGCGAGGTGCCGATGATGGTGATGAGCCATCAGTACATATTGTTCGAGGAGATCCCCGAACTCGCCGCATGGTCGAAGGAACAGGGCAGGAAGCTGCCGCTGCTGCGTGACGTCGACACTTCCTACTATCTGCGCCAGGAAAAGAACGGCATGAATCTCGGCCCCTATGAGCGCAATTGCCGCGCGCATTGGGCGGGTCACAACGATCCGATGCCGGAGGATTTTTCCTTCCAGCTTTTCCCCGACGATCTCGACCGGCTGGAACATTATCTGGCCGACGCCGTCGCCCGCGTGCCGATCCTGGGCACCGCCGGCCTGTCCAAGGTCATCAACGGCCCGATCCCCTATGCGCCGGACGGCAATCCGCTGATCGGGCCGATGCCGGGCGTCCCCAATGCGTTCGAGGCCTGCGTCTTCACCTTCGGCATCGCGCAAGGCGGCGGTGCAGGCAAGGTGTTGGCCGAATGGGTCACGCAAGGCCAGACCGAATGGGACATGTGGTCTTGCGACCCGCGCCGCTTCACGTCCTTCGCTTCGGCTCCGGATTACTGCGTTGCCAAAGGCATGGAGATCTACGGCAACGAATACGCCATCCAGTTTCCGCGCCATGCCTGGCCGGCGGGACGCGACAGGAAATTGTCGCCGATCCATGATCGCATGAAGGCGTTCGGCGCGCGCTTCGACGCCTATAATGGCTGGGAGCGCGCCACCTGGTATGCGCAGGATGGCGACGACGTCTCGGAGGAAGCAACGCTCACCTTCCGTCGCGACGGGCCGTGGCAGCACCGCGTGCGCGAGGAATGCCTGGCCGTCCGCGACGCCGCCGGCATCCTCGACCTGCCGGGTTTTTCGCGCTTCAACCTCGAAGGTCCGGGCGCCGCCGAATGGCTTAGCCGGCAAGTGACCGGCCTCGTGCCGAAGCCCGGCCGCATCGGTCTCGTCTATTTCTCCGACGACAAGGGCCGCATCGTCACCGAAATGTCGGTGGTGCGCCACGGCGAGGAGTCCATGACGCTGATCACCGCGGCGGTGGCGCAATGGCATGATTTCGAATGGCTGAAATCGCACATGCCCGTGGATGCGACTTTCAAGCTGATCGACCGGACCGAGGAATTCTCCACCCAAATCCTGGCCGGACCCAAGTCGCGGGAAATCCTCGCCGCCGTCTGTGAGGCCGACCTGACCTTGCCGTGGCTCACGCATCAGGAAACCAAGATCGCCGGGCGCTGGGCGAAGCTGGTCCGCGTCTCCTTCGCCGGCGAACTCGGCTGGGAAATCCACACCAGGGTCGACGACACCGCCGCCGTTTTCGACACCATCTGCGCGGCGGGACAGCCGCACGGCCTGAAACCATTCGGCATGTACGCGCTGGATTCGCTGCGGCTCGAAAAGGGCTACCGCACCTGGAAGGGCGACCTTTCGACCGACTATTCGATCCTGCAAGGCGGGCTCGAGCGGTTCGTCAAATGGGACAAGCCCGAGTTCCGCGGCAAGGCAGCGCTGCAGAACGAGAAACAGCAGGGCGTCAGGAAGCGCTTCGTCACGCTGGTGGTGGAAAACCCCGGCGATTGCGACGCGCCCTACATGTCGACGCTGTGGCGTGAAGGCCAGATCGTCGGCGAGACGACGTCGGGCGGCTGGGGCCATCGCGTCGGCAAGTCGATCGCGCTCGGCATGCTGCGTGCCGATCTGGCGGAGCCCGGCACCGCCGTGGAGATCGAGATCTTCGGCGACCGTTTCAAGGCGGTCGTGCAGAACGATGAGCCCTTGTGGGATCCGAAGAACGAAAGGTTGAGAGCCTGATGCCAAAACCATCATCGCGCATTTCAGGCATCGTGCCGTCGGGCAAGGATGGCTGGGAAGTCCACTTCGCCGCATGGGCCCGCAAGGAAGCCGGCGAGGACATCATCATGCTGTCGGTCGGCGATCACGATTTCGACACACCTTCCGAAACGATCGAGGCTTGCGTGACCGCGGTTCGCGGCAGCAATCACCACTATACCCCGTTGCCCGGCCTGCCGCGCCTGCGCAAGGCGATGGCGGCGGCCTCGGTCGCCTGCACGGGCGTCGGGACGACGCCGGACCAGGTCATCGCCACGCCGGGCGGCCAGGCGGCGCTCTACGCCGCCGTGCAGGCCGTGCTCGATTCGGGCGACCACGCCATCGTGGTCGCGCCATACTACGCGACCTACCCCAACACCTTCAGTGCCGCGGGCGCGACCTTCACGGTTGTCGAGACGCCGGCCGAGGACGGTTTCCAGCCCCGCGCCGAGATGATCCGCGCGGCACTTCGGCCGAACACGCGCGCCATCCTGATCAACACGCCGAACAACCCGACCGGAGCCGTCTATTCGCGCGAACGGCTGGAACAGCTGGCCGAGGTCTGCCGCGAGCACGATTTGTGGCTGCTGTCAGACGAAGTCTATTGGACGCTCGGCGGTGGCGAGCACATCTCGCCGCGTTCCCTGCCCGGCATGGCCGAGCGCACGCTGGTCATCAATTCCATGTCCAAAAGCCACGGCATGACCGGCTGGCGCATGGGCTGGCTGACCGGCCCGAGCGAGATGATCTCGCTGCTGACCAACCTCAATCTGGTGACGACCTACGGCCTCCCGGCCTTCATCTCGATCGCTTGCACCGAGGCGCTGGAGAAGGGTTATGGCGTGAAGGAAATCGCCGAACGCTATGCGGCGCGACGCGCCGTCCTGCTCGACGCCGTGCGCGGCATGAACGATGTCCGCGTGCGCGGCTCCGAAGGCGGCATGTATGTCATGCTCGACATATCGGCCGTCGAATCCGACGACGAGAAATTCGCCTTCGCCTTCCTCGACAAGGAGAAGGTCGGCGTCATGCCCGGCTCCAGTTTCGGCGAGGCCGCGGCCGGACATATCCGCGTCAGCCTGTGCCAGCCGGAACCCGTCTTGCGGGAAGCAGCGCTCCGGCTGCGCCGCTTTGTCTCCAGCTACCGCCGCGAGGCCGCATGAACACCCCTTCCCCCAGAACCATTCCCGCCAAGGCAAGAGCCGTCATCATCGGCGGCGGCGTTTCGGGCTGCTCGGTCGCCTATCACCTGGCCAAGCTCGGCTGGACCGACATCGTCCTTCTGGAGCGCAAGCAGCTGACCTCGGGCACGACATGGCATGCCGCCGGCCTGATCGGCCAGTTGCGCGGCTCGCAGAACATGACGCGGCTGGCGAAATATTCGGCCGACCTCTACGTCAAGCTGGAAGCCGAGACCGAGGTCGGCACCGGCATGCGCCAAGTCGGCTCGATCACCGTCGCGCTGACCGAGGAGCGCAAGCACGAGATCTACCGTCAGGCGTCACTCGCCCGCGCCTTCGATGTCGACGTGCGCGAGATTTCGCCCAGGGAAGTCAAGGAGATGTACCCGCATCTCAACGTGTCCGACGTCGTCGGCGCCGTGCATCTGCCGCTTGATGGCCAGTGCGACCCCGCCAACATCGCCATGGCGCTGGCGAAGGGCGCGCGCCAACGCGGCGCCACCATCGTTGAAAATGTGAAGGTCACCAAGGTCCACACCAAGGCAGGCCGCGTCACCGGCGTGTCCTGGGCGCAGGGCGAGGAGCAGGGCACGATCGAGGCCGACATCGTCGTCAACTGCGCCGGCATGTGGGCGCGCGAACTGGGCGCCCAGAACGGCGTCACCATCCCGCTGCACGCCTGCGAGCATTTTTACCTCGTTACCGAGCCGATCCCGGGGCTGAGCCGCCTGCCGGTGCTGCGCGTGCCCGACGAGTGCGCCTATTACAAGGAAGATGCCGGCAAGATGATGCTCGGCGCCTTCGAGCCAGTGGCCAAGCCGTGGGGCATGGATGGCATCCGTGAGGATTTCTGCTTCGACCAGTTGCCCGAGGACATGGACCATTTCGAGCCCATCCTCGAAATGGGCGTCAACCGCATGCCGATGCTGGCCACCGCCGGCATCCATACTTTCTTCAACGGCCCCGAAAGTTTTACGCCCGACGACCGCTACTATCTCGGCGAGGCGCCGGAACTGCGTGGCTACTGGATGGCGACTGGCTACAATTCGATCGGCATCGTCTCGTCAGGCGGCGCCGGCATGGCGCTGGCACAGTGGATCAACGACGGCGAGGCACCGTTCGACCTGTGGGAAGTCGACATCCGCCGCGCCCAGCTTTTCCAGAAGAACCGCCGTTACCTCAAGGAGCGCGTCTCCGAAACGCTCGGCCTGCTCTATGCCGACCATTTCCCCTATCGCCAGATGGCGACGTCGCGCGGCGTGCGCCGTTCACCCCTGCATGAGCATCTGAAGGCGCGCGGCGCCGTGTTCGGCGAGGTCGCCGGCTGGGAGCGCGCCAACTGGTTCGCGCGCGAGGGACAGGAGCGCGAATACCGCTATTCCTGGAAGCGGCAGAACTGGTTCGACAACCAGCGCGAGGAGCACCTCGCCGTCCGCAACAAGGTCGGCCTGTTCGACATGACCTCGTTCGGCAAGATCCGCGTCGAAGGCCGCGACGCCTGCGCCTTCCTGCAAAAACTCTGCGCCAATGAGATGGACGTAGCGCCGGGCAAGATCGTCTACACGCAGATGCTCAACCGGCGCGGCGGCATCGAGAGCGATCTCACGGTGTCGCGCCTGTCGGACACCGCCTATTTCCTCGTCGTGCCCGGCGCCGCGCTGCAGCGCGACCTCGCCTGGCTGCGCAAGCACCTGACAGATGAGTTCGTCGTCATCACCGATGTAACCGCTGCCGAAAGCGTACTCTGCCTGATGGGCCCGGATGCGCGAAAACTGATCCAGAAGGTCAGCCCCAACGACTTCTCCAACGAGAACAACCCATTCGGCACGTTCCAGGAGATCGAGATCGGCATGGGCCTCGCCCGCGCCCACCGTGTCACCTATGTCGGCGAACTCGGCTGGGAGCTCTATGTCTCGACCGACCAGGCGGCCCACGTCTTTGAAGCCATCGAAGCGGCCGGCGCCGATGTCGGCCTCAAGCTGTGCGGGCTGCATGCGCTCGACTCCTGCCGTATCGAAAAGGCTTTCCGCCATTTCGGTCACGACATCACCGACGAAGACAATGTGCTGGAAGCCGGCCTCGGCTTCGCGGTGAAGACGGCCAAGGGCGATTTCATCGGCCGCGACGCGGTGTTGAAGAAGAAGGAAGCCGGATTGAGCCGCCGGCTGGTCCAGTTCCGGCTGAAGGACCCGCAACCGCTGCTCTTCCACAACGAGGCGATCCTGCGCGACGGCAAGATCGTCGGTCCGATCACCTCAGGCAATTACGGCCACCATCTCGGCGGCGCGATCGGGCTGGGCTATGTGCCCTGCCAGGGCGAGACCGAGGCGGATGTGCTGGCCTCGTCCTATGAGATCGAGATCGCCGGCGAGCGGTTTGCGGCAGAGGCATCGCTGAAGCCGATGTATGATCCGAAATCGGAACGGGTGAAGACGTAGCGCGGTTTTCCCTTCTCCCACAAGGGGAGAAGGGCAGTTCGCCCCCTCAAAACCGCTCCAGCTTCGCCCGCACCTTCGCCAGAAACGCGGCCCTCGTCTTCGGCGTCGAGGCGTCCATCAGATAGTGCGCCAGGAAGAAGGTCCGGCAGCGCGTGGCGCACAGCGCGCGCATGCCGCGCAGCAAGGTTTTGCGCCCGGGCTGGCCGACGACGACGCTCCACCATGTCGGCGCGCCGCAGGTGGTGATGACGCCGACCTTGGTCACATGCCGCATCAGCGACTTGATCCGCCCCTTGCCGGCCGGCAGCTTGAAGGCGACGTCCGTCGCCCACACCCGGTCGAGCCAACCCTTCAGCATCGCCGGCAGCCCGTACCACCAGGTCGGATAGACGAAGAGGATTGCCTCGGCCCAGTTGAGCAGCTCGAAATGCGGCTTCAGCGCAAGGTCCTGCGGCGCCTGGTTGTTGTAGAAACGCCGTTCCTCGCAGCTCATCACCGGATCGAACTTCTCGGCGTAGAGGTCGAGCAGCCGCACCTCCCAGCCCTTTCGCGTCAGCACCTCCACGGCGGTGTCGCGGATAGCGGCGCAAAAACTCTCCGGCACCGGATGGCAATAAACCACCAGCGCGCGCATCAGAATCTGTCCATGCTGGCCGTGACCTTGGCCAAGAACGCCTTGCGCGTCTCGTCGCTCGAAATGTTCATCGAATAATGCGCCAGATAGGAAACCGAAGCGCCCGGCTTGACCGTGGCGCGCAGCACGCGCTGGACCAGTTTGCGCGGCGGGTCACCCATCAGCATGGCGCGGAACCGGCTGCCGCCATAGGTGGTGACCGCCGCGATCTTCCTGATGTTGTGCAGCGACGGCTGCGCCTTGCCGTCGACCAGCTTGAACGACACGCCGGGCAGGAAGACGCGGTCGAAGAACCCTTTCAGAATTGCCGGAAAGCCGTAATTCCAGACCGGATAGGAAAGCACCAGCGCATCGGCGCGCAACAGACGTTCGACATACGGCGCCGCAGGGTCGGCGGAGCCGCGCGGATTGTGATAGTCCAGCCGTTCCTGGCGAGAGAGCCGCGGGTCGAAGTCCTCGGCATAGAGGTCGCAGTCGTCAATCGCATGACCGGCAGCCGTCAGTCGCTCGACGATCGTCCGGTGCAGGCCGGCATTGAAGCTGGTTTCGACCGGATGGGCGTGGAGGACGAGGATGTTCATGGTGAGGCATTGCCTGGGTCAGCGCGAGGCACCCCCCTCTGCCCTGCCGGGCATCTCCCCCGCAAGGGGGGAGATCGGACTATCTCCCTGCTTTCGCCAATTGTCAGCGCGGCAGGTTGGCGGCAGCGCTTAAGCTGCCGATCTCCCCCCATGCGGGGGGTGAGGAGTGGTCCGCGCAGCGGACGGGAAGCCGATTTCTTGGCTTTCCGAGCGACGAACGCCCGAAGCGACAGCGAAGGGCCCGGGCCGGAAGGCCAGAGGGGGGTGTTCAAGCGCGAGCCTCTCCTCATCCCGTCCTCTGCAGCCCCTTGAACAGAAAAGTTCGTCCCGAACGGTAGTCATAATCCGGGTTTTCCCAGGCGATCATCTTGCCGGGATTGAGCAGTCCTTGCGGGTCGGTCTCGCGCTTGAAGGCGAGTTGCACCGCATCGGTCTGCTTCATGCCGCCCTCTTCCAGCGTGTAACGATGCGGGTTGAAGATCGGGCAGCCATTCTCCTCATGCAAGCGGATGATCTCGTCGAGCCGCGCCTCGGTGGTGAATTTGATCAGCGGCAGGCCGAAGCAGGTGATGTTGCCATCCAGCCGCACGAACTCCAGATGCGAGAACACTTCGCCCGGAAACATCGCGTCCATCTTCTCGACCAGCGCCAGCTGGTTGGGAAAGGGATAGAGCGACTGCAGATAGGTGATGTCGGGGTCGACCCGCAGCGCTCTGAGCGTTGTGTGATTCCAGGCCAGCTCATAGGCCGGCGGCAGACCCTTTTTCTCCTCCGGCGTCGCCGTCGCGGCATTGAATACCACCTCGCCTCCAGCCCGCCGCGTGAAAGCGAGAAAGGCGTCCAGCCCATGCCGCGCCACCATGACGACGCAGATGTTCTGCCCATCCTTCAGGAATTTCTGGTGGCGCTTGAAATAGAGCTGCGGCACGGGTGCCGCGATCGGCGTGATCAGCTTGGTCAGGATGCCGTCCTGGCAGCCCAGCGCGTTGCCATAGCGCGCCGCATCCATGAACTTGTCGAAGCCGACGATGACATCGACCCACTCATAGGCTGCGGTCAGCGGCATTTCGACTTCCGTGATGATGCCGTTGGTGCCGTAGGCATGCGTCACCTTGTGCAGATCCTCGCCGGTGAGTTCGAGCGCCCTCGGCTCGGCCTCCATGGTTACCACGCGCAGGCGCAGCACATTGCCGAAATCGCGCAAGCCGCCGAAATTGATCGAACCGACGCCGCCCGAACCGCCGGCGATGAAGCCGCCGATCGAGGCGGTGTTGTAGGTGGAGGGTGAGAGCCGCAGTTCCTGGCCGGAATGCGCCCGCGTTGCCTTGTCGATGTCGGCCAGCACAGCGCCCGGCCCGGTCACCACGCGCCCCGGCGCGATCGACTTGATCTCGTTCATCTCGGCGAGATTGAGCACGACGCCGCCCGAGAGCGGCATCGCCTGGCCGTAATTGCCTGTGCCGCTGCCGCGCGGCGTCACCGGGACGCCATGCCGGTGACAGGCGGCGAGCACGCGGATCAGCTCGGCCTCGTTTTTCGGCGTCACGACCATGTCGCCGGTGACGTGATCGAGCTGCTGCTTCAGCACCGGGCTGTACCAGTAGAAATCGCGGCTCTTCTGCTGGACGATGGCCGGATTGTCGTCGAGCTTTATCCCGTCGAGATGGCGTTTCAGCGCGGCGATATCCATCAGTCCACCATCAGCTCGTCGAGTTCGGCATAGTCGGGCAATTGCCGGTCGATCGCTCGCCCGGCGCGCACCACGATGCGATCCGATTCGGGCCGAGACAGCAATTCCGTCCAGCTGCGGCCCTTGAAGACGATGAAGTCGGCATCGCCGCCGGCGGCAAGCGTGCCGAAACCATCGAGCCGCATCACGTGAGCCGGCGTTGCCGTGACGGCCCGCGGCCAATCGGCGACCGGATGATCGAAATGCAGGATGCGCGTCGCCATGCGGTAGACCTCCAGCATGTCGAGATCGCCATAGGCATAGAAGGGATCGCGCGTGTTGTCGGAAGCGACCGCGACCGGAATGCCCCTCGCCTTCATCTCGTGCAGCAGCGTCACCCCACGCCAGCGGGGCGTGGTTTGATCGCGCCGCCGGTCCTGCAGATAAAGATTGCACATCGGCAGCGAAACGATCGCCAGCCCGGCTTTCGCCACCTTGTCCAGCGTGTCCAGCACCTCGAGGTCTGGCTGGCGCGCCAGCGAACAGCAGTGGCCGACGAGGATCTTGCCCTCGAAGCCGTTCCACAGCGACGCCTCGGCGATCTTCTTCAGCGAGATCGCCGCGACGTCGTCGGTCTCGTCGGCATGGAAATCGAGATCGAGGCCATGCTTGACGGCTTGGGAGAAGACATGGTCGAGCAGTTCTTCCAGATCCGGCACCATGTAGGTGACGACGCCAAGCACGCCCTTGGCGGCGGCCACCCTTTTGGCCAGCCTGTCGAACCAATTCTTGTCGCGCACGCCCTCGACGCCAATCAGGCAGGCGCCCTGCAACTCGATGCGGCCGCGCCACCTCTCGCGCATCGTCTCGAACACCGGCCAGGAGATTTCCTCCTGCGGCGGGACACTGTCCAGATGCGTGCGCAGTGCTTTGGTGCCATGCGCGTAGGCGCAGCGCAGCGAGAAATCCATGCGCCGCGCCACGTCCTCGGCACTCCAGCGGTCAGTGCGGTCGGCACCTGTGGCATTCAGCGCCCCGATGAAAGTGCCGTCAGGATTGGGTTTTCGCGGCCAGATATGGCCCTTGTCGATATGGGTGTGGCAATCGATGAAGCACGGCAGGATTATGCGCCCGCCGAGGTGGATCTCATCGGCAGGTGCGTTCGATTTGCCAGGAACAGCAATGCTGGAAATCTTGCCGTCGCCCACCGCGATGTCGGCAAGTGCGAAACCGTCGCCGTCGAAGGGCGCGGCAAGGCCAGGCGTGACGGACCGATGAACGCGTGCGTTGGCGAGTCGGTATGAACCTGTGTTCGGAATCAAGGCGCTACCGCTCCTGCTTCAGCGCGCTCTCGTGCCAGCGCCGTAAGATGAGATGCGAAATCAGCGACAGCACGAGGAAGATCAGGATGCCGGTCAGCGAGATCAGGAACAGCGCCGCGAACAGCCTGGGCGCGTTCAGCCGGTAGCCGGCCTCGATGATGCGCGAGGCGAGGCCCGAAGACTGGCCGGTGGCGCCGGCGACGAACTCGGCCACCACCGCGCCGATCAGCGACAGGCCGCCGGCGATCTTCAGCCCGCCGAGAAAATACGGCATCGCCGCCGGCAGCCTGAGATAGCGCAATTGCTGCCAGCGCGTTGCGCCGTTGAGCTTGAACAGGTCGCGCAGATTGCGGTCGACCGAGTTCAGGCCGAGGGTGGTGTTGGAGAGGATCGGAAAGAAGGCGACAATCCAGGCGCAGAGCAGAAGCTTGGTCGTCTGGTTGTCGACATAGATGTTGATCAGCGGGAAGATGGCCACGATCGGCGTCACTTGCAGCACGATGGCGAAGGGAAAGAACGACATCTCCACCCATTTCGACTGCGCGAACAGCACCGCCAGCCCGACGCCGCCGATGACGGCAAGGAGCAGACTGAGGAAGGTGATGCGCAAGGTGACCAGCAGTGCGGAGAACAGCAGGCCGGCGTCGTTGTAGAGTGTTGCCAGCACCACACCGGGACGCGGCAGGATGTATTGCGGAATTTCATTCCACACACAGATGCGGTCCCACAGCCAAATCGCCAGGATCATGATCGCCAGCGGCAGAACCCAGCGGCCGATCCGCTCGAGCCGCTCCTGGCGCGCGCGGCGTGCTTCCTCGGGGTCGAGTTTCAATGCACCGTCAATGGCCGTCATGATGCGAGCCTGCAATTGAGTTGATGGCCTTGACCAGCACGTCGGACGTCTGCCGGCACAGCGCCGCATAATCGGGTGAGGTGCGAAAGGCCTCGTCGCGCGGATAGGCCGCATCAATGGCAAGCTCGTCGAAGATCCTGCCTGGCCGCGCCGCCATCACGACAACCCTGTTGGACAAAAACACGCTTTCGAAGACGCTATGCGTGACGAAGACGACGGTGAAGCGCTCGTCCTGCCACAACTCCAGCAGATCGTTGTTGAGCTTGAAGCGGGTGATTTCGTCGAGGGCCGCGAACGGCTCATCCATCAAAAGCACGCGCGGTTTGGTCACCAGGGCCCGTGCGATCGAGACGCGCATCTTCATGCCGCCCGACAATTCGCGCGGCACGGCGTTCTCGAAGCCGGTGAGATGAACCCTTGCCAGCATCTCGGTCACCACCGGTGCCGCCTTGGCGCGGCTGACGCCCTTCAGCCTGAGCGGCAGCCAGACATTGTCGAAGACGCTGGCCCAGGGCAGCAATGTCGGCTCCTGGAACACGAAGCCGATGTTCGAGCGGTCGAGCGAACCGCCCGCACGCCAGTCGAGCATGCCGGAGGTCGGCGTCGACAGGCCGGCGATCAGCCGGAGCGCCGTCGACTTGCCGCAGCCGGACGGCCCGAGCAGGCTGAGGAAATCCCCTTCCCGGATCGTCAGGTCGACGTCGGCGAGCGCCGTCACGCCATTGGAAAAGACCTTGCCGACGCCCCGCAGCGCCAACAATGCCGGAGCCGTGTCGGACCCGTTCGCCGGCGCCTGCGCTACCTGTTCCCGCATCATGCTGGGACGGCCTATTTCTTCAGCTCGAGCCCGACGCCCTTGTTGACGAAGGCCAGCGTGTAGGCTTTCGTGATGTCGATGCCGGCGGGCGTGACCTTGGCCTTGACCATCTTGTCGTAAAAACTCTTGATCCGCGCCTCGTTCATGGCGCCGATGCCGAGCTTCTCGGTGTCGCCGGAATCGGCCAGGCCGAACTTCTTCATCTGCTCGATCGAGAAAGCGATCTGCTCATCCGTCATGTCAGGATTGTCTTTCTTGATCATGTCGTTGGCGGCCTTGTTGTCGCCGTAGAGATATTTGTACCAGCCCTTGGCCGAGCCATCGACGAAGCACTGGACCACCTCCGGCTTCTTGTCGATCGTGTCCTGCATCACCTCGATCGTCGTCGAATAGGTGTCCCAGCCATAGTCGGCGAGCAGGAACTGGTTGGGCACGAAGCCGCCTTCCTTTTTGACCGCAAACGGCTCGGAGGTAACATAGCCTTGCTGGATCGACTTCTTGTTGGCAAGGAAGGGAGCAGTGTTGTAGGTGTAGGGCACGCGCTTGGCCGCGTCGAAGCCGAGTTCGATAATCATCCACTGGAAGAAGGTCTGCGCGCCCTCGTCGCCCAGAATGTACTGCTCGGCGTTCTTCAGGTCCTCCCATTTGTCCAGCCCCTCGCCGGGATGGGACATGATGACCTGCGGATCCTTCTGGAAGTCCGCCGCCACCACGCGCATCGGAATGCCTTGCTGGACGGCGTCGAAGGCCGACAGCAGGTTGCCGCCCATGTAGAAATCGATCTTGCCGGCCAGGAGCATCGGCCGGCCGCTGACCTGCGGGCCACCCTGCATGATGGTGACGTCGAGGCCGCAGGCGGCATAGGTGCCGTCGGCCACGGCCTGGTAGTAGCCGCCATGTTCCGGCTCGGCCAGCCAGTTGGTGCCGAAGGTGACTTTTTCATTTGCCGCGGCACCAAGCGTGCTCGCTGCAAGCACGGCCACCGCCGCTACCGACATCTTCAGTTTTCCGTACATCGACACCACCACCCTTTGTTTGCTCCGGCGCGCCACGCGCCAGGCTCGACACCAGAGATTCAAGAAGCAAGACACATGCCACCGGCATCTCGCGCCGGGACCCGCCCGCCTGCACCACAGCCATCTGCGAACGCCGGAAAGGTCGTGCTGCACCGGAGGCATCGTGCCTATTTTTTAAACGCCTGTCCACAATCGCACCGGCGACATGCACCGCCATCTTGAAGCTGTGACGAATCCAGTCTTAGGCTGGCGGTATCCAGGAGATTGCCATGTTCAAGTTTCTCACCCCGAAGTCGATCAAGCCGCCTTTTGCTCGCTACAGTCACGGCGTCGAAGTGCCCCCGGGCAAGCGGCTGGTGTTGTGTTCAGGCCAGGTCGCGATCACGGCGGACGACCAGGTTCCCGAAGACGCCGGCGCCCAGGCCGAGCTTTGCTTCAAGAACATCGCCGCGATCCTCGGCGAGGCGGGGCTGGGGCTCGGCGATATCGTTCGCATCAACGCCTATGTCACCGACCGCGCGCATCTGCGACCCTATATGGATGTCCGCGACCGGCTTTTTTCGAACCCAGCGCCGGCCTCGACCCTGATGATCGTCAGCGGGTTTGCCCGGCCTGAATTCAAGGTGGAGGTCGAGGCCATCGCGGCCGGGTGATCGACACACCGCCTATCTCGCGGTAGGTCTCACCGTTCATCGAAGAGGCATGACATGACCGTAGCAAAAAGACGCGTGTGGTGGGGTGACTATCGGACCACCGAATATGCCTCGATCGATCCCGAAGCGACGATCGCCGTACTGCCGGTGGCGGCGATCGAGCAGCATGGACCGCATCTGCCTGTCTCGACCGACACCTCGATCATGAACGGCATGCTCGACACGGTGATCGCCCGCCTGCCCGACGATCTCGACATCCGCATCCTTCCGGTCCAGGCGGTGGGCAAATCGAACGAGCATCTTCACGCGCCGGGCACGCTTACTTTGCCGGCAACGACGCTGGCGGACGCCTGGACCGAGCTTGGCGTGTCGATTGCGCGGGCAGGCGTGCGCAAGCTGGTCGTCGTCAACTCGCATGGCGGCAACGAGGAGATCATGGGCATCGTCACGCGCGAATTGCGGGTGCGCGAAAAGATGCTGGCGGTGAAGACCAGTTGGCAACGCTTCGGCCGCCCGGCCGGCATGTACACCGAACTCGAGGACCGCCACGGCATCCATGGCGGCGACGTCGAGACCTCGCTGATGCTGCATTTCCGGCCGGATCTCGTCGACATGACCAAGGCCGACAATTTCGTCTCCAACGTCGCCAACGCGGAGCAGGAATTTTCGCTCCTGCGCCACACCGGCACCCACGCCTTCGCCTGGATCGCCAGCGATCTCAATCCGAACGGCGTGGTCGGCGACGCCAGCATTGCCACGGCTGAAAAAGGTCGGCTGACAGCGGAACATCAGGCTGATGGTTTCGTCAGCCTGCTTAGGGACGTACGCAAGGCGAAGCTCGCCGATTGGCTGAAGTAGCCTCTAGCCGTCGATCCTCAGTTCGAACGGGTTGCCTTCAAAGGCATCGGCGCCGCGCCCGATCGCTTCGATTGCCGCGATCATGCGGCCGTCTCGACCAAGCAGCGCGTCGGCCACCGCGATCAGCCGCGGATTGGGCGTCGCCGAAGGCGACAGCGTCCGCAACGTCCGAGCCAGTTCGGCCTCGTCGCGTTTCGGCGCCAGCGCGGCAGCGATGATATAGGCGGAGGCTGTCGAGCGGCTGATGCCGGCATAACAGTGAACGACCATCGGCCTTGCGCGGTCCCAGCGGCGCGCGAAATCGAGCAGATTGCGCACATGCTCCTCGCCCGGCATGGTCATGCCATCCTGCGCCGCCGCGATGTCGTGCATGACCAGGTGCAGATGGTTTTCCCTCATGATCGAGGCCGGGCGGAGCACATCGGTGCCGGCGGCCAACAGCGACAGCAGCCGCTCGGCGCCGGTCCTCGCCACTGTTTCCTCGACCTTTGCCAGCGAGCAGACATGAATCATGGTTCGATACCTTTCGCTCGATCCTCGCGCCGCGCCGCCCATTCGGCAAGGGCGGATTCGAGCCGCAGCCACTCCTCCTCGTTCCCCGGCAGGCCTGCCCGCAGGACGTGCGGGCGGTCGGTGAAATGGCGAAGCAGGATGCCGCGCTCGCCAAGCGCTGCAAACAAGCCGGCGGCATCCGGCAGGCTGAAATAGCGGAACAATGTGGTGCCGCCCGCGGCAGGCAGGCCGAAGCGGCTGAACAGTCCGTCGATCCGAACCGATGCCTCCGCAAGCGATGCGCGCATCGCGTCCTGCCAGCCGATATCGGCAAGTGCGCGAATGCCATATTCCAGCGCCGGGCCGGCGACGGCCCAAGGTCCGAATTGCGTTTCCAGCCGTTGGGCCGTCGGCGCATCGGCAAGCGCGAATCCAAGCCGCAGGCCGGCCAGCCCAAAAAACTTGCCGAAAGAACGCAGCACGACGATGCCGCCCTGGCCGACATCGCCGGCAAGGCTGTGTTCGCGCGGGCCGACATCCATGAACGCCTCGTCGACGACCAGCAGCCCGCCCTTGGCGCGCAAACCGGCGGCCAGCGCCAGCAGCCGGTCGCGCTCGACGATGCGCCCATCCGGGTTGTTCGGGTTGACCACGACGGCAAGGTCGGCATCCGCCAGATCAGCGAAATCGCTGACTTCGATCACCTCGTGCCCCGCGATCGCCGCCGCGCGGGCATGTTCGGCATAGGTCGGCCCCAGTACGAGCGCCTTGCCCGGCGCGACCAGCGATGCCACGCGCGGCAGCAGGATCTGCGTACCGGGCGCAGCGACGACATTGGCTGGCGAGGGCGCACCATAGCTACTGGCCGCGATCGCCGTCAGCTCACGCGCCCGCCCCGCTTCCGGCAATCGCGACAGCGAGGTGGCGGGCAGCTCGAAAAGCGGGTAGGAGTGCGGATTGATTCCGGTCGAGAGGTCGACGAAAGGCTGGGGGGCGTTGGGGAAAAGCGCCCTTGCCCGGCCGAGACTTCCACCATGGTCCACCGCTCCTTCAAGAAGCTTCATGTCAGTCCTGATCGCTTTCCTGTCATTGGCCATCGAATCCGCGCTGGGCTACCCCGACTGGCTGTTTCGCGCCATCGGCCATCCCGTGACGTGGTTTGGCAGGCTGATATCCTTTCTCGATCGCAGGCTCAACCGCGCCACTGATCCCGACGCACTGCGTCGCCAACGTGGTGTCCAGGCGCTTCTGGTCATCGTGCTGGTGCCGGCGCTAATTGGCCTGTGCGTGCAGATCCTGCTCTGGTTCATTCCCCTGGGACTGTTCATCACCGCCCTTCTGGCAACATCGTTCCTGTCGCAGCGGAGCCTTTATGAGCATGTCGAGGCCGTCGCCGATGCGCTCGACTCGGGCGGCCTCGACATGGGCCGCGCCGCCGTCTCGCGCATCGTCGGCCGCGATCCCGAAACCCTCGACAGGGCCGGCGTCTGCCGCGCGGCGATCGAGAGCCTGGCTGAGAATTTTTCCGACGGCATCGTTGCCCCCGCCTTCTGGACGGGCGTCGGCGGCCTCGCCGGCGGCGCCGCCTACAAGGCCGCCAACACCGCCGATTCGATGATCGGCCATCGCACGCCGCGCCACGAAACGTTCGGAAGGGCAGCCGCACGCTTCGACGATTGGATCAACCTGCCGGCGTCGAGGCTGACGGCGTTGCTCATCACGTTGGCGGCTTTCCTGGTGAAAGGCGCCGACGCGAAAGCCGCATGGCAGGCGGTGCGGCGCGACGCGAAAAAGCACCGCTCGCCCAATGCCGGCTGGCCGGAGGCGGCGATGGCGGGCGGGCTCGGCCTGGCCCTCGCCGGGCCGCGCAGCTATGGCGGCGTAACGGTCGACGACGCGTTCATGGGCGAAGGCGGCCGACGCGAAGCCGACAGCATCGACATAAGGCGGGCGCTGAAACTCTACCGCGTCGCCGATTATTTGCTGATTGCCCTGTTCGGCGTGGTTTCGGCGATCGTCATTCTGGCATGATCTCACCCCCCCGTGAGTTCTCTCCCGAAGGGGAGGAAGGGAGCCGGGCTGCAACAGGTTCGCGCCTTTCCTCTCCCCCGTCGATCGGGGAGAGGTGGCTCGGCGAAGCCGAGACGGAGTGGGGGTCGACGAGCTCGGCAGTCGCGTTTCTCGCACCCGCCGGGTTGCGCCTGCCTGTCTACGGACCGCGCGTTCGATAACCGCCTTCCCCCAATCCGTCGCTGCTTCGCAGCGCCACCTTTCCCCCCTCCGGAGGGAAAGGAAGTGAGCCCTGCTGGAAGCGTTTGGCGACCAGACTTGAATGCTCATCCACAAAAGGGGACAACAGCTCTCAAAACTCCACCCCCTGCTGCGCCTTCACTCCCGCCGCGAAATGGTGCTTGGTCAGCCCCATCTCGGTCACCAGGTCGGCCGCCTCGACCAGCGCCGGCTTGGCGTTGCGACCGGTGACGACGACATGCAGGCCCTCGCGGCGCGCTTTCAGCGCGACAACCACCTTGTCCAGATCGAGATACTCGTAGCGCAGCGCGATGTTGAGTTCGTCGAGCACGACGAGACTGATCGACGGATCGGCCATCAGCTCCAGCGCCTTGGCCCAGGCGGCCTCGGCCGCCGCGATGTCGCGCTTCAGATCCTGTGTCTCCCAGGTGAACCCCTCGCCCATCGCGTGCCAGACGACGCGGTCGTCGAAGGCGGCGAAGGCCTCCTTCTCACCCGTATGCCATTTGCCCTTGATGAACTGGACGACCCCGACGCGCTTGCCGTAGCCGAGCATCCGCAGCGCCAGGCCAAAGGCAGCCGTGGTCTTGCCTTTGCCCGGGCCGGTGTTGACGATCAGCAGCCCCTTTTCGACCGTCTTGCTCGCCACCTCGGCGTCTTGGACCGCCTTGCGCTTGGCCATCTTGGCGCGGTGGCGCTCTTCGTCCTTTTCGTCGATGTCGGTCATGTCACTTCACCTTGAGCGGCAGCCCCGCCACCATCAAAAGCACGGTCTCGGCAATCGCCGCGACCTGCTGGTTGAGCCGGCCGGCGGCGTCGCGGAACCGGCGCCCCAGCGCATTGTCGGGCACGATGCCTTGCCCGACCTCGTTGGATACCACGAACCAGGGTCCGCGCGGCCGCGACAGCATGTCAGCCAGCCGCCGACATTCGGCCTCTACATCATGATCGGCCAGCATGTGATTGGTCAGCCAGAGCGTCAGGCAGTCGACAAGCACCGGCTGGTCCTCCGGTAGGGCCTCGAGTGCACCGACAAGGTCTAGCGGTGCATCGATGGTCGTCCAGCCCTCGCCGCGCCGCGACCGGTGCAACGCGATGCGCTGCCGCATCTCGTCGTCATAAGGTTGCGCCGTGGCGATGTAGGCCCATGGCGAAGGCAAGGCGGTCATCAGCGTTTCGGCGTGCGCGCTCTTGCCGGAGCGCGCACCGCCGATGATGAAGGTCAGTCTTCCGCGATCAGGCAAAGCTGTCGCGCAGGCTCGTCGCGCTGCCGGTGAAGCGTCCGCGCACCACGCCGACGACAGCGCCGAGCACGAGCCAGAACACCAGGTTGGTTACGGTTACCGCCACCACGAACTGATGGTGCAGGCCTTCCGGAATCGGCGTCTCGAAACTGTCCGGCTGCGGCGCGCCGACAATATGCGGCGCGACGATCAACACCACGCCCAGAATCGCCAGCGGCAGTGATTTGCGGAAGGCGATCAGGGCAAGGCCGATCGCCGTCGCCGCCACCGTCGCCGTCCACCAGATCTGGCGTGGCAGAAGCTCGGCGGCAGGCATGGCCGGCAGTTCCGGCGGCAGGCCGAGGCCCGGCGCCAGCGTGAACACGGCAAAGCCGGCCAGTCCCCAGAACACGCCCTGGCGCCAGTTGCCGATGCCGCCGGCGAATTCCGAAACCGCGACCAGGACCAGCGCGAAGCCGATGCCGGTGACGATGTTGGCAAGCACGCTGAAGGCGAAGCGCTCGAAGCCGTCGGCCGGCGCCCAGCCTTCCTCTTCAGCCGGAACAGCTTCAGCGGCTGCCGGCGCGGCGGAGCTCATGGCATTGCCCGCCGGGGCGGCAGAGTTCATGGCGTTGTTGTCGGTCGGGGCCGGTGCGGTATGGTCGTGGTGGTGGCCGCCGCCGGCCTGTTCGTAGACTTCCGCCTTCAGGATCAACGGCACGGTGGCATAGGCCTGCATGCAGGCGAGAACGACACCGGCCACGAGCCCTGCGATCGCCGCGATGAACACGACGTTGCGAAACAGGTTCATGATGTCAAATCCCTATCAGTGGCAGGGAAACGCCATCGAGTGGCGATAGTCGTGCGCGGCATTGTGGACCGCGTCGATATGCGAGAAACCGACAAAGCCTACGACGAAAACGCCGAGCAGCGCCGCGAGCGCGAGCTGCAGGAGGCGCGACTGCGAGGAGATGGAGGCGCCGAGGGAGACGGAAGCGGTATTCATGTCTTGTCCTTTCACCCTCCACCCGAGGGCATCGAAGTCAGTTTCCTGTCGCCGGCAGGTCTCCTGGCTCGCGGATCAGCGCCCTTCCCCACCTTCCCGAAGAAAATCTTCAGTGGCATATGGAGAGGACTACCGCACACAGTTGCGGGGGCAGCCACGGCATTGGGCAACAAATCTGCCCGCACCGCATTCCCTCTTGGCTCCAATCGGAACCGACGACGAAGGTGACTATAGGGAAAATCGCCGCATCCGGCAAACCAAATTCCGACGGCGACAAGCGCTTTAGCGCCGTCCGGCCGCTTGCTCCGCTGCAATTGACAATTTCCGTGGCCGGGTGTCGGCTGCCATCCTCACAGGAGGCCAGCCATGCAGCCCGTCCAGAGCCAGCACGCCCCCTATAACGGCCTCACCCGGGCCGAGCCGACATTGCCGTCCTCGGCCTATTGGGATGCGGCGGCCTACCAGCGCGACCTCGACGCCATCTGGTACAGGAACTGGCTGCTCGTCTGCCGTGAAGCTGATCTCGCCCAACCGCTGGCTTTCCGCACCTTCCGTGTCGGCACCCAGGAGATCGTCGTGCTGCGTGACGATACCGGCGAACTGCGCGCCTTCCACAACACCTGCCGGCATCGCGGCTCGCAGCTTTGCCAGGAACGCGAGGGGCGGCTGAAGGCGCGGCTGATCACCTGCCCCTACCACGCATGGTCCTATTCGCTGCGCGGCGATCTCGTGCGCGTGCCATCGAAAACGCTGCCCGAAGGTTTCGACAAGGCGGACCATCCGCTCTATCGCGTCGCGCTGTCGGTCTGGCGCGGCTTCGTCTTCGTCAATCTCGCGGAAGATGCCGCCGGCTCGGCGCACTCATCCTTCGACCCGGCCTCCGGCGATCTCGGCAACTGGCCGCTGGAATCGCTGGTATCGGGCCATGTGCTGCGCAAGGTGATGAACTGCAACTGGAAGATCTTCTGGGAAAACTTCAACGAATGCCTGCATTGCCCCGGCGTCCACAAGGACCTGTCGCGGCTGGTGCCGATCTACGGCCGCGGCCTGATGGGCCGGCATGACGACCCCGAATGGACCCGCCATGCCGACAATGACGCGCCGGAATTTTCCGGCGGGCTGCGGGCGGGTGCCGAAACATGGTCACGTGACGGCCAGGCGCATGGGCCGGTCTTTTCGGGCCTGACGCCGGCCGAGCACGCCGCCGGCCAGACCTACGCCACCAGCCTGCCCTCGATGTTCATCGTCGGCCACGTCGACTATGTCAGGTCCGTACGGCTGGTGCCGCTTGGCCCCGAGCAGACCGAATTGACCGCCGAATGGCTGTTCGCGCCCGACGCGCTCGCCGCCACCGACATCGACAACATCGTCGGATTCGGCACCCAGGTGCTGGAGGAGGATGCCGCGATCTGCGAGGTCAACCAGAAAGGGCTGCGCTCCATGCGCCATAAGGCCGGCGTGCTGATGCCGGAGGAGTACGACCTCCACCGCTTCCACGATTGGGTACGCGAACGACATGCTGCGCTTGTGCCGTAAGCTTCACAGCGACTTCGGCAGATACTGCCAGGTGACATAACCGCAGACCGCCGCAAGCAGGCCGAGCGTGACGAAAACCGAGCCCAGTCCGAAAAAGGCCAGCACCACCGAGTAGACCAGCGGCGGCGTCAGTTCGGAAAAGTCGAGATAAGTGCGGTAGACCGCAGCCATCTGCGCCCGCTCGTAAGAGCGGACCGAGCGCATGAAGGCGGTCGAGCCCAGCGCGTCGAGCGCGATGGTGAAGAAGGCGCCGCACAGCAGCAAGGCGCCGGTGACGAGCGGCGCGCTTTCGCCGACGGCACCCGCCGCCAGCAGCACCACCGACATGGCGAAATAGGCAAAAGTCATGGTCCTGCGGCCGCCGAAGCGCTTGCCGGCCTTGCCCCAGAAAATCGCCATGAACAAAAGCGCGTTGCCTGCCGAAACCAGAATGCCGCCGGCAAGTTCGCCCTCACCGGTGATGACCATGAACAGCGGGCCATAGACGAAAAATGTCGTCCAGAAGCAGGAGCGGCCGAAGGCGATCAGCCAGGCCAGCCTCAGCCTCGGCTGCGCGACGAAGCGGCCGATATTGGCCAGCGGGTTGACCGGGCGCGTCTTGCCCGGCCGGATCGAGGGATTGTCGCCGAGCCGGTAGGTCCAGAACAACGCCAGCAGGGCCAAGGCGAATACGGCGACCGCGCCATGCGCGGCATAGATGCCGAAGCGTGTGTAGAGAAAGATGCCGAGCGTCGGCCCACCCGTCCAGGCAAACATCGACCACGCCATGCGCAGCGATTCGGCCTGCATGAAATCGGTCTTGCGGATGTGGTCCATGATGTAGAGGTTGAGCGTGATCGACAGCGCGCTGGCGCCCATGACACGGCACAGCATGCCGGCCAATTGCCCGGCGAGCGTATGCGTGACGAAGAACAACGAGCCGATCGCCAGCAGGCAGGCGCCCGCCGTGTAGACCCAGCGCCGTGCGAAGCGCTGGATCAGCATCGGCATGAACAGGGTCACCGACAGGCCGAGCATCGCCACTATGGTGTAGAGGATCGAGACGATCTGCTCGTTGTGGAGGATCTCGTAGGCCTGGATCGGGATGACGCTCGACACCGTGGCGCGAGCGAAGGATTCGACCGCGTAGAGCGAGGCGAAGGTGCGGGCATCCGCGGCCTTGAGGGCCGGTAGCCAGATCGGATGGCGCACATGCGTGGACATTGCTTCCCCAAAGCAGAATCAGCAGCCAAATCTGCGGCCATCAGTTCGCGACCGGTAACAGGAAACCGACGTGCCCCGGATAAAAACGAAGCCGGTCAAAGGCTTTCCGGTGCTGGCCTAAAGGGGTGCCTGATGCAGCGCCGGCTGACTGTCTGTATCGAAGCTCACGGCCTTCTTTTGTCCGGCGTAACCGTGATAGTCCTCGTACGGGGCTGAATCAGATCGCGAGACCATGAGCATCCAGACGCCGACCATGCCCGCCGCGGAGTTGCCGAAGACCAAGCGCATCGTCGCCATCGACATGCTGCGCGGCATCGCGCTGATCGCCATGGCGAGCTACCATTTCACCTGGGACCTGGAATTCTTCGGCTACACCGATCCCGGCCTGACCGCCTTCGGCTGGTGGAAGTTCTATGCTCGCTGCATCGCCTCGACCTTCCTGTTCCTGGTCGGCGTCAGCCTGTATCTCGCCCATGGCAAAGAGATCCGCTGGAACGGCTTCTGGAGACGCTTCGCCATGGTCGCCGGAGCGGCGATCGCCATTTCGGTCGCCACCCGTATCGCCACGCCGGACGGGTGGATCTTCTTCGGCATCCTGCACCAGATCGCGCTGGCGAGCCTGCTCGGGCTGGCATTCCTGCGCCTGCCGGCGCTGCTCACACTGCCGATCGCCGCGGCGGTCATCGCCATTCCCTTCTATTTTCGGCTGGAATCGTTCGATCACCCCTGGCTGTGGTGGGTCGGCCTTTCCGCGGTCAACCCACACTCCAACGACTATGTCCCGCTGTTCCCGTGGTTCGGTGCGGTGCTTGTGGGCCTCGGAGCGACCAAGCTTGCCTCCGGCTTCGGCGCCTTGGCGCGCCTGGCAGATGTGGCACCCGGGCGCTGGTCCAACCCGCTGGGCTTCATCGGCCGGCACAGCCTGGCCTTCTACCTGATTCACCAGCCGCTGCTGATCGGCAGTGTCTGGTTGTTCTCGCAAGTAATGCCGGCCAAGGTCGAAACCCCGCAGGTGAACTTTCTCAAGACCTGCCAGATCTCGTGCGAGCAGCAGCGCGACAGCAAGTTCTGTTCGAGCTATTGTGGGTGCATGCTGGACACGCTGGAGGGCGAGGCAACGCTTGATCGGCTCTACAAGAACGACCAGACCGCCGAATGGAGAGCGCATCTGGCGGATCTCGCCGGCACCTGCACGGCCCAGACCGACAGCAAGATGACGGAGGAAGGTGTCGAATGACCGAGACCCCGCCCAAACCTGGGCTGATACCGTGGCCGCCGCTGATCTACATCGCCGCCATCGCCATCAGTATCGCGCTCGGCCTGCTCTTTCCCCTGCCCTGGATCGGCGACCTCCTGGGCGACCTCCTCTACGCGGCCGGCTGGGTGGCGCTGTTCGGCGTCGCCGCACTCTGGTTCACCGCCATCCGCACCATGACGCGGGCCAAGACCACGCTCAACCCCAACGCCGTGCCGGACCATCTCGTCACCACGGGTCCTTTCGGCGTCACCCGCAATCCGATGTACCTCGCCAACACGCTGCTGTTGATTGGCGTCGCCTTCATCTCCGGGATCGTCTGGTTCCTGCCGCTGGCGTTCATCGCTGCCTTCGTCACGCAGAAGGTCGCGGTGGAAAAGGAAGAAAAGATGCTGGCGGCAAAGTTCGGCAAGAAATACCGCGACTATGCCAAAAGAGTGCGGCGCTGGATTTGATCCGCGCCATGGTTTCCGCCGTGAATCGCATTTCGGCCATTAGCCGAAACGTCCATTCCGTCGTCATCCTGGGGCGAAGCAAGGAGCGCAGCAACGCAGCGCATACCCTAGGATGAAGTTCGGAGGGCTCGGCTAATCTCGAATGTTTGCCATGGCCGCTCAAACGCGGTCCGCTATGTGTTCACCCCGAGCTCGACCAGCCGCTCAACGCAGGATTCCTCGGCCTGGTCGAGTTCGGCCAATGTCTCCTCGAGGTCGCGGCGCTTTTGCCTCAGATCCTCGCGCTTTTCCTCGATGCGCTTGATCATCAGCTTGAGCTGGCCGACCTCGCCGGGCGGTTCCTTGTACATCTGAATGATTTCGCGGATCTCGTTGATCGAGAAGCCGAGCCGTTTTCCGCGCATGATCTGCCGGATCAGGTGTCGGTCGGATGGACGAAACAGCCGCGTGCGGCCCCGCCGCACCGGCTGCACCAGTCCCTCGTCCTCGTAGAACCGCAGCGTCCGCGTCGACACGTCGAATTCGCGCGTCAGCTCGGTGATCGAATAATATTCCCGCATTCTCGCCCCATAGCCGGAGATTGGCGACTGCTGCTCTCCGTCCGCGGCAGACCTGCCGGAATCGGCCGCAGTCTGCCTGTCGCCGAGCCTCGCACGGCATTTACGTAAAAGTCAATTGAGCCGGATCAATGGACGCCGAACCACCACGTGGCAAGGCCCAGAAAAGCGAAGAAACCAACGACGTCGGTGACCGTGGTGACAAACACCGCCGAAGCGACCGCGGGATCGACCTTGAAGCGGTCGAGCAGCAGCGGGATCAGGATGCCGGCAAGGGCCGCAACGAACATGTTGATGATCATGGCCGCGGCGATGATGCCGCCCAGATTGGCATCGCGGAACCAGACGGCGGCTACGATGCCGATCAATATGGCGAAAACCATGCCGTTGATGAAGCCCACGCCTATCTCGCGGCGAATGATGCGGCCGGCATTGTAGATGTCGAGATCCCTTGTCGCCAGCGCCCGCACGGTGACGGTCATGGTCTGCGAACCGGCATTGCCGCCCATCCCGGCCACGATCGGCATCAGCACGGCGAGCGCCACGATGCGCTCGATCGTGTGGTCGAACAGACCGATCACCGATGCCGCGAGGAAGGCGGTCAGGAGATTGACAAGCAGCCATGGAACACGCGAACGCGAGGTCGAAAAGATGCTGTCGGAAAGCTCTTCGTCGCCGACGCCGCCCATGCGCAGGAGATCTTCCTCGGCTTCCTGCTGGATGACGTCGACGACGTCGTCGATGGTCAGCACGCCGACCAGCCGCTCGTTCTCGTCGACGACGGCGGCCGACAGAAGGTCATATTGCTCGAACTCCCGCGCGGCCTCTTCCTGGTCCATCGTGGCCGGAATGGCGTGCCGCGTCTCATGCATGACCTCCTCGACCTTGACCGAGCGCTTGGTGCGCAGGATCTGGTCGAGGTCTATGGCGCCAAGCAGCTTGAAACTCGGGTCGATGACGAAGATCTGGCTGAAGCGGTCGGGAAGGTTCTTGTCCTCGCGCATGTAGTCGATGGTCTGGCCGACCGTCCAGAACGGCGGCACCGCGACGAACTCCGTCTGCATGCGCCGCCCGGCGGTCTCCTCGGGGTAGTCGAGCGAGCGACGTAGCCTGATGCGCTCGGTAAACGGCAGCTGCGACAGGATCTCGTCCTGGTCCTCCGGTTCGAGGTCCTCGAGGATGTAGACAGCGTCGTCGGAATCGAGTTCCTGCACCGCCTGGGCAATCTGCGCGTTGGGCAGATTGTCGACGATGTCCATGCGGATCGCCTCGTCGACCTCGGTCAGCGCGGAAAAATCGAAGTCGGCCCCCAAAAGCTCGACAAGGGCGCGCCGCTGGTCGGGATGCAGCGCCTCGATCAGGTCGCCCATTTCAGACTGGTGCAGGTCGTCGACCTCACGCTTGAGCGTGAGCGTATCGCGGTCGGCGATCGCCGCGCCGATCTGGGCGAGAAAGGACGAAAGGACAGCGCCGTCCTCACCGTAGATGTCGGCGCGGTGTTCGTCAGCGCCCCCAGCGCCGGTCGTCCGTTCGTCCTGGCCTTCCACCAGCGCCTCCCGCCATTGCAATCCTGGAAAAGGTGCGTCTCAGGTCTAGAACATCGGACCCGAAAGTGGAAACCGGTTTCGGGAAAATCCGACGCCCAAAAAGAAACTGGCGTAACGCGCGGGAATATCAAACGAAATGCGCGGTGCCCGTAGGGCTGGAGGTGCCGCTACAAATCAGATTCTGGGGAGAGAGAATGGTGCGGTCGAGAAGACTCGAACTTCCACGGGTTGCCCCACAGCGACCTCAACGCTGCGCGTCTACCAATTCCGCCACGACCGCACGTGGTAGGAGCCGGAACCGACCGGCTCGCGGCGTGTAGCAAATCGTTTCCGGCGAAACAAGTGCGCCCCGAGCATTTAATCGCTGGGAATTGCCATAACGGATCAAAGCGCCAAAATGCGCCGCGAACTGGACGTTTCGGCCCGATATCGCCATATGGAGTACAACAAGGGACACCCCATGCCAGAACGCAGCCAGATCGCCACGTCGTTCCTGCCTTTGCCCGGTTCGGCGCCCGTCGAATGGGCGATCGAGCCCGGCCTCACCGCCTATCCCGAGGCGCTTGCCTTCATGGAGGCGCGCGCCGAAGCGATCCGCAGCGGGGCCGCCGGCGAGATGGTCTGGCTGGTCGAGCATCCGCCGCTCTATACCGCCGGCACCAGTGCGCGCAGCGAGGACCTGATCGACGCCAACCGGTTCCCGGTGTTTTCGGCCGGCCGCGGCGGCGAATACACCTATCATGGGCCGGGCCAGCGCGTCGCCTACGTCATGCTCGACCTGAAACGCCGCCGCGAGGATGTGCGCGCCTTCGTCGCCGCCCTCGAACAGTGGATCATCGGCACGCTCGCCGCCTTCAACGTCAATGGCGAGCGCCGTGAGGATCGCGTCGGCGTCTGGGTGGTGCGGCCCGATCGCCCTGCCCTGCCGGACGGCTCTGCCGCGGAGGACAAGATCGCGGCAATAGGTATTCGGCTCAGGCGCTGGGTGAGTTTTCACGGCATCGCCATCAATGTCGAGCCGGACCTCGGCCATTTCAGTGGTATCGTGCCGTGCGGCGTGCAGGACCACGGCGTCACCAGCCTCGTCGATCTCGGGCTGCCGGTGACGATGGCCGATCTCGACCTGGCGCTGAAATCAGCGTTCGAGGATGTCTTCGGCCCAGCCACGGCCTTGCCCGTGGAAACAGCCCGCGAGGCCGGCTGAACGCTTCCCGGACAGCTCAGATCAGCCGTGCCGACGCCCAGAGCACTCCATAACCGTGGATGAGGAACACCGCCAGCAGCGCGCCGGCGATGACGAAACGGTCGGCCGTGCGGATCGGCTTCAGTTCGTGGCGCGGCTTCACCCCGCTGCCCGCTGTCAGAAGGCTGAGGATTGCAAAGACCGCGCCGGCCGCGAGCAGAAAGCCAATGGAAAAGCCGGCCCGCCAGCCAAGCGCCAGGAAGGCCGAGAGCAGGAAGAAGGAGGCCAGCGCCAGCGCGACCGGCCCTGGGCAGATCTGGCGCAGCACCTGGCCGCCGTCGAATTTCCACACCGGCACCAGATTGGCGATGTTGAAGAGCGCAGCACAGCCCGCCAGTGTCGCCAGCAATGTCGCGGTGAGCCAGTGCCCTTCCGCGCTTGCAAACGTACTGCCCACCATTGCCAACGGCACCAGGAAAGCAGAGAACCCGGCGCCCATCAGCGCCACGAACGCAACTTCGAAACGGCTGTCATAGGGCCGGCCGCCAATGGCGACGCCGCCGAGCAGCGGGATGAAGATCATGCGCGCCCTGCGATGGCCCATCAGGCGGAATGCCGCCATGTGGCCGAGCTCGTGCAGGGCGACAACGGAAGTCAGGATCGCGGCCAGAGCAAGCCCGCCGCGGTGAAGCCCGAAGAACGGCCACAGGATGAACGCCGAGAGAGCGGCGAAGCCGAGCTGGCTCAGCGGATGTTCGAACCAGCCGCCCTTGCGATACCGCCCTGTCCTGGCCCAGCCATCCAGCTTGGCGAGTTCGCGGCGCATGGCGAAATAGCGGAACGCCAGGAAGGCCGCGCCGCGGTAACGGTCGGTCTGGGTGAGCGTCACCCGGGTGGCCTCGCCAATCGAGACCAACTGCGCGGTTTCCCGATAATGCGCCCAGAAAGACGGATCGAGCGCCGTGTCTTCGATGACGCGCATCGAAAAGCACCTGCCGTGCACGACATTCTCGAACAGGGCCTTGCGTTCGATCGGCCGGCCGTCCCGGCCCTCCCAGGACATTCTGGTACGGACCACTCCCTCGCCCAGCATCTCCGCCGAGAGGATTTCGCCGGACCAGCCGGCATTGCTCCCGAGCGGCCACAGCGCCTGCCACAGGCGCTGCCGGTCGGCCGCGACCGTGCGGCTGAGCCTGATTGTGCGCAAACCAAGCGGCACGCTCATCAGGAGAAAAATCAGCCCTAGATTGCTGGCCACGAGGAAGGCGGCGACGATGGGCGACACGCGGCGCTCCTGCTTTCAGGAGCGACACCCTAGCGCCATGGGCGGCAAGAAAGGCTTAACGGCAAAGCGGACTTTCGTCCGCCGGAACAGCGACGGCGGAGACAGTCACCTCACATGGCTCCGATCCAGATCGCCATGGAAATGAGGAAGGTGCTCATGCAAACCAGCGAGATGACATCCTGAACCAGATCGGTCATAACTCTCTCCTGTTGTTGATATGTTCGCAATTTGTTCTAATTTTGTTTCAAAGTCAACGAGCGGAATCCGTCCGCAGCCGGAATTTTCGAGCGATCAAACCGGCAGGGTTAAGAAAAGGTTGACGGCGCGGGACCTATCAACAGGTCAGGAAGATGTCGGCGACGCTATCGTCAGTTAGCGTATGGGATGAGCGCCTGCTGCCCTCAATCTCAGTAGAGACAATAGTGGGTAAGCTACGACTGCCGAGTGATGGACGTGAGGCAACATCAAGGCGCCAATCAAGCTGATCGCTGGCGAAAGCGCATGAGGCAAGGCCGCCGGTGGCGCCTCTCGCGCAACTTTGTAACCCTGGCTGCTCATCCTGGCGATGACCGCGATCTCTTCCGCCCTGATCGCACTGAAGGCTCACTGGCGGTTCTGATCCAGAGGACTCCCGGAGGGATCAGTATCCCCGAAGGCAAACTAAACCCGCGGAAATCTCGCTGGACGTTGTTAAGGTTGAACCCAATCTCGCAGCGGACATCAACGTTCTACAGCGGCACCACCTTGCCCTCGGCCAGGGTGACGCGCCGGTCCATGCGCGCTGCCAGCTGGTGATTGTGGGTGGCGATCAGCGCCGCGAGGCCGGATTGCCGCACCAATGCCTCCAGCGCCTCGAACACATAGGAAGCAGTGACCGGGTCGAGATTGCCGGTCGGCTCGTCCGCCAGCAGCACCAGCGGCGCATTGGCGACCGCACGCGCGATTGCCACGCGCTGCTGCTCGCCGCCCGACAGTTCGGACGGCCGGTGCGATGCACGCTTGCCGATCTGCATGTAGTCGAGCAGCTGCGCCGCGCGCTCGGCCGCCTCCTTGCGCGGCAGCCCTTTGATGAGCTGCGGCATCATGATGTTTTCCAGCGCCGAAAACTCCGGCAGCAGATGGTGGAACTGGTAGACGAAGCCGACATCGTTGCGGCGGATCGAGGTGCGCTCGTCGTCGGATAGCCGGCCGCAGGCCCGGCCGGAGAGAATCACGTCGCCGGCATCGGGCCGCTCCAGGAGCCCTGCCGTATGCAGCAGCGTCGATTTGCCGGTGCCGGACGGCGCCACCAGTGCCACCATCTCGCCGCGCTTCAGCGAGAAGTCCGCGCCGTTCAGAATGGTGAGCTTGCGCGGTCCCTGGACATAGTGCCGCTCGACGCTCTTCAACTCGATAATGGCCTGCGCCATCATTCGTACCTCAGCGCTTCGACCGGATCGAGGCGGGCCGCGCGCCATGCCGGAAACAATGTCGCCAGGAACGACAGGGCGAGCGCCATGATGACGACATAGGTCGTCTCGCGCGGATCCATCTTCGCCGGCAACTGGCTGAGGAAATAGAGCTCCGGATTGAACAGCACCTTGCCGGTCATCCAGGAGAAGAACTCGCGGATCGATTCGATGTTGAGGCAGATGACCACGCCGAGCAGCACGCCGGCGATGGTGCCGGTGACGCCGATCGCCGCGCCCGTCATCAGGAATATGCGCAGGATGGCGCCGCGCGAGGCGCCCATGGTGCGCAGGATGGCGATGTCGTGCCCCTTGTCTTTCACCAGCATGACCAGCCCGGAGATGATGTTGAGCGCCGCCACCAGAACGATCAGGGTCAGGATCATGAACATGACGTTGCGCTCCACCTGCAGGGCGGAAAAGAAGGTCTCGTTGCGCTGCCGCCAGTCGACGAGGTCGATGGGTCGCTGCGCCGCCTCTTCCACCTTCGGTTTCAGCGCGTCGACATCATCGGGATTGTCGACATAGATCTCGATCGTCTGCGCCCGTCCGTCCATGTTGAAATAAAGCTGCGCTTCCGAGAACGGCATGTAGACGATGGAGGCGTCATATTCCGACATGCCGACTTCGAAGATCGCCGCGATCTTGTAGCCCTTCATGCGCGGCGTCGTGCCGAGCGGCGTCACGTCGCCGTCCGGCGAGATGAGCGTGATCGTGTCGCCGAGCGCCAGGCCGAGATTCTCCGCCATGCGCTTGCCGATGGCGACGCCCTCGCCCGTGTCGAAATCGGCGATCGAGCCCTGCTTGATGTTGCTGGCGACGATGGCGATCTTGCCCAGGTCCTCGCCCCTGATACCGCGCACCAGCGCGCCGGAGCCGCCGCCGACATTGCCTTGCGCCAGCACTTGGCCGTCGATCAGCGGAATGGCGTATTTGACGCCGGCCACGCCGTTGATGCGGCCGGCGACCTGCGCATAGTCCTCAAGCGGCGAATCCAGCGGCTGCACGATCAGATGGCCGTTTACGCCGAGAATGCGGGTGAGCAGCTCGGCCCTGAACCCGTTCATGACGGCCATCACCACGATCAGCGTCGCCACCCCCAGCATGATGCCGAGGAAGGAGATCGAGGCGATGACCGAGATCACCGTCTCCTTGCGTCGCGAGCGCAGATAGCGCCACGCCACCGTGCGTTCGAAGATGGAAAACGGTCCGGCGCCTGCCGGTCTCGCTGCCGCCGCCTCGCTCATGCGGCGGCACCGAAGCGTTTTTTCGCATCGGCGATCGGCAGCGTCACGCGCTCGCCGGTCTTGCGGTTCTTGATCTCGACCTCGCCGGCGGCCACGCCGCGCGGTCCGACGATCACCTGCCAGGGCAGGCCGATCAGGTCGGCGGTGGCGAACTTGCCGCCCGGCCGCTGGTCGGTGTCGTCATAGAGCACATCCTTGCCGGCGGCAGTGAAAGCTGCGTTGAGTTCATCGCAGACGCGGTCGCAATCGGCATCGCCGGCTTTCATGTTGATCAGGCCGATGTCGAACGGCGCCACCGCTTCCGGCCAGATGATGCCGTTCTCGTCATGGCTGGCTTCGATGATCGCCGCAACCAGCCGCGACGGGCCGATGCCGTAGGAACCGCCGGAAGCGAAATGATCTTTGCCGTCGGGCCCGGTCACCTTAGCGCCCATCGGCTTGGAGTATTTCTCGCCGAAATGGAAGATATGGCCGACTTCGATGCCGCGCGCCGAAACCTTGTCGCTGTCGGGAACCTCAGCCCAGGCCGCTTCGTCATGCATTTCGTCGGTGGCCGCGTAAGGCGTCGTCCAGGTCTTGACGATGCCTGATATCTCGGCGTCGTTGGAGAAATCGGTGTTGGCTCCGGGCACGCCGAGCGACAGATAATCGCGATGGCAGAACACCTGGCTCTCGCCGGTGTCGGCCAGGATGATGAATTCATGGCTGAGATCGCCGCCGATCGGGCCGGTGTCGGCCCGCATCGGGATCGCCTGCAGGCCCATGCGGGTGAAGGTCCGGAGATAGGACACGAACATCCTGTTGTAGGCGGCTCTCGCGCCTTTGAAGTCGAGATCGAAGGAGTAGGCATCCTTCATCAGGAATTCCCGGCTGCGCATGACGCCGAAGCGCGGCCGCACCTCGTCGCGGAACTTCCACTGGATGTGGTAGAGGTTGAGCGGCAGGTCCTTGTAGGACTTTACATAGGCGCGGAAGATCTCGGTGACCATTTCCTCGTTGGTCGGGCCGTAGAGCATGTCCCGGTCCTGGCGGTCTTTGATGCGCAGCATCTCCTTGCCATAGTCGTTATAGCGGCCGCTTTCGCGCCACAGGTCGGCCGACTGGATGGTCGGCATCAGGATTTCCAGCGCGCCGGCGCGGTTCTGTTCCTCGCGGATGATCTGGCAGACCTTGTCCAGGACCCGTTTGCCCAGCGGCAGCCAGGAAAAACTGCCCTGCCCCTGCTGGCGGATCATGCCGGCGCGCAACATCAGCCGATGCGAGACGATCTCCGCCTCGCGCGGATTCTCTTTGAGGATGGGCAGGAAATAGCGCGACAAACGCATGGACTGGTCCGTGAATGAGGAGGCCGCGCCAGAATCGGTGCGACGCAGGCTTGCTTGCCCCGGCTTCATAGCCATTTCGTGGCGCAATGGGAACCCGGACGCATCGACCCCGAAATCGGAATTCAGCTTACGAACGGCGTGGTGCGCGGAATGAAAAGGGTTTTGAGCACCCCTCGCGCGCGCCGCGAATGCTGGACGATCGAAGGAGCCACGGTTGCATAAAACGCCCTGCTGGTGGTTTCCCAAGCAAAGCCTGCCGTACTATTGTGCAGTGCAGCACGAGAATGCCCGTTTCAAGGCAAAATTCTTCGTGACATTTTCATTTCCGTTGGGCTAATGTGCCCCGATAACCGAGAGAGCAGAGAAAAATCTGTTCTCCTACGCGGTCAAAGTCTTGGGAGGATGCGATCTAGGCGCGGTTACTCGCTGCCGCCGGAAACCGGAAACAGATCGGACGCGTTTAAATTGCAAGGCCTTGTGCCTTGCATTTTTTTTGTGCAATCACCTGCTTAGCGCAATGCGTTGCCAAACCACCTTACCCTCGCGTCACGATTTTTGAAGCCTGAACAGATGAGCCGGCGCCGAATGGCGGCGTGACCTCGCCCGAAGCGCAAGAGCCCGGTTTGAATGCTGCTATTTTGCCGTGGCCTGGCCGAATTCCGGCACGATGTGCGGGATGTCGTTGAGGCTATATCCCAGCCCGTGCGTCAGGCCGTAGAAAATGCCCATGAGCACCGCCGTGGCGACGGTGGTGCGGATCACCGCACGCAGCATATGTGGTCCGCGCGGCGCGCTCGGCACCGTGCCCAGCGTCACGTCACGGTCGTCATCCTGCGTCCTGACGCTGAACGGCAGAACGGCAAACAGCACCACCCACCAGGTCGCGAAAAACAGTGCGGTGAACGAAACCCAGCTCATGATTGCTCCAGTTCGATCAGCGTGCCGAAGAAATCTTTCGGATGCAGGAACAGCACAGGTTTGCCATGCGCGCCGGTCTTCGGCTTGCCGTCGCCCAAAACCCGGGCGCCAGCTGCCTGGAGCCGGTCCCGCGCGGTAAGGATATCGTCGACCTCGTAGCAGAGATGGTGCATGCCGCCCGACGGGTTCTTCTCGAGGAAAGCCGCGATCGGCGAGCCCTCGCCGAGCGGCTCCAGCAACTCGATTTTGGTGTTGCCGACATTGACGAACACCACGGTGACGCCATGCCCGAGCAGCGCCTGTGGTTCGCTCACTTCGGCGCCTAGCGTGTCGCGATAACAAGCGACAGCCGCAGCCAGATTCGGCACCGCAAGCGCGACATGGTTCAGGCGTCCAAGCACAGAGCGCTCCGCTTTAGGGGAGTAGGGAAGAAGAAAAGCAACGGCTCATTCTCCCCTACTCCCCTACTGCCTTATTCCCTTATTCCCCTATTCGTCACCGCGTGACGAATACAGTCACCAGCGGTTTCTTGCCCCAGGCTTCGTTGGCGGCGCCACGTACGGCACGGCGTACCGCCTCCTGCACCAAATCGAGATCTTTTCGGCGCTGACGGGGGATGGAGTCCACCGCGCCGATTGCCGCATCGATCATCAGGTCCTCCAGCGTCTCGCCCCTGGCGTCGGCCTCGGCGACGCCGATTGCGACGAGATCGGGATCGCCGGCGAGCTCATACTTCTCGTCCAGCACCACATTGACCGCGACATGGCCGGCAAAGGACAGTTTGCGACGGTCGCGAATGCCCATCGCCTGGTCGGTGCCGATCAACCTGCCGTCCTTGTAGATGCGGCCGAACGGCACCTGGTCGATGATCGTGGCAGGCCCGGGAGCAAGCCGCAGCATGTCGCCGTCGCGCACCTGCGCCACCTGGCCGATGCCCGACGTCGACATCAGCGAGCCCTGGGCCACCAGATGCGCGGCCTCGCCATGCACTGGAACGCCGATCTGCGGCCGTACCCATTCATACATCTTGCGCAATTCGCTGCGCCGCGGATGGCCGGAGACATGCACCAGCGCATCGCCGTCCTCGATGATCTTGATGCCGAGATCGACGAGGCGGTTCTTGATTTCGAGGATCGCCTTCTCGTTGCCGGGAATGGTGCGCGAGGAAAACACCACCGTGTCGCCGGCCGTCAGCGACACCGACTTCATCTCGTCGCGCGACAGCTTGGCCAACGCCGCCAGCGGCTCGCCCTGGCTGCCGGTGCAGATGACGACCAGGTTTTCGCGCGGAATGAAGCCGAAATCCTCCTCGGCTATGAACTCCGGCAGACCGTCCATGTAGCCGAGTTCGCCGGCGACATCGATGACGCGCTTCAGCGAACGACCGAGCACCAGGCACTGACGGCCGGCATCGCGCGCCGCCTTGGCGATGGAAACGATACGGCCGACATTGGACGAGAAGGTGGTAACGGCGACGCGGCCCTTGGCGGCCTGGATAACCCCTTTCAGCCCCTCGCCGACCGCGACTTCCGATGGCGATTCGCCTTCGCGCATAGCATTGGTCGAATCGCAGACCAGCGCCAGCACGCCCTTGTCGCCATAGGCGCGGAACCGTGCTTCGTCGGTCTTGGGTCCGATCGTCGGCGCCGGGTCGATCTTCCAGTCGCCGGTGTGGATGACGGTGCCTGCCGGCGAGGTGATGGCCAGCGACATCGGTTCGGGAATCGAATGCGCGACCGGGATCGCCTCGATTTCGAACGGACCGACGGTGAATTTTTCGCCCGCGCGGTAGATGGTCAGCGGGATCTTCGGCGCGCCCTGCTCGCCCTGGCGCTTGGCTTCCAGCAGCCCGGCGCTGAACGGCGTCATCCACACCGGCGCCTTGAGCCTCGGCCAGATATCCAGCAGCGCGCCATAGTGGTCCTCATGCGCGTGGGTGATCACGATACCGCGCAAATTGGCGATGTTCTCTTCGATGAAGCGCGTGTCGGGCAGGATCAGGTCGACGCCCGGATGCGCCGCGTCGGGAAAGGTGACGCCGACGTCGATGACGATCCATTCGCGCGCGCTCGGCGGACCATAGCCGTAGAGAGCGAAGTTCATACCGATCTCGCCGACGCCGCCCAGCGGCACGAAGACGAGTTCGGCGTTTTCCGCTTTCGCCATGATTTTTTCCTTCCTGGCCCTCAGGCCAAGCCATTGAAGCAATTCCGGGAAAAGTCTGTAACGGTTTTCCGTCTGGAATTGCGCAAAAACAAAACTATACCCGGGCGGATGCGACCGCGCCGAAATGCACATCGCCGGCGGCGATCGTCAAAACCGAGCCCTCATCGTCGCGGATCACGAAACGGCAGTCCTCGTCAATGGTCTCGAACACCCCGCGCACCACATTACCGTCAATTCTGACAGCAACCTCGCCGCCAAGCCCTGCCGCGCGTGCCAGCCAGCGCCGCCTGACGGCGGCAAGTCCGCGCCCGTCGTCCCACAGGCGGGCATTCTCGCTCCAGGCATCCGACAGCGCCAGGAACAGCGTTTCGGCATCGCATGCCGCACCCAGTGCGTGAAGCGACGTCGCGGGATACGGCAAATCCTCAGGGTACGCCACAACATTGACGCCGATGCCGACCGCCACCGCGAAACGGCCGCCGTCCAGCATGGCCGATTCCAGCAGGATGCCGGCGAGCTTGGCGCCGGAGGCGAGCACGTCGTTCGGCCATTTCAGCTCGAAACGGTTCTTGCCTTCATTGCCGCCGTCGAGGCCGATGGCGATCCGGCCCGCCGGCACCACGGCATCGAGCGCATCGGCCAGCGCCAGGCCGGCGACGAAACCGAGCGTCGCGGCGAGTCGAAGCTCGCCCCCGGTGAGGACGAGCAGCGTCGCCGCCAGATTTCCCTCGGGTGTCGCCCAGACGCGGCCGCGCCGCCCGCGCCCGCTTTCCTGTTTCTTGGAAACGACCCACAATCTGCCGGGGTCGCCGGCCCGGGCGTGATCCAGCGCCAGCGCATTGGTGGAGCCGACGCTGTCATGCGCCTCCAGCCGGAATCCTTCCGACGCCGAGGTTGGAGCCAGCCGAAATGCCATCCCGTCAGAAGAATGTCTTGGCGGCGGCTTCGGCATAGGTGCCGATCGGACCGCCGATCAGCACATAGAACAGCACGAAAGCGCCGGAGACACCGAGTACGAGGCGCAATTCACTGGCCATCGGCACGAAGCCGCCGACCGGTTCGTCGAACCACATGATCTTGATGATGCGCAGGTAATAATAGGCGCCCACTACCGAGGCCAGCACGCCGATTATCGCCAGCGCGTAGAGGTTGGCATTGATGGCGGCGAGAAAGACGTACCACTTCCCCCAGAAGCCGGCAAGCGGCGGGATGCCGGCCAGCGAGAACATCAGGATGGTCAGGATCGTCGCCATGATCGGGTTGGTCGAGGACAGGCCTGCCAGGTCGCTGATCTGCTCGACATTGCCTTCCTTGCGCCGCATGGCGAGGATGAAGGCGAAGGTGCCGAGCGTCATCACCAGATAGATCAGCATGTAGATGGCGACGCCGCGCACGCCGGCCTGGCTGTTGGCGGCAAGGCCAACCAGCGCGTAGCCCATATGGCCGATCGAGGAATAGGCCATCAGGCGCTTGATATTAGTCTGGCCGATCGCCGCGAAAGAGCCGAGCGCCATCGACGCGATCGAGATGAAGACGATGATCTGCTGCCAGTCGGAAGCGATCGGCTTGAACGCGCCCATGGTGACGCGCACGATCAGCGCCATAGCCGCCATTTTGGGTGCCGCCGCCAGGAAAGCCGTCACCGGTGTCGGCGCACCCTCATAGACGTCGGGCGTCCACATGTGGAACGGCACCGCCGAGATCTTGAAGGCGAGGCCGGCCAGCACGAAGACCAGGCCGAAGACGAGGCCAAGCTGGCGCTCTCCGCCGCCCAGCGCCGTCGCGATCTCCTGGAACCCGGTGTTGCCGGTATAGCCATAGACCAGGCTGATGCCATAGAGCAGCATGCCCGATGATAGCGCGCCGAGGACGAAGTACTTCAGGCCCGCCTCGGTCGAGCGCAGGTTCTCGCGGTTGATCGCGCACAAGACATAGATCGCCAGCGACTGAAGCTCGAGGCCGAGATAGAGCCCGATCATGCCGTTGGCGGAGATCATCAGCATCATGCCGAGCGTGCACAGAAGGATCAGCACCGGATATTCGAACTTGTCGAACCGCTCCGCCCTGGCGAAGCGCATCGACATGATCAGCGTCACCGCCGAGCCCACCAGCGCCAGCAGCTTCATGAAGCGGGCAAAGGAATCCTGGATGAAGGCATTGCCATAGGCGCTGCCCTGCCCGGTGGAGAAGATCAGCCAGGCGCCCGATATCACCAGCACGGCAACGGCAAGGCCGGTCACGGTGTTGGCGGTGTTGGCGCGCGAATAGGCCCCGACCATCAGCAGCGCGAGCGCGCCGATGGCAAGGATCAGCTCGGGCGTCGAGAGCGACAGGCTGGAGAGAAGGTCCGGCGTCATGGTTCGCAAAACCCCTGGGTCAGTTCGCCGCCGCGGTCTGCGCGGCGCCGACGGATGCGGTGACATTGGTGACGAGCGACTTGACCGACTGGGCCGTCGCGTCGAAGACGGGAGCGGGATAGACGCCGAAGAAGATGACCAGCACAACCAGCGGATAGATGATCGCCTTCTCGCGTGTCGACAGGTCGAGCAGGCCCTTGAGGCTGTCCTTGGTCAGCGCGCCGAAGATCACCCGGCGGTAGAGCCAGAGCGCGTAGGCGGCCGACAGGATGACGCCGGTGGCAGCGAAGAACGCCACCCAGGTATTGACCCGGAACACGCCGAGCATGGTCAGGAACTCGCCGACGAAGCCTGACGTGCCCGGCAGGCCGACATTGGCCATGGTGAAGATCAGGAACACGGTGGCGTATTTCGGCATGTTGTTGACCAGGCCGCCATAGGCGGCGATCTCACGCGTGTGCATGCGGTCATAGATGACGCCGACGCACAGGAACAGCGCGCCCGAGACCAGGCCGTGGCTGAGCATCTGGAAGATCGCGCCCTGCACGCCTTCCTGGTTCATGGCGAAGATGCCCATGGTCACGAAGCCCATATGGGCGACCGACGAATAGGCGATCAGCTTCTTCATATCCTCCTGCATCAGCGCCACCAGCGAGGTGTAGATGATGGCGACGACCGAAAGCGCGAAGACCAGCGGCGCGAACATCTCGGACGCCAGCGGGAACATCGGCAAGGAGAACCGCAGGAAGCCGTATCCGCCCATCTTCAGCAGAATGGCGGCCAGGATCACCGAACCGGCTGTCGGCGCCTCGACATGCGCATCCGGCAGCCAGGTATGCACCGGCCACATCGGCATCTTCACCGCGAACGAAGCGAAGAAGGCGAGCCACAGCCATGTCTGCATGTTGGCGGGGAAATTGTGCGTCAACAGCGTCGGGATATCGGTCGTGCCGGACTGGTAGAACATCGCCATGATGGCGAGCAGCATCAGCACCGAGCCGGCGAGCGTGTAGAGGAAGAACTTGAACGAGGCATAGACGCGCCGCTTGCCGCCCCAGACGCCAATGATGATGAACATCGGGATCAGGCCGGCTTCGAAGAAGACGTAGAACAGCACGATGTCGAGCGCGCAGAACACGCCGATCATCAGCGTCTCGAGCAGCAGGAAGGCGATCATGTAGGCCTTGACGCGCTTTTCGATCGCTTCCCACGACGCCAGGATGCAGAGCGGCATCAGGAATGTCGTCAGGATGACGAACAGCATCGAAATGCCGTCCACGCCCATATGGTAGGAGATGCCGGAATCGAGCCAGGCGACCTTCTCGACGAACTGGAAGCCGGCTTGCGAATTGTCGAAGCCGGTCCAGATGAACAGCGAGACGATGAAGGTGAACGTCGTCGTCAGCAGCGCGATGGCGCGGATGTTGCGGCGTGCGTTTTCGCTGTCGTCGTTGATGAACAGGATGAGCAGCACACCAACCAACGGCAGGAAGGTGACCAGCGAGAGAATTGGCCAAGCGGTCATCAGAGCATCATCCAGGTGACGAATGCGGCAACGCCGATCAGCATGGCGAAGGCATAGTGATAGAGATAGCCGGTCTGCAACTTGACGACGCGGTTGGTGACATCGACGACGCGTGCCGAAATGCCGTCAGGCCCGAGACCATCGATGACGGTGCCGTCGCCGGTCTTCCACAGGAAGGAACCGAGGCGTTTGGCCGGCCGCACAAAGAGGAAGTCATAGAGCTCGTCGAAATACCATTTGTTGAGCAGGAAGGCATAGAGCCCGCGATGCTGGGCGGCCAGATTGACCGGCATTTCCGGCGAGCGGATGTAGAACTTCCACGCCAGCGCCAGGCCGATCAGCATGGCGATGAACGGCGACAGCTCGACCCATAGCGGCAGTTCGTGAATGTCGTGCAGGATGTGATTGTCCGGCAGTGTGAACAGCGACGCCTTCCAGAATTCGGCATAGCCTTCGCCAATGAAGGCACCGTGGAAGATGATGCCGGCAAACAGCGCGCCCGCCGCCAGCACGAACAGCGGCACCAGCATCACCGGCGGCGATTCATGGACATGGTGCATCACCTCATGGCTCGCCCGCGGCCTGCCGTGGAAGGTCATGAAGATCAGCCGCCAGGAATAGAAGGAGGTGAAGCCGGCGGCGATCACCAGCAGCACGAAGGCGAGGCCCGCCACGGAATTATGCCCGGCAAAGGCCGTCTCGATGATGGCATCCTTGGAGAAGAACCCGGCGGTGCCGATAACGGTGACCGGAATGCCGACGCCGGTCAGCGCCAGGGTGCCGATTACCATCATCCAGTAGGTCGTCGGGATCAGCGTCCTCAGGCCGCCCATCTTGCGCATGTCCTGCTCGTCGGAAACCGCATGGATGACCGAGCCCGAGCCGAGGAACAGCAGCGCCTTGAAGAAGGCATGCGTGAACAGGTGGAAGATCGCCGCACCATAGGCGCCGACGCCGAGCGCCACGAACATGTAGCCAAGTTGCGAGCAGGTCGAATAGGCGATGACGCGCTTGATGTCGTTCTGGACGAGGCCGACGGTCGCCGCGAAGAAGGCGGTGAAGGCGCCGATGAAGGTCACCACCGTCAGCGCCGAATGCGACAACTCGAACAGCGGCGACAGCCGCGCCAGCATGAACACGCCGGCCGTCACCATGGTGGCGGCATGGATGAGCGCCGAGACCGGCGTCGGGCCTTCCATGGCGTCCGGCAGCCAGGTGTGCAGCGGCACCTGCGCCGACTTGCCCATGGCACCCATGAACAGCAGCAGGCAGACGATCGTCATCGCTGCCTGCTTATCCAGCGCATAACCGAGGAAGGTCAGCACCGCAGCACCTTGCGGGGCGCCTTCAGCCGGGATGAACGTCGCCGCATTGGCGAAGATGGTGCCGAGATTGACCGAGCCGAACAGCACGAACACGCCGAAGATGCCGAGCGCGAAGCCGAAATCGCCGACGCGGTTGACGACGAAGGCCTTGATGGCCGCGGCGTTGGCCGAGGGCTTCTTGTACCAGAAGCCGATCAGCAGGTAGGACGCCAGGCCCACCCCTTCCCAACCGAAGAACATCTGCACGAGGTTGTCGGCCGTCACCAGCATCAGCATGGCGAAGGTGAACAGCGACAGATAGGCAAAGAAACGCGGCCGGTTCGGATCGTGGTGCATGTAGCCGATCGAGTAGATATGGACCAGCGCCGACACGGTGTTGACCACCACCAGCATGACCACCGTCAGAGTGTCGATCCTGAGCGCCCAGGACGCCTCCAGTCCGCCGGACTGGATCCAGCGCAGCACCGGCACGGTGAACACCTCGCCATGGCCGAAGCCGACGGTGAAGAAAGCAACCCACGACAGCACCGCCGCGATCACCAGGAAGCCGGAGGTGATGTATTCGGACGCCTTGGCGCCGAGCGACGTGCCGAACAGGCCGACGATCAGGAAGCCGAGCAGCGGAAGGAAGACGATGGCCTGGTACATGGTGGTTCCGTCAACCCTTCATCATGTTCACGTCTTCGACCGCGATCGAGCCGCGGTTGCGGAAGAAGACGACGAGAATGGCAAGTCCGATGGCGGCCTCCGCCGCCGCGACCGTCAGCACGAACAGCGCGAACACCTGGCCGACGAGGTCGCCGAGAGCCGCCGAAAAGGCGACGAAATTGATATTGACCGCAAGCAGGATCAACTCGACCGACATCAGGATGACGATCACGTTCTTACGGTTCAGGAAGATGCCGAACACGCCGAGCGTGAAAAGGATCGCCGATACGGTCAGATAATGTGCGATGCCGACGACCATCTCAGACTCCTTCGCCCGACTTGACCTTGCGGATTTCCATGCCCGTCGCCGCCGTGCGGGCGACCTGGGCTGCGATCGACTGCCGCTTGACCCCTTCCTTGTGGCGCAGCGTCAAAACGATGGCACCGATCATGGCCACCAGCAGCACGAGGCCCGAGATCTGGAAGTAGTAGAGGTAGTCCGTATAGAGGATGTCGCCGAGCGCTGCCGTATTCGAGCGCGCCGCGAGATCGGGAATCGGCTTCGATACCGTCGAGGCGAGCTGCGGCGCGAAGGTATAGCCGCCGAGCACCACGATCAGTTCCGCCGCCAGGATCAGTCCGACCAGCGCGCCGATCGGCGCATATTGCAGAGCGCCCTCCTTCATCTCGGCGAAGTCGACGTCGAGCATCATGACGACGAACAGGAACAGCACCATGACAGCGCCGACATAGACGACGAGCAGGATCATCGCCAGGAACTCGGCGCCCGTCAGCATGAACAGGCCGGCGGCGTTGAAGAAGGTCAGGATCAGGAACAGCACCGAATGCACGGGGTTGCGCGACGAAATGACCATGAACGCCGACGCCACGGCGACAAAGGCGAAGAGGTAGAAAAAGGCCGCCTCTAGTCCACTCAGCATTGGGGTTCCCCCGGGTTCCTGTCCAAACAGGACGTTCGTCCTGTTTGTTGTCTGTGGCTTCGTTCCGCCTCCGGTGCGAAGCCGCGTTGTCCTAGCCCATGTTCCAACCGGGTTGAAAGACCCGGCGCAAAGAAACATGGGCAACTCTGAAGTCCTGAGGGATGACCTTGCCTGAAATGCTTCGGGTCATCCCCGGACAAGGGCCCTCGCCCCTGTCCATGCGATATCAGCGGTACGGTGCGTCCAGCGAGATGTTGCGCGCCAGTTCGCGCTCCCACCGGTCGCCATTCGCCAGCAGCCTGTCCTTGTCGTAGTAGAGTTCCTCGCGCGTCTCGGTCGCGAATTCGAAATTCGGCCCCTCGACGATGGCGTCGACCGGGCAGGCTTCCTGGCAGAAGCCGCAATAGATGCACTTCACCATATCGATGTCGTAGCGCACGGTACGGCGCGTGCCGTCGTTGCGGCGCGGGCCGGCCTCGATGGTGATGGCCTGCGCCGGACAGATCGCCTCGCACAATTTGCAGGCTATGCAGCGTTCCTCGCCATTGGGATAACGGCGCAAGGCATGCTCGCCGCGGAAGCGCGGGCTCACCGGCCCTTTCTCGTGCGGATAATTGATCGTCTCCTTCGGCGCGAAGAACTGGCGCATCGACAAGAAGAAGGCGCTGACGAAATCCTTCAGCAGCAGCGATTTGGCGGCCTGGGACAGAGCGGACATCACGCAAACCCCGTGATCTTGAGGAAGGCGGCGGTCAGCACCACCATGAACAACGAGATCGGCAGGAACACCTTCCAGCCAAGCCGCATCAGTTGGTCGTAGCGGTAACGCGGCACGAACGCCTTCACCATGGAGAACATGAAGAACATCAGGCAGATCTTGAGCACGAACCAGATCACCCCCGGCACCCAGGTGAAGGGCGCGAAGTCGAACGGCGGCAGCCAGCCGCCGAGGAACAGGATGGTGGCCAGCGCGCACATCAGCACGACGGCGACATATTCGCCGAGGAAGAACAGCAGGAACGGCGTCGACGAATATTCGACCATGTGGCCGGCGACCAGTTCCGATTCGGCTTCGACGAGGTCGAAAGGCGGGCGATTCGTCTCGGCTAGCGCCGAGATGAAGAAGATGACGAACATCGGCAACAGCGACAGCCAGTGCCAGTCGAGGAAGGTGTTGGGCAGGCCGAGCCTGGTGCCCAGCCCATCCTGCTGCGACAGCACGATGTCGGACAGGTTGAGCGAGCCGACGCAAAGCAGCACGGTGACGATGACGAAGCCGATCGAGACCTCGTAGGACACCATTTGTGCGGCCGAACGCAGCGCCCCGAGGAACGGATATTTCGAATTGGACGCCCAGCCGCCCATGATCACGCCATAAACCTCGAGCGAGGAGATGGCGAAGACATAGAGGATACCGACATTGACGTTGGCGACGGCCCAGCCCTGGCTGACCGGAATGACCGCCCAGGCCGAGATCGCCAGAACCGCCGATACCAATGGCGCCAAAAGGAACACGCCCTTGTTGGCGCCGGACGGGATCACCGGCTCCTTGAAGACGAACTTCAACAGGTCGGCGAAAGCCTGCAGCGTGCCCCAGGGGCCGACGACGTTCGGGCCGCGGCGCAGTTGCACCGCCGCCCAGATCTTGCGGTCTGCATAGAGCAGGTAGGCGACGGCGATGAGAAGCACGACGATCAGTACGACCGACTTCAACACGATGATCAGCGCCGGCAGCACGTAAAAGGAGAAGAAGGTGTCCATGCTTATTCCGCCGCCTGCTTGAAGCCGCTCTTGGCAAGCGCCGAGCATTCCGCCATCACGGCAGAGGCCCGCGCAATCGGGTTGGTCAGGTAGAAGTCCTGCACCGGCGACGTGAACGTGCCCTTGTTCAGCCGTCCGCCAAGCTTCGCCACATTGGCGATATCCTCAGCATTGCCCGCAGCAACCTGGTCGATGCGGGCAAGATGCGGGTACTCGCCGTAGAGTTTAGCGCGCAGCTGCGGCAGTGAATCGAACGGCAACTTCTTGCCCAGTACATCCGACAATGCCCTGATGATGGCCCAATCCTCGCGCGCGTCGCCCGGCGCGAAGCCGGCGCGGTTGGTCTGCTGCACGCGCCCTTCCGTGTTGACGTAAGTGCCCGATTTCTCGGTATAGGCGGCACCCGGCAGGATGACGTTGGCGCGGTGCGCGCCGGCGTCGCCATGGGTGCCCACATAGACGACGAAAGCGCCGCCGGTCTTTGCCATGTCGATCTCGTCGGCGCCGAGCAGGAACAGCACGTCCGTCTCGCCCAGCATGCCGGCGACGTTCCTGCCGCCCTCGCTCGGCACGAAGCCAAGGTCGAGGCCGCCGACGCGTCCAGCCGCATTGTGCAGCACGGCAAAGCCGTTCCAGTCCGCGCGCGCGGCGTTCACGGCCATGGCGAGCTTCGCTGCCTGGCCGAGCACCGCCGCGCCATCGGGGCGTGCCAGCGCGCCCTGGCCGACGATGATGAGCGGATGCGTGGCCTTCTTCAGCACCTGGAAGAACTTGCCATCGCCGTCAGCCAGATCCTTGAGCGATTCCGGTCCTGCGCCCAGCAGTTCGTAGTCATAGCGTGTATCCCCGACATCGCCGATGACGCCGACCGGCAGATTGCCGACCCGCCAGCGCTTGCGGATGCGGGCGTTGAGCACCGAGGCTTCGAAGCGCGGATTGGCGCCGATGATCAACACCGCGTCCGCCTGTTCGATGCCTTCGATGGTGGGGTTGAAAATGTAGCTTGCCCGGCCAAGCGACGGGTCGAGCGCGGCGCCGTCCTGGCGGCAATCCATGTTCTTCGAACCGAGTGCGGCCATCAGGAGCTTCAGCGCGTAGATTTCCTCGACCGCGGCAAGATCGCCTGCTATGGCGCCGATCTTCTCGGGCGTAGTCTTCGACACGGCGTCCTTGATTGCCGCGAAGGCCTCGGCCCAGCTCGCCGGGGCCAGCTTACCGTCCTTGCGCACATAGGGCCGGTCGAGGCGCTGCGTGCGCAGGCCGTCCCAGATGAACCGGGTCTTGTCGGAGATCCATTCCTCGTTCACCGCCTCGTTGACGCGCGGCAGGATGCGCATCACCTCGCGGCCGCGGCTGTCGACGCGGATCGCCGAGCCGACGGCATCCATGACGTCGATGGATTCGGTCTTGGTCAGTTCCCACGGCCGTGCCTGGAAGGCGAAAGGCTTGGAGGTCAGCGCGCCGACGGGGCACAGGTCGATGACATTGCCCTGCAGCTCCGAGGTCATCGCCTGCTCGAGATAGGTGGTGATCTCGGCATCCTCGCCGCGGCCGATCAGGCCGAGTTCGGAAATGCCGGCAACCTCGGTGGTGAAGCGAACGCAGCGCGTGCAGTGGATGCAGCGGTTCATCACCGTCTTGACCAGCGGGCCGATATACTTGTCTTCGACCGCGCGCTTGTTCTCGTGATAGCGCGAGGAATCAACGCCGAAGGCCATCGCCTGGTCCTGCAGGTCGCATTCGCCGCCCTGGTCGCAGATCGGGCAATCCAGCGGATGGTTGATCAGCAGGAATTCCATCACGCCTTCCCTGGCCTTCTTGACCATCGGCGTGTTGGTGAAGATTTCCGGCGCTTCTCCGTTCGGACCGGGACGCAGGTCGCGCACGCCCATGGCGCAGGACGCTTGCGGCTTGGGCGGCCCGCCCTTCACCTCGATCAGGCACATGCGGCAATTGCCGGCGATCGACAACCGCTCGTGGAAGCAGAAGCGCGGCACTTCGGCGCCCGCGTCCTCTGCCGCCTGCAGCAGCGTGTAATGGTCGGGTACAGTGATTTCTTTCCCGTCGACCTTGAGCTTTGCCATCAATTGCCCCCGGCGGTCTTCGCCGTCTCATATGCATGGAACAGGTCGCCGAGGCTGATGCCATTGATCATCATGCCGGCGACCTGCGCGTTTTCTATCTTCACATTGCTCATATTCACATTGGTGAAATGCGCATTCGAAAGGTTTGCGTCTTCCACCTTGGCGTTGCTCAGGTTGGCGCGCAGGATCATCGCCACCGACAGGTTCACATTGTGCAACCGCGTGTTGGACATGGTCACGTCATCGAAACTCGAATTCATAAGGATGGCGCTGCGCACATCAAGGACATCGCGCTGGTCGTGAACCTGCATCGCCGCCCCCTATTTCCTGGCCTTGCCGGCAGGCGCGAGCGCGGCCGCCTGGGCAATCCAGTCGTCGCGCACGATACGGCCGTTGAACGACAGGTAGTCGTCGACCCAGGCGATCTCTTCGGGCGACCAGTCGGCGATCTGGCGGAACGTCCATATGCCGAGCCCGTTGAGCACCGTCTCCAGCTTCGGGCCGATGCCCGATATCTTCTTGAGATCCGAAGGCTTCGCCGGTCTCTCAATAGCCTTGGGCTGCCGGAAATCCTCGGGCAGCAGCACATCCGAAAGCTCGTCCGCTGACCGCCCCGCCTGTGCCGCCGGCACCGTGGTGGCGGCCTCCCTGGCGGCAATGTCGGTGACTTCCTGCGCGAAGGACTGCGCCTCCGCAATCAGGGTCTTGGCCGTCCCCCGCGCTCTGGTGGATGAAAGGCTCGCATCCTCGAATTGTTCGACGCGCGCCTCGAAATCCTCGATGAGCGGCTGCATGAGGCGTTGCGACGCCTCGGCTGCGCCCGACAGCGCGCCCAACCAGACGCCGAAAGCGTGGTTGGCGAGCCCAAGTCCCAGAGCCGACATCGCCGCCGCGCCCGCGACAGGGTGCGCCAGAAGGTTGACGGCGCCGGCCATCTCCTTCGGCATCATCCTGGTCAGGTCCTGGTTCATCTTCTCGATCTGGTCCAAATTGGGCATCAACGGGTGGGGTGTCGAATACGGCGCCATAGAATTCTCCTGGTCGTTTCTTCGTTCGCCCCGCCCCGTTCTTCTCGCTCCGGGCTATCGCCCATTCAATGCTTCTCTATTCCGCCGCCACCAACACCGGCTCGGCCCGGTGCGCGTTGCGCGAAAATTCGTCGATGCGCCGCTCCACCTCGCCGCGGAAGTGCCGCATCAGGCCCTGGATCGGCCAAGCGGCCGCGTCGCCCAGCGCGCAGATCGTGTGGCCTTCGACCTGCTTGGTCACGTCGAGCAGCATGTCGATCTCGCGCTTCTGCGCCTCGCCGCGCACCAGCCGCTCCATCACCCGCCACATCCAGCCGGTGCCTTCACGGCACGGCGTGCATTGGCCGCAGCTCTCATGCTTGTAGAAGTAGGACAGCCGCGCGATGGCTTTGACGACATCGGTCGACTTGTCCATGACGATGACGGCCGCCGTGCCGAGGCCGGATTTGAGGTCGCGCAGCGCGTCGAAATCCATCGGCGTATCGATGATCTGCTCGGCCGGCACCAGCGGCACCGAGGCGCCGCCAGGAATGACCGCCAGAAGATTGTCCCAGCCGCCACGGATGCCGCCGCAATGCGTCTCGATCAGCTCGCGGAATGGGATCGACATCGCCTCTTCGACGGTGCACGGATTGTTGACGTGGCCGGAGACGCAGAACAGCTTGGTGCCGACGTTGTTGGGCCGGCCGAAGGATGAGAACCAGGCCGCGCCCCGGCGCAGGATCGTCGGCGCCACCGCGATCGATTCGACGTTGTTGACGGTGGTCGGGCAGCCATAAAGGCCGACATTGGCCGGAAATGGTGGCTTCAGCCTGGGCTGGCCCTTCTTTCCCTCGAGGCTTTCGAGCAGCGCCGTCTCCTCGCCGCAGATATAAGCCCCGGCGCCATGGTGCATATAGACGTCGAAATCGTAGCCTGAAGTGTTGCCCTTGCCGATCAGCTTGGCCTCATAGGCCTCGTCGATGGCACGCTGCAGCGCCTCGCGCTCGCGGATGAACTCGCCGCGCACATAGATGTAGGCCGCGACCGCGCCCATGGCGAAGCCGGCGAGCAAGGCGCCTTCGACCAGCGTGTGCGGATCGTTGCGCAGAATGTCGCGGTCCTTGCAGGTACCGGGCTCGGATTCGTCGGCATTGATGACGAGATAGCTCGGCCGGCCGTCACTCTGCTTGGGCATGAACGACCATTTCAAGCCGGTCGGGAAACCGGCGCCGCCGCGGCCGCGCAGGCCCGACGCCTTCATCTCGTTGACGATCCACTCGCGCCCCTTGGCGACGATGCCGGGCGTGTTGTCCCAGGCGCCGCGCGCCATTGCGCCGGCCAGCGACTTGTCGAAGAGGCCGTAGATGTTGGTGAAGATGCGGTCTTTGTCCTGAAGCATTGTTCGTCCCTCAGACCGGCTTCTTGCCGAAGACGCGGATATATTCGGCGACGCCGCCCTTGGCGAGCGCCTTGGCCTGCTTGACCCAGTCGTCTCGCTCGATGCGGCCGCGGAAGGAGAGATAGCTGTCCACCCACTCCCGTTCGGCCTTCTTCCAAGACGCAACCTGGGCGAAGGTGAAGATGCCGAGCGAATGCAGGATGCTCTCGGTCCTCGGGCCGACGCCGGAGATCAGCTTGAGATCGTCGACCAGCGCCGGCCTGGCGATGCCGGCCGGCCGGTTCTTGTCTTCCAACGAAGGCTTGGCCGCTTTGGCGGGAAGCTTGGTTTCCGGCGACTTGAACGCGGAAGCCGGCTCAGCCTTGTTCAGGGGGCCGCTGCGCGGCTTCAAAACTTTCTCGACCTCGGGCGCCGCCTTGTTGGCGTTTGTCGCCGAGTGGCGGGGAGCCGCGACGCTCGCCGCTTTTTCCGTTGCTGACGCGACCTTGGCCGGCGACGGCGTTTTCAGCGCCGGGCTGGTTTCAGCCGCATCGGTTTTCGGCTTGCTGGCATTGGACGGCGCGACAGGGGTGGCGGCCGGCGTTGGCACCGGCGCCGCGATGATCGCGTCGGGTGCCGCCTTGGCGGCCTTGGCGGCTTCCCTGGCCTCCCTGTCACGGGTCGACTTGAGGATCGCCTTCTCGCTTTTCAGCGTCGTGAGGCCGGCGGCCGGCTCCGAGCCGGTGCGGCCGTTCTGCGGCCCCGGCGTCACCGAGGCCCCCTTGCCCGCATCGTAGAGATCAATGATTTCGGCCAGCCGTTCCGGCGTCAGGTCTTCGAACGTGTCCTTGAAGATCATGACCATCGGCGCGTTGACGCAGGCGCCGAGGCATTCGACCTCTTCCCACGACAGCGTTCCCTTGTCGTTGGTGTGGAACTGGTCATGGTGGATCTTGGAGCGGCACACGTCCATCAGCGCTTCCGAGCCGCGCAGCATGCAGGGCGTGGTGCCGCAAACCTGGATGTGCGCCCGCGTGCCGACAGGATTCAGCTGGTACTGCGTGTAGAAGGTCGCGACCTCGAGCCCGCGGATGCGCGGCATGCCGAGCATGTCCGAAATCGTCTCGATCGCCGCCTTGGTGACCCAGCCTTCCTGCTCCTGCGCCAGCATCAGCAGTGGAATGATCGCAGACTGTTCCCGGCCCTTCGGGTACTTCTTGATCCATTGCTTGGCCGCGGCCGCGTTCGCCCGGTTGAAGGCGAAGGATGCTGGCTGGACGCTGGCTTCTGCGAGACGACGGACTGACATTTAGCGATCGACCTCACCAAACACGATGTCGAGGGAGCCGAGGACGGCGGTGACGTCGGCCAGCATGTGACCGCGGCACAGGAAATCCATGGCCTGGAGATGCGCGAAACCGGGCGCGCGCAGCTTGCAGCGATAAGGCTTGTTGGTGCCGTCGGAGACCAGATAGACGCCGAACTCGCCCTTGGGCGCCTCGACCGCCGCATAGACCTCGCCGGCCGGCACGCGGTAGCCCTCGGTGTAGAGCTTGAAGTGGTGGATCAGCGCTTCCATCGAGCGCTTCATCGCCTGGCGCTTTGGCGGCACGACCTTGCCGTCGAGGTTCGACACCGGCCCGGCGCTTTCCTTGCCGAGCAGGAGATCGATGCACTGGCGCATGATCTTCGCCGACTGGCGCATCTCTTCCATGCGCACGAGGTAGCGGTCGAAACAGTCGCCGTTCTTGCCGATCGGAATATCGAAATCGAGCTCCGAATAGCATTCATAGGGCTGCGATCTGCGCAGGTCCCAGGCAGCGCCCGAGCCGCGCACCATGACGCCGGAAAAGCCCCAGGCCCAGGCGTCGGCCAGCGAAACCGTGCCGATATCGACATTGCGCTGCTTGAAAATGCGATTGCCGGTCAGCAACTGATCGAGGTCGTCGATCGACTTCAGGAACGGATCGATCCACTTGCCGATGTCCTCGAGCAGCTTCTGCGGCAGGTCCTGGTGAACGCCGCCCGGACGGAAATAGGCGGCATGCATGCGCGAACCCGAGGCGCGCTCATAGAACACCATCAGCTTTTCGCGCTCGACGAAGCCCCACAGAGGCGGCGTCAGCGCGCCGACGTCCAGCGCCTGCGTCGTCACATTGAGGATGTGCGACATGATGCGGCCGATCTCGCAGTAGAGCACGCGGATCAGCTGACCGCGCTTCGGCACCTCGATGCCGAGCAGGCGCTCGGCGGCCAGTGCGAAGGCATGCTCCTGGTTCATCGGCGCGCAATAGTCGAGCCGGTCGAGATAAGGCACTGCCTGCAGGTAGGTTTTGTGCTCGATCAGCTTTTCGGTGCCGCGATGCAAGAGCCCGATATGCGGATCGACACGATCGACCACTTCGCCGTCCAACTCCAGAACCAATCTCAAAACACCATGCGCGGCAGGGTGTTGCGGTCCGAAGTTGATGTTAAAATTGCGGACGGAGGTTTCAGCCATTACTGCTTTGCCTTCTCATCCCCTGGCAGCACGTAATCGGTGCCTTCCCACGGGGACAGAAAATCGAAATTGCGGAATTCCTGCTTCAGTTCCACCGGCTCGTAGATGACGCGCTTGGCTTCGTCGTCGTAGCGCACCTCGACGAAGCCGGTCAGCGGGAAATCCTTGCGCAGCGGGTGACCGTCGAAACCGTAGTCGGTGAGGATGCGCCGCAGATCGGGGTGGCCCGAAAACAGCACGCCATAGAGATCGTAGGTCTCGCGCTCGAACCAGTCGGCGCCGGGATAGACGCCGGTGATCGACGGCACCATCGTCTCCTCGTCGGCCTGCACCTTGATGCGGATACGCACATTCTGCTTCGGCGACAACAGGTGATAGACGACGTCGAAGCGCTTGGCCCGCGACGGATAATCGGCGCCGCAGACATCGATGACCGAGATGAATTGGCAGCGCGGATCGTCGCGCAGGAAAGTCACCACTTCGATCAGATCGCGCGGTTCGACATGGATGGTGAGTTCGCCATAGGCGAACACTGCTTCATTGACGCGGCCAATCAATTTTTCGCCGAGATAGGTCGACAGTTCGCTCAGGGATGCGGCCATGGATTTACCGTTCGATCGTGCCGGTGCGGCGGATCTTCTTCTGCAGCAGAAGAATGCCATAGAGCAGCGCTTCGGCGCTCGGCGGACAGCCGGGCACATAGATGTCGACCGGCACGATGCGGTCGCAGCCGCGCACCACCGAATAAGAATAGTGGTAATAGCCGCCGCCATTGGCGCAGGAGCCCATCGAGATGACGTAGCGCGGCTCCGGCATCTGGTCGTAGACCTTGCGCAGCGCCGGGGCCATCTTGTTGGTCAGCGTGCCGGCAACGATCATGATGTCGGACTGGCGCGGAGACGCGCGAGGAGCAACACCGAACCGCTCCGAATCGTAGCGCGGCATCGAGGTGTGGATCATCTCGACGGCGCAGCAGGCGAGGCCGAAGGTCATGAACATCAGCGAGCCGCTGCGCGCCCAGGTGATCAGCGCCTCGGTCGAGGTGACGAGAAAGCCCTTGTCGGCGAGTTCGTTGTTGATTTCGAGGAAGAACGGATCATCGGACCCAACCGGCCTGCCGGTATTGGGATCGATCAGACCCTTGGGCTTCGGCGCGACGAGCGTGCCGGAACTGTCGCTCAATCCCATTCGAGCGCTCCTTTTTTCCATTCATAGGCAAAGCCGATGGTCAGCACCGCCAAAAACACCATCATCGACCAGAAACCGAGCATGCCGATTTTCGAGAACGACACCGCCCACGGAAACAGGAAGGCCACTTCCAGGTCGAAGATGATGAACAGGATCGACACCAGGTAGAAGCGGATGTCGAACTTCATACGGGCGTCATCGAACGAGTTGAACCCGCATTCGTAGGCGGAAAGCTTTTCCGGGTCGGGATTGCGATAGGCCACCAGGAACGGCGCCACGATAAGCGCGACGCCGACAGCCGCCGCCACTGCGATAAACAGGACGATGGGCAGGTACGAACTGAGAAGTGCGTTCATGCTGCGGCTTTCCGTTGGCGCCAATCCATTTTGATTACAGCACCAGACCCTATTGCGGAAGCGTGACAGTTTAACCGCTGAACCGTTTTAAGGGGCCTTTGCTGCAACGCGGCGAGGGTTAGCGCAGCGCTTCCGGCGAAGCAAGTCAAACCTTGTTCAAAACACTGGCCTGGACGGCAGAAGGGAAGAAACTGGTCCGATCCGCTCCTGTTTGATTTCCTTCGCTTTTTACTCCACTTTTCTCTCCTGACAGAGTTGCCGCCAAAACCCTGCTAGCATGGCCGGAATCAACCGTCCGAACGACGCTCAACAAGCCATCAGAGTCGCATCCGAATGAAGGAAAAGATCTCGCTTGCCACGGCCCGGCGCATCGCGCTCGCCGCCCAAGGGTTCACTGATCCCCGCCCCGCCGGCACGCCCGACCGACGCCACTTCGCCCGCGTGCTCTCGCGTACCGGCCTGCTGCAGATCGATTCCGTCAGCGCGGTGGTGCGCGCTCACTACATGCCGCTCTATTCGCGCCTTGGTCCCTACCCGTTCGCCTTGCTCGACAACGCCGCCGTCACGCGCAAGCGCACGGTTTTCGAATACTGGGCGCACGAGGCTTCCTTCCTGCCGGTCGAGACCTATCCCCTGATGCGTTGGCGCATGCAGCGCGCGGAGCGTGGCGATGAAATGTATCTGGGTCTCGCCAAATGGGGCCGCGAGCACGCCGCCTATATCGAAGAGATCTACCGCGAGGTCGCGGAGCGCGGCCCGATCGCCGCCTCCGCGCTCGAAGGCCAGAAAGGGTCCGGCGGCTGGTGGGGCTGGAGCCACGCCAAGCATGCCTTCGAATGGCTGTTCTGGGCAGGACGCATCACCACCGCGCACCGCCGTGGCTTCGAACGCTTCTACGATCTGCCCGAGCGCGTGCTGCCGCAGGCGATCCTCGATCTGCCGGTGCCGTCAGCCGAGGACGCGCATCGGGAATTGCTGCGGATATCCGCCCGCGCTCATGGCGTCGCGACAGCAAGCGACCTGCGCGACTATTTCCGCCTGTCGCCGGCCGACATGAAGGGCCGGCTGGAGGAGCTGGTTGAAACAGGCGAGCTGGTGCCGGTGCGTGTCGAGGGCTGGAACAAACCGGCTTACCTCCATAAGGAGGCCCGTATTCCACGAAAAATCGAGGCCCGCGCCTTGCTGGCGCCGTTCGATCCGGTCGTTTTCGAGCGCTCGCGCACGGAGCGGCTGTTCGATTTCCACTACCGCATAGAAATCTACACCCCTGCCGAAAAACGGCAATACGGCTATTACGTCCTGCCGTTCCTGCTCGGCGACAGGATCGTGGCGCGCGTCGACCTCAAGGCCGACCGGCCGGCCAGCGTGCTACGCGTCCACGCGGCCTATGCCGAGCCCGGCGCGCCGCCTGAAACCGCCGCGCAACTCTTCCAGGAATTGACGCAGATGCAGGGCTGGCTCGGCCTCGAACGGATCGAGGTTACGCCCGCCGGCGACCTTGGGCAGCCGCTCGCCGACATTGCCGTGTCGTAGACGCGCGTTGACACCGCCGCCTGCAAGAGCCTAAATCCATTCCAGACGGTCTCCTCTCGGCAAAGGGAGGAGCCAAGAGGGAATGCGGTGCGAAATCTCGATTTCAAATCCGCGGCTGTCCCCGCAACTGTAAGCGACGAGCCAAGGCCGAAAACCACTGGGACGGTCCCGGGAAGGCGGCACGAAGGCGATGACCCGCGAGCCAGGAGACCTGCCGTCTGAGACATAAGAATCCGATCGCCCGGCGGGTTTTCCGGGCAAGGAGCCCGATTTGGAACGCGACAGCAGTTTCCCGGCTGAAACAGCGGACATTTTGTCTGGCGATAGCGACTTGTCTGGCGATAGCGACGCCTTGGCCGGCGTCACTGTCATCATCTGCGCTTCCTGCCGCGACGAGACCGGTTCCGATGCCCATCCCCGCGCCGGCGAAGTTTTGGCTCAAGATACGCGCCAAGCCGCAACGGCCGACAATGTCCGTGTCCGCACCGTCGAATGCCTCGGCAACTGCAAGCGCCGTCTCAGTGCCGCGATTCTTCGCGACGGCTGCTGGAGTTATGTCTTCGGCGACCTGAACATCGCCAGCGGCGCCGATCTCGTCACCGGCGCGAAACTCTTCGCCGCTTCGACCAACGGCCTCATTCCGTGGCGTGGTCGCCCGGATTCCCTCAAGCGCGGCCTCGTCGCCCGCATTCCTCCCCTCGACATGCTGAAGGACTGATCATGACCGCCGCAGTTTCCGCCGCCACTCTCTCCCGCGTCCCCTGTACCGTGGTCACCGGCTTCCTGGGTGCCGGCAAGACCACGCTGGTCCGCCATCTCCTGGAGAACGCGGGCGGCAAGCGGATCGCCATCATCGTCAACGAATTCGGCGACATCGGAATCGACGGCGAGATCCTCAAGGGCTGCGGCATCGACACCTGCCCGGAGGAAAACATCGTCGAACTGGCCAATGGCTGCATCTGCTGCACCGTCGCCGACGATTTCGTCCCGGCGCTCGACCAGATCCTGTCGCTGACGCCGAAGGTCGACCACATCCTGATCGAGACCTCAGGCTTGGCTCTGCCCAAGCCGCTGGTCCAGGCCTTCCAGTGGCCGACAGTGAAGAGCCGGGTGACAGTCGACGGCGTAATCGCCGTGGTCGACGGTCCGGCATTGGCCGAGGGGCGCGTCGCCAACGACATGGACGCCCTGCAGGCGCAACGCGCGCAGGACCAGACACTGGACCACGACGACCCCGTCGAGGAGGTGTTCGAGGACCAGATCGCCTGCGCCGACCTCATCATCCTGTCGAAGAGCGACCTGATGGATGCCGCAGGTTCGGCTCGCGCCAACGCCATCATTGGCGAACACTCCGCCCGCGCCGTGAAGGTCGTGCCGACGGCTCATGGCAAGGTCGATCCGTCCGTGCTGCTCGGGCTAGGCCTCGCCGTCGAGGACGACATCGAGAACCGCAAGTCCCATCATGACGGCGCCTTCGACCACGAGCACGACGACTTCGATACGTTCATCGTCGACATCCCCTCGATCGCCAACCCGGACGACCTGGCAAAGCGCGTCGCGACCGCCGCCGAACAGGAGAACGTGCTGCGGGTGAAAGGCTTCGTCGAGGTCGGCGGCAAGCCGATGCGGCTTTTGCTCCAGGCCGTTGGTCCGCGCGTCAATCATTACTACGACCGCGCCTGGACGGCTGACGACGACCGCCGCTCGCGCCTGGTCGTCATCGGCCTCAAGGGGCTGAACCGCCCGGCGATCGAGCATATCCTCGCCGGCTGAGGCAACACCGACCGCGATGCACATCCTCACCACCACATCCGCCTCGCTCGACGATCTCGCCGAGCCGGTCGATCTGCGGCAGACGCCGGCGGAAATGGTGGCGCTGTCCTTCACGGACAGCGACCTGGCCGGACTGGCAGCGGCCTGGAAAGGCGACGCCGATCGGCTGCCCACGATGCGGCTGGCCGCGCTGCGCGACCTGCGCCACCCCATGTCTGTCGACCTCTGGATCGACAGCGTCGCCCGTAACGCCAAAGTCATTCTGGTGCGTATTCTCGGCGGTTACGAGTGGTGGCGCTACGGCTGCGACCAGTTGGCCGTGGTTGCCCGTGAGCGCGGCATAAAGCTGGCACTGCTTCCCGGTGAAAGCCACGACGAGGATATCAGGCTGATCGAAGCCTCGACGCTGCCGCGCGAGGAACTGGACGGGCTGCTCAATTATTTCCGCCAGGGCGGCCCGGCCAATATGAGCGCGCTGGTGCGCAGGCTGGCGCGGTTGGCGGGGTCTGATGCCGAACTTGCCGAACCGGTTAGCGTGCCGAAAGCCGGGTTTTATGAGCCGGGGCGCGGAGTCGTGGAGAAGCCGCACTTATCGAATGTTGACGATCCTACACACCCCCCTCTGTCCGGCAGGACATCTCCTCCGCAAGGGGGGAGATCGGCTGTCATCAAGGCCGGCTCCTCTTCTGTCCCCTTGGACAGGGATTTATCTCGACCATCCGCGATAGGCGAAATCGTCGATGAAAGAGCAATCTCCCCCCTTGCGGGGGAGATGTCCGGTAGGACAGAGGGGGGTGTGACGGAACTCGACGCCGGCAACGTCAACCCACCCGTGATTCCCGTCCTCTTCTACCGCTCGATGCTGCTCGCCGCCGATGTCGCGCCGATCGACGCGCTTTTCGAGGCGCTACGGCAGCGCGGCATGCTCCCGGTGCCGATCTTCGTCTCCAGCCTGAAAGACCCGGAATCTCTGGCTTTTGTTGAAACCGCGATTGCCCAGCCCGCCGCCATCATCACTGCGACCGCGTTCGCGTCCGGCGCCGAACCCGGCGTCGAGACCCTGTTCGACCGCGCCGGCGTGCCGGTCTTCCAGGTGATCGTCGCCACCACCCGCCGCGACGTATGGGAGAAGAACCAGCGCGGGCTTGCGCCCGCCGACCTCGCCATGCATGTCGTGCTGCCCGAACTCGACGGCCGCATCCTGGCCGGCGCCGTTTCGTTCAAGGGCGAGAGCGAGACCGACCCGGCGCTCGGCCACCGCGCCTTTGCCAACCGGCCGGAACCCGATCGCGTCGAACAGGTGGCGGACCGGGTCGCGGCCTTCATCAGGCTTCGGGAGACGCCCCGCGCGGAGCGCAAGCTCGCTATCCTGATCCCCGATTACCCAAGCGCTCCCGGCCGCACCGGCTATGCGGTCGGGTTGGACGTGCCGTCCAGCGTGCTGGCGATGCTGCACGACCTCAAGGAACAGGGCTATGCGGTTGAAGGGATCCCGCAATCGCCGCGTGCGTTGCTGGATTTGCTGGAGTCCGGCAAGGCCGGGCTGGGGCTGGATGAGTACCTTGCCCTCTCAACGGAATTGCCGGGCGCAGCAATTGCTGCCGTAGAAGCAGCTTGGGGCAAAGCCGAAGGCGAGACAGGTTTGCGCGAGGCACCCCCCTCTGTCCTGCCGGACATCTTCCCCGCAAGGGGGGAGATTACGCCGTCATCTCTGTCTTCGCCAATCTCCAACGTTGCAAGAGTAGCTCCAGCGTCGAAACTGCCAATCTCCCCCCTTGCGGGGGAGATGTCCGGCAGGACAGAGGGGGGTGTTCAAGCGCTGCCCGCCGCCAAATTCCCCTTCCGCGCCGCGACCTTCGGCAACATCACCGTGGCGCTGGCTCCAGACCGCGGCCGCTCGGCCGACCGCCGCGCCGACTATCACGACCCGACGCTGCCGCCGCGCCATGCGTTGCTCGCCTTCGGCCTGTGGCTGCGCAAATTGCTCGGCGTCCATGCGCTCATCCATGTTGGCGCGCATGGCACGCTGGAATGGCTGCCGGGCAAGACGGTTGCGCTTTCGCAAAGCTGCTTCCCCGAGATCGTCACCGGTCCCCTGCCCGTCATCTATCCCTTTATCGTCTCCAATCCCGGCGAGGCGGCGCAGGCGAAGCGGCGGATCGCCGCCGTCACGCTCGGCCATCTGCCGCCGCCGCTGACCGGCGCCGGATTGGACGAGAACCAGCACAGGCTCGAACGGCTGGTCGATGAATACGCCCAGGCTGACGGTCTCGACCGCCGCCGCCGCGACCGTCTGGCCAGTCTGATCGTCGAAACCGCGCAGACCACGGGCCTCGCCGCGGAGGCCGGCGTTGCCCGCACCGACGCGCCGGACGAGGCCCTGCGCCGCATCGATGCCTGGCTCTGCGACCTCAAGGATTTCGCCATCAAGGACGGGCTGCATGTCTATGGCCGTGCGCCCGAGAACGAACCCGACGCCATGCGCCGGCAAAGCGCCGGAACCGAAAAAGCCGCCCTTCTTGCCGCGCTCGACGGCCGTCATGTCACGGCGGGCCCGTCCGGCGCGCCCGCGCGCGGCCGTTCCGACGTTCTGCCCACCGGCCGCAACCTGTTCACGTCGGACCCGCGCGCCATGCCGACGCCGACGGCTTACGACATCGGCAAGGCTGCTGCCGAGGAAGTGGTGCGCACCTATATGCAATCGCATGGCGACTGGCCGCGCTCGCTGATCATCGACCTTTGGGGTTCGGCGTCTTTGCGCACCGGCGGCGAGGAGATCGCGCAGGGGCTTTCGCTGATGGGCTGCCGCCCGCAATGGGATGCCGCCACAGGTCGCGTCACCGGCATCGAGGTGTTGGCACCGGCAGCGCTTGGCCGCCCGCGCGTCGACGTCACCTGGCGCATATCGGGCCTGTTCCGCGACATGTTCCCGACCCAGATCGCGCTGATCGATGCCGCTGCCAACGCCGTTGCCGCGCGCGACGAGGACGATTCGGAAAATCCGCTCGCCGCAAGGACCCGCGCCGAGGGCAAGATCAGCCCGCGCATCTTTGGCACCTCGCCTGGCACTTACGGCGCTGGCGTCGAGGAAATCCTGTCGAGCGGCGACTGGGCGGCGCGCGAGGAAATCGGCCGCGCCTATCTCGATGCCACGTCGCATTCCTATGGCGGCGCCGGCGGTGAGGGGATCGCCGCGCCCGGCGCATTCGAGAACCGCATCGCCGAAGCCGATCTTCTCGTCCACACCGGCGACGATCCCGGCCGCGACATCCTCGAAGGCTCCGCCGATGTCGCTTTCATCGGCGGCTTCTCGGCCGCCCTTGCAGCGCTTGGCAGGAATGCCGACGTCATCGTGCTCGACACGACCGATCCGCAGAGGCCGAAGCCGCGTTCACTTAGTGAGGCCGTGACGCGCGTCGTGCGCGCCCGCGCCGTCAACGCCCGCTTCATAGCGGGCCAGATGCGCCACGGCCCGCGCGGCGCCTCGGAATTCGCCGAAACGGTCGACCGGCTGGTTGGCTTCGCCGAAACCACGCAGGCGATACCGGACGCGCTGATAGAGGCCGTGCACGATGCCTATCTCGGCGACGCGGACGTCCGCGCCTTCATCCTGCGCGAAAACCCGGCCGCCGCGAAAGCCATTGCCGAACGCCTCCTGTCGGCGCGACGGCGGGGCCTCTGGCATCCCTTGCGCAATTCGATCGACGACGACCTCGCGGCACTGATTGCCGAGGCACGGGAGTTGGCGGCATGAACGCCTACTCCCGACGCGGCGCCTGCCCGGCCCTTTCGGCGCCGATGCAGACCGGCGACGGCCTGCTGGTGCGGCTCAACCCGGTCGCCGGAGGCCCATCTTCTGGCGGATTGTCGCCGAAGCTTCTGATCGGGCTGGCAGAATCCGCCCTGCGGCACGGCAACGGCATCATGGAAGTGACAGCGCGCGGCAGCTTGCAAATACGCGGATTGACCACGCAAAGTGCAACCCTGCTGGCGAAGGAAGTCGATGCGCTGGGCATTGTGGTCCGCACTGGCGTACCAGTGGAGACCGGACCACTGGCCGGCATCGATCCGCAGGAGATCGCCGACCCCAGGCCGCTGGCTGATCGGATCAGGGAAGCGGTCGAGGACGCCGGGCTGACGCAGCGGCTCGGGCCGAAGGTTTCGGTCGTTGTCGACGGTGGCGGGCAACTCACGATGGATGCTGTGACGGCCGACGTGCGGCTGAAGGCGGCGAGCACCGAGGCGGGAATCCGCTGGCGGGTGTCGGTTGCCGGTGACGGGCGGAATGCAAGGCTGCTCGTAACGGTCGATGCAGACGCCGCGCGCGACATTGTCGTAGCTGCGCTGAGAATGGTTGCCGAGAAAGGCCGCGACGCTCACGCAAGGGATTTGTCGGAGCGGCAGTTGGTGTCTCTGGCGGGTTGGCTATGCCTGACAAGTTTGCGCGAGGCGCCCCCCTCTGTCCTGCCGGACATCTCCCCCTCAAGGGGGGAGATTACGTGGTCACCGACGGTTTCGCCAATTTCCGGTGCTGCTAAAGAAAAGCCGACGTCGAAGCCGCCGATCTCCCCCCTTGAGGGGGAGATGTCCGGCAGGACAGAGGGGGGCGCCTCGCGCAAACCTATCGGCCCTTTCCCCTTAGCCGGCGACGTCCCCACTCTCGGCATCGGTCTCCCCTACGGCAGCATGCCCGCCGAAAGGCTCATCGCCCTCGCTCAAAGCGCTCTCACCCTCGGGACGTCGGAAATCCGCCTCGCCCCGGGCCGCGCCCTGCTCTTCCTCGGCCAGCCACCAGCCGCCAATCCTTCCCTCCAACTCACCGCCGCCACCCTCGGCTTCGTCACCTCCCCCACCGACCCGCGCACGCGCATCGCTGCTTGTCCCGGCGCGCCGGCTTGCGCCTCGGGTCGCATCGCCACGCGCGACATCGCCGAGGCGATTGCCACCGAAAACGCCGATAGTCTCGACTTCACCTTGCATGTTTCGGGCTGCGCCAAGGGCTGCGCGCATCCCGGCCCAGCGGCGCTGACTGTGGTCGGCGGCGAAAATGGAGCCGGACTTGTCGTGAACGCGACGGCAAAGGCCCTTCCTGCCGGTTACAGGCCGGGCTATGACGCCGCGCGCGGCATCGGCCGCGTCGCGGCGGCAATCCGCAGCGCACGCTATCAGGGCGAGACCGCCGCCGCCTGCCTGACAAGGCTGGGGCCGGCCGGCATCGCAGAGGCTTATCGACAGGAATGACAATGGTCGCCTACGACTACATCCACGACGGCACGGCGATCTACGAACGCTCCTTTGCCATCATCCGCGCCGAGGCTGATCTCGCGCGCTTTTCCGAAGCAGAGGCCGATGTCGCGGTCCGCATGATCCATGCCTGCGGCCAAGTGGAAGCCGCCAAGAATTTTGTCTTCTCCAGCGATTTCGTTTCCGCCGCACGGGCCGCGCTTGCCGCCGGCGCGCCGATCTTCTGCGACGCCGAAATGGTCTCGCACGGCGTCACCCGCGCCCGCCTGCCTGCCGGCAACGAGGTGATCTGCACCTTGCGCGACCCGCGCACGCATGAAATCGCCAAGACGATCGGCAACACACGTTCTGCCGCCGCGATCGACCTGTGGGGCGAGCGCATCGCCGGTTCGGTGGTGGCCATCGGCAATGCGCCGACCGCACTCTTTTATCTTCTGGAGAAGCTGCGCGACGGTGCGCCGAAACCGGCCGCCATCATCGGCATGCCGGTGGGCTTCGTCGGTGCCGCCGAATCGAAGGACGCGCTGGCGCAGAATTCCTACGGCGTACCCTATGCAATCGTGAGCGGCAGGCTTGGCGGCAGCGCCATGACCGCGGCAGCCCTCAATTCTCTCGCGAGGCCCGGCCTGTGAACGCGCTCCCCAAAACCGGCTCGAGGGGCCGCCTGGTCGGCGTCGGTACCGGTCCCGGCGACCCGGAACTGTTGACGCTGAAGGCCGCGCGTGCGCTGGCCGAGGCCGATGTGGTGGCGTATTTCGCCAAGCGCGGCAACAACAGCAATGCGCGCGCCATCGTCGAGACGCGCTTCCGACCCGACATGCTGGAGCTGCCGTTGCTCTATCCCGTGACCACGGAGATCGACAAGGATCACGACGATTACCGCGCGCAGATATCGGCCTTCTACGAGGAGTCCGCCGAGACCGTTGCCGGTCATCTGGATGCCGGTAGGATGGTCGCCGTGCTGTCGGAAGGCGATCCGCTCTTTTATGGCTCCTACATGCATCTGCATGTGCGCCTCGCCCATCGTTTTCCGACCGAGGTCATTCCCGGCGTTACCGCCATGTCGGGCTGCTGGTCGGCGACCGGCCTGCCGATCGTTCAGGGCGACGACGTGCTGACCGTGCTGCCGGGCACGATGAGCGAGTTCGAACTGACCCGGCGCCTCGCCGACACCGATGCCGCCGTTATCATGAAGGTCGGCCGCAACCTGCCCAAAATCCGGCGGGCGCTGGAGGCCACCGGCAAGCTGACACGCGCCGTCTATGTCGAGCGCGGCACCATGCCGGGCAGCGTCTCGATGCGGCTCACCGACAAGCCGGACGACAAGGCGCCCTATTTCGCCATTGTGCTCGTTGCCGGCTGGTCCGGACGCCCTGTCGCGTCGGCGGGTGGCGCATGAGCGGCCGCCTCACTGTCATCGGGCTCGGACCTGGCAACGCCGATCAGGTGACGCCGCAGGCGAGCCACGCCGTCGCCGAGGCAAGCTTCTTCTACGGCTACAAGCCCTATCTCGACCGGCTGGAATTGCGCCCGGACCAGACCCGCATCGCCTCCGACAATCGCGAAGAGCTTGCCCGCTCCAACGAGGCGCTGGCGAAGGCGGCCGAAGGTCACAATGTCGCCGTCGTCTCCGGGGGCGATCCAGGCGTCTTCGCCATGGCGGCGGCCGTCTGCGAGGCGATCGAAGCCGGCCCCTCCGAATGGCGCGCGATCGATCTCGCAATCGTGCCTGGCGTCACCGCCATGCTCGCTGTCGCTGCCCGCATCGGGGCACCGCTCGGCCATGATTTCTGCGCCATCTCGCTGTCCGACAATCTGAAGCCATGGGACTTGGTCGAACTGCGCCTGCTGGCGGCCGCCGGCGCCGGCTTCGTCATCGCGCTTTACAATCCCATCAGCAAGGCGCGCCCCTGGCAGCTTGGCCGCGCCTTCGAATGTCTGAAGGCCATTCTGCCGGGCACCACGCCCGTTATATTCGGCCGTGCCGCAGGCCGGCCCGATGAGCGCATCGAGGTGTTCCTGCTGGCGGATGCCGATGCCGACAAGGCGGACATGGCAACCTGCATCATCATCGGTTCGCCGGAAACCCGGATCATCAGGCGCGGTAACAGGCCGGCGCTGGTTTACACGCCGCGCTCCGCGGCAGGCTCGACAAGATGATCGACCATGTCGGCAAGCTGATCAACGGTCGCAGCCGAAGGAACCTCCGGCAGCGCAGGCCTGCGCACCATGACGACGTCGAGGCCAAGCGCCCGCGCCGCGGCGATCTTGCCATAAGTCGCCGCGCCGCCGCTGTTCTTGGATACGACGATGTCGATGCCGTGCCGCTGGAGCAGCGTGCGTTCCTCCGCCTCGCGAAACGGCCCGCGCGCCAGGAGATAGGTGGCATCGGGCACTGCCAGCTTCGGCTCGACCGGATCGACGCTGCGGATGAGATAATGGTGCTGGGGCGCGGCTTCGAAAGCCGCGACCTCCTGCCGGCCGAGAGCCAGGAATACACGGCGCGGCGCCGGTCCAAGCGCCTGCACGGCATCGCCTGTCGTATAGACCTGCGTCCAGCGATCGCCCTCGACAGGCTCCCAGCCGGGACGGCGCAGAGCGACGATCGGCACCCCGGCCATGCGCGCGGCCTGCGCCGCATTGGCGGAAATTCGCGCCGCGTAGGGATGCGTGGCGTCGATCAGCAGCTCGATGCTTGTCTCCTTGAGATAGGCGGCCAGACCATCGGCGCCGCCAAACCCTCCACTGCGTACCGGCACGCCCTGCGTCACCGGGCTTTCGGTGCGGCCCGCCAGCGACAGCATCACCGAGTGACCGGCTGCCAGTTTTCCAGCCAGTTGCCGGGCTTCGGTGGTTCCGCCGAGGATCAGAATGCGGTGGGTCATCATGCCTGCTAAGAGTCTACGCGGCGCCAACCAAAAATGGCTCACCATCGTCGGCATAGGCGAGGACGGTGTAGCCGGTCTCGGCGACGAGGCCAAGCAGCGGATCGCCGACGCTGAAATCATCTTTGGCGGCAAGCGGCATCTGGCGCTCGTCTCATCATTCGCCAAGGGCGATCCGCGCCCATGGCCGGTTCCCTTCGATGCCAAGATGCACGACGTGCTGTCGCTCGCCGGCAAGCGCGTTTGCGTTCTTGCCTCCGGCGATCCCTTTTTCCACGGCGTCGGCGTCACCCTCGCCCGCAAGGTCATGCCGCGGGAGATGCATGTCATTCCCGCCCCGTCGGCCATTTCGCTGGCGGCCGCTCGCCTTGGCTGGGCGCTGCAGGACATCGAAACCGTCTCGCTGCATGGCCGCCCCATCGACCTGATCCGGCCATTGCTGCAACCCAACGCACGCATCCTGGCCCTGACATCCGATGCCGATGCACCGGCGGCGATCGCCCGCCTGCTCACCGAGCTTGATTTCGGCGCCTCGCGGCTGACGGTTCTGGAGGCGCTTGGCGGGCCAAAGGAGAACCTGCGCTCGGCCCGCGCCGATGCGTTCAACCTCGAAAACATCAATCCGCTCAATGTACTGGCGCTCGAAATTCAATCTGGTCCGGATGCGCGTATCCTGCCTTTGACATCAGGCCTCGCCGATCATCTGTTCGACCATGACGGCCAGATCACCAAACATGACATCCGCGCCATCACGCTGTCGGCGCTGGCGCCGAGGCGCGGCGAACTGCTGTGGGATGTTGGCGCCGGCTCCGGTTCCATCGGCATCGAATGGATGCTCGCCCATTCCTCGATGCGCGCTGTTGCCATCGAAGCCGACCCGATCCGCGCCGCCCGCATCGCCCACAATGCTGCCGCGTGTGGCGTTCCCGGCCTCATCGTGGTCGAAGGCAGCGCTCCCAAGGCGCTTGCAAGGCTCGAGACGCCAGATGCGATTTTCATCGGCGGCGGCGGCAGCGATGCCGGCGTGCTGACCGCCGCCATCAAGGCGCTGCGCACCGGCGGCCGCCTTGTCGCCAATGCGGTGACGCTGGAAATGGAGACGCTGCTTCTTGCCCGTCATACCGAGCTCGGGGGCGATCTCACCCGCATCGCCATATCCCGCGCCGCGCCTGTCGGTTCGATGCAGGCCTGGCGGCCGGCGATGCCGGTTACCCAATGGAGTTGGATCAAGCCATGATGGTCGCGGGCATCGGCAGCCGAAAGGGCGTGAGCGTCGAGGACGTGCTTGCCGCGATAGAAACCGCGCTCGAAGCGCACGGGCTGGCGATGACGGCGCTCTCGTCGCTCGCCACCGCCACGCTCAAGAAAGATGAACAGGCGATCGCTGCCGCAGGTCGCACACTCAACCTTCCCGTCATTGTCGTCGATGAGGCAGCGCTTAAAGCAGCGTCGACGAAGGCGCTCAGCAACTCCAGCCTCTCGCAGGATCTGGCCGGCACAGCATCGGTGTCCGAAGCATCGGCGCTGGCCGTCGCCGGCGAAGGCGCCAGGCTGCTGGGACCACGCATCGTGCTCGGCCCGGTCACCTGCGCCATCGCCATCAGCGGAGACGCGGCATGACCGTCCATTTCATCGGCGCCGGTCCGGGCGCCGCCGACCTCATTACCCTGCGCGGCGCGCGGCTGCTGGCAAGCTGCCCGGTCTGCCTCCATGCCGGCTCGATCGTGGCGCCCGAATTGCTGCAGCATTGCACCCCGGGAACGAAGCTGATCGACACCGCGCCGATGTCGCTCGACGAGATCGAGGCCGAATATCTGGCCGCCCACAAGGCCGGCCATGATGTCGCGCGGCTGCATTCCGGTGACCTGTCGGTATGGAGCGCGGTTGCCGAACAGATCCGCCGGCTGGAAAGGCACGGCATTCCCTACACGCTGACGCCGGGCGTTCCCTCTTTCGCTGCCGCGGCGGCTGTTCTGCGGCGCGAGCTGACCATTCCCGAAGTCGCCCAGAGCCTGGTGCTGACCCGCGTCTCCGGCCGCGCTTCAAAAATGCCGCCTGGCGAAACGCTGGCCGGCTTCGGCCGCACCGGCGCCACGCTTGCCATTCATCTTGCCATCCACGCCATCGATCGCATCGTCGCCGAGCTGACGCCGCTCTATGGCCGCGATTGCCCGGTGGCGGTCGTCTTCCGTGCCTCCTGGCCGGACGAGCGCGTGCTGACCGGCACGCTGGAAACCATCGAGGCACAACTGGCCGCCGACCCGATGGAGCGTACGGCCATCATCTTCGTCGGCCGCTCGCTGGCGGCGGAAGGCTTTGGCGAGAGTTCATTGTACGACGCGCATTACCAACGGCGTTTTCGCGGACGGGACGGATTGTGAGCGACAGCACCAAAAATAAGGGCGAGAACGCCGCGCTCCAACAGGCGCTTGCCCGGCTGAACTTCAAGCCGCGGACGCTTGAGCCCGGCCATGTCTGGCTCGCCGGCGCCGGCCCCGGCGATCCCGGCTGCCTGACGCTGGAAGTGCTGGCGGCGCTGAGTGAGGCGGATGCGCTGGTCTACGATGCGCTGGTCTCCCCGGACGTCGTCGCGGTTGCCGAAAACGCCGAGCTTTTCTTTGCCGGCAAGCGCGGCGGAAAACCCTCGATGAAACAGGACGACATAACCGCCCTGCTGGTCCGGCTGGCGCGCCAGGGCCGCCGCGTCGTCAGGCTGAAGGGCGGCGATCCCTATATTTTCGGCCGTGGCGGCGAAGAGGCGCTGGCCCTGGCGCGGGAAAACATCCCGTTCCGCGTCCTGCCCGGCCTCACCTCGGGCCTCAGCGCGCTGGCCGCCACCGGCATCCCCGCCACCATGCGCGGCATCAACAAGGCGGTGATCCTGGCGACCGGGCATGCCGCCGGCACCGATGACGATCTCGACTGGGCCGCGATCGCGCGCACCGGCCAGCCAGTGGTTGTCTACATGGGCATGGCCAATTTGCCTGTGATATCGGCCGCATTGCTCGACGGCGGGTTGGCGCCATCGACTCCGGCGGCGGTGATCGTCGCCGCGACGACGCCGCAGGAACGCATCGTCGTCGCCACGCTGGCCACCATCGCCGAGGAAGCCGCCGCCGCCGGCCTGTCCGCGCCGGCGCTGATCGTGGTCGGCGGCATCGTCGCCATGCGCGCGGCGCTGGCGGGTGCGTCGTGAGCGCCCGCGCGATCATCATCGGCGCGCCGCGCTCCGGCTCGGGCAAGACCAGCGTCACCATCGGTATTTTACGCGCACTCACCCGGCGCGGCCTGAAAGTACGCGGCGCCAAGTCCGGCCCCGATTACATCGATCCCGGCTTCCACACCGCCGCCACCGGCCTGTCCGGCGTCAATCTTGACAGCTGGGCGATGTCGCCGTCGCTGCTCAACGCACTGGCCGTAAATGCCGCCGACGACGCCGATTTTGTCATCCTCGAAAGCGCCATGGGCCTGTTCGACGGCATTCCGGCCGCGCCGGGCCGCAGCGGTTCGGCGGCCGATCTCGCGCGGCTCTACGGCCTGCCGGTGCTGCTGGTGCTGGACGTTTCCGGCCAGTCGACCACGGCGGCGGCCGTCGCCAAGGGGTTCGCCACCTATGATCCGGAGGTTCGCATGGCGGGCGTCGTGCTCAACCGGCTGGGCAGCGAGCGCCACCGCCGGCTGTCCGGCGACGCCATCGAGGCGATCGGCCTGCCGGTCGTCGGCGCCATCCTGCGCGATCCCACCTTGAACCTGCCCGAGCGCCATCTCGGCCTCGTCCAGGCCGGTGAATATGATGACCTGATGGCGCATCTCGACCGGTTGGCCGACATGGCGGAAAAGTCGCTCGACCTCGACGCCGTCATGGCGCTGGCAACACCTCTCGCCCCGGAGCCCGGCAGCTTCGACGATGCGCTGCAGCCGCCCGGCCAGCGCGTCGCACTTGCCGAGGATACCGCCTTCACCTTCCTCTATCCGCACGTCGCGGCCTACTGGCGCAAGGCCGGCGCGGAGATGGTTCCGTTCTCGCCGCTCGCGGACGAGGCGCCTGACGACAGCTGCGACGTCTGCTGGCTGCCCGGCGGCTATCCCGAGCTTCACGCCGGCCGTCTCGCCGCCGCTGCGAATTTTCGGAAAGGAACGGCAAGGTTCGCCGGGACGAAGCCCATCCATGGTGAGTGCGGTGGCTTCATGGTGCTTGGCGAAGCCCTGGAAGATGCATCTGGCGAAACGCACAAAATGCTCGGCCTGCTCGGCCATTCAACCAGCTTCGCCAAGCGCAAGATGAACCTCGGCTATCGCGAAGCGCGGCTGCGCGCCGACTGTCCGCTCGGCCCGCGGGGCGCGTTGATCCGCGGGCACGAATTCCACTATGCGCAGATGACGGCTACCGGCGATGACGAGCCCCTGGCCGACCTCGCTGACGGGCAAGGCAATCCGATCGGCGCCTCGGGCTACCGGCGCGGCCAGGTCAGCGGCACCTTCTTCCATGCCATCGCAAGGGGCTGAGGCATGAAGTTCCCGAAGGTCACCCTTTCGCCCCGGCAAATCCCCAGCGATGTTGCCCTCTGCCTGGTCTTCTTCACCAGGCTGCCCTTGCCCGTCATCGACTTTCGCGGCCGCAGCCTTGCCGCCGCGATCTGGGCCGCCCCGGTCGCCGGCCTCGTCGTCGGCCTGATCGGCGCCATCGTCTTTGCCACGGCGGAACGGTTTGGCCTTGCCATCGGGTCGGCGGCAGCCCTTGCCCTGGTTGCAACCGCGGTCACCACCGGCTGCCTGCACGAGGACGGGCTGTCCGATGTCGCCGACGGTTTTGGCGGCGGCAACACGCGCGGTCGAAAGCTGGAGATCATGCGCGACAGCCGAATCGGCGCCTACGGCGCCATGGCGCTGGCGCTGTCGCTGCTCATCCGCTGGAGCGCGCTGTCGGAATTCGTCGATCCCACACAAGCTCTCTTCGCGCTCCTGGCCGCCCATGCGGCCTCGCGCGGCGTATTCGGCGCCTTCATGCATCTCTTGCCCCCGGCGCGCGACGATGGCCTCTCGGCCGGCGCCGGCACCGTCTCGCGGGAAATTGCCCTCGCCGGCGCCGTGCTCGGCGCCATCCCGCTCCTCCTGCTCGGGCTTGGCGGCGCCATCGCGGCGCTTATCCTGCTCGGACTGCTGTTTGCCGCCTTCCACGCGCTTTGCCTCAACCAGATCGGTGGCCAGACCGGCGACACGATCGGCGCTATGCAACAGGTGAGCGAAATCGCGGTGCTGCTCGTCGCTTCCGTAGCCCTTTCCTGACTCTGTTTCGGAGAATTTCCTTCCATGCCTTTCAAATCCCTAGATGAACTGCGCGCTGCTTGCCTCGACCTGCCTGATGGCGATGACGCCGCCGCGAGCGCGGTCGCTCGCCGCCAGGACACGTTGACCAAGCCGCAGGGCAGCCTCGGCCGGCTTGAGTCCATCGCCGCGTGGCTGGCGCGCTGGCAGGGCCGCGACATGCCTAGGCTCGAGCGGGTGAAAGTTTTCGTCTTCGCCGGCAACCACGGCGTTACCGCCCAAGGCGTGTCGGCCTATCCTTCGGAAGTCACGGTGCAGATGGTGGCGAATTTCGCCGGCGGCGGTGCGGCCATCAACCAGCTCGCCCGCATCGCAGGCGCCGAACTCGATGTCATTCCGCTCGATCTTGACCATCCGACCGGCGATTTCACGCAAACGCCGGCGATGGACGACAAGGCATTTCTTGCCGCCGTCTCGGCCGGCTACGATGCGGTGACTGATGATCTCGATCTCGTCTGCTTCGGCGAGATGGGTATCGGCAACACCACGCCGGCCGCCGCGATCTCGGCGGCGCTGTTCGGCGGCGGTGCCGAAAAATGGACCGGACGCGGCACCGGCGTCGACGATGCCGGCCTCGAGCGCAAGGTGGTCGCCATCGAATCGGGCCTGGAGCGCCATGCCGCTGTTCTTGCCGATCCACTGGGGATTGCCATGGCGCTCGGCGGCCGCGAACTCGCCGCCATCTTCGGCGCCACGCTTGCCGCCCGTCACATGGGCATACCGGTGCTACTTGACGGCTTCGTCTGCACCGCAGCCGCAGCACCTTTGGCAAAGCTGCACTCCACAGGCCTTGCTCATACGATCGCCGCCCACGTCTCGGCTGAATCGGGTCACCGCGGCCTGCTCGAAGCGCTCGACCTGCCGCCGCTGCTCGACCTCGGCATGCGGCTCGGCGAAGGCTCCGGCGCTTGCCTCGCCGTCAACATCGTCCGCTCGGCGCTGGAGTGCCATGCGAGGATGGCGAGCTTTGCCGAGGCCGGCGTGTCGGAGAAGTAACATCTTCCGGTTGTAGCGATTCTCGAATAGATCTGGTGGATGAAAAAGCTTCACCCGGCTGCCGCTGCTATGACTATCGCCGTGCTGCTTGCTGGTGTGCTTCGGCACAGTGGATATTCAACTTACGGCCCGATCGACACCGCAATTCTCGTTGTTTTTCTGGTTTTCTTCTGGTGGCTCATCAGCGATTTCTCAGGCGGAAAGGCCGCCATTGATGCCGACGACGGTCGGAGCGCGGACAACGGCATGGCTTTTCGGTTCGGCAGGTTTCTGAGCCGCGTTTTTCGGCGCGGCCAATCGTAGTCTTTGACCAAGCTGCAAAGTCCCGCGTCTCACCTGGCCAACGGCGGCCGGGTTGCGAAGGCAGCCAAACACTGATGAACGAGCGCGGCAATTGAACCGGCCTATTCAGGGTCTTTCCACCAAGTCTTTGAAGAATTTGGTGGGTGCGCACAGGATTGAACTGTGGACCCGCTGATTAAGAGATAGCGGGGACTTTCTGGTCTAAGTACCTGAAATCGCTATCATCTCCTTGAAAATCCTCGTCTTTCCGATCGCCAAAGAGCGACAAAGTCGGAAATAGCGGGTGTGTTCGGCAGCACGGTGCCGAACACACCCTCGGTCAACGAGGAAAGATGTCCATACAACCAATAGGTGCCGGGTCGAAAAAGCCCTGGCCTGAAGGCACCATCGAAGACTGGCAGCAAGGGGCCAGTTACGGGTGGCTCGCAGACAAGTACGGACGGTCGTATAGCACGGTCGTCAAACTCGTCCGTCGAGCTAAGGAAATGGGGACGAAGCGGATCGAGGTCACGTCGGCCAGACGCCGAGGCGGAAGGCTGGCTTTGGCCGGTCAGAAGCCTTTGAGCTATGGCCATCACTCGATCGGGATCCGCTTGAACAAATACCGGGAAATCGATCATGCCTTCACATACCAGCAGATGGCTGATCAGATCTCGGTTAACCGACTCACGGTGAGGAAAATGGAGATGGGTCTCCACGACTTCACCATCAGGGAGCTGCAGACCTTGGCGACCGTGATGAGCACGTCGATAGAGGAGTTGATGAGACCATTCGCGCAATGATTGACGACCGCATGAAGAACTACTGGGGGGCCGTCCGCGGACTGCGGACGGCCAAGAGCCGAGCCGACTGGCTCAAGGGCCCCTTCCAGCTTGCGATCACGCTGGAGAAGGACCCAAGGCTCCGAGCCCTGCTCATGAGCATCCACGACACGGAAATCAAACAGCCGGCCTAGCGCCGGCTTTTTTTATGGAGTCCAGAATGAACGAAAATATTAGGCCAACGGTGGACGAGCTGCTCGCCGTCAAGGCGAAGCTCGAACCGCTGGAGGCGCGCTACGAGGTTCTCAAGGAACTCATCCGCCCCGCCGGCGCCGACACCTACGACGTCCCAGGCGTCGGCAAGGTGATCGTCTCGGCCCCAGTCGAGCGCAGGGCCAAGGGCTCGGAGATCGTGATCGACCACGCCAAACTCGAGGCGGCCGACCGAAAATTCAAAGCCAAGCTGTTCGAGCTTGGAATTCTGAAGACCGAGACCACTTATACAAGGGCCTCGAAAGCCAAGGTCGAAGTCCAGCTCGCAGAGGAGGTCAAGAAAGCAGCGTGAACGGCATACACTGGGAAGGCGACATCGCCTTTCTGCTGCAAGGCGAGAAGACAACAAGCGCCTTCAATTTTGAGATCCCATGTCCGTTCGAACCGAGCAAGAACCCTTGCGATCATCGCATCGATCTCCGAGCTGAAGTCGACCCTTCACGCTTTCCCGCCGACCCGCTGGTAGACGCCATGTCGCCGGTGCCCCAGGAGATGGGGAACCAAGCGGTGTTCATCCCACAACCAGAACTCCACCTCATCCTTGCGATCCTGTCCAGGATGAGCAGCCCTACCCGACTCCCGATCGCTCCTTTCTGGAGCGTCAGACCTGACAAGATCATCAGATCCCTCGGATACACCAACGTCCAGCCCCTCGTCCTGACCGGCGTGCGGGCCAAGGACAAGCGTTTCGTTGACCAGGTCCTGGAGGCGGCTCCGTACCTGCCCCGCCGGCTCGTCCTTCAGGGTGAACCAACCCTCGTCCTCCGTCCCGAGGCGAGACGATCAACCAGTACTCTAGGGCAAGTGAATTTGGCCGACCTGATCGCCCTCCCCTGGGAGGCGTACGGCGCCCATTTGCTCAAACAGCACATGCTCAGCAAAGGAAACTGAAATGTCTATCGAACGTCAATCCAATGTCATCGCCGCCGTCTTCCACAACTCGGAATATGGCCGCTCAAAGCGGTACCATTATTTCTGCCCTTACCCGGTCGCGGTGGACGACCACGTCATCGTTGACAGCCCGATCGGCGGCTACACCTGCGTCAAGGTGGTCGACATCCTTCCGAATGGCTCGATAAAGGCGACCAAGCGCGTCATCCAAGTCGTCGATGACAGCGACTACAAGGCCCAGGCCGAGCGCGAGAAGCGAGTGGCCGAAATCGAGGCCGCGCTCGAACGGCGCACCAAGGAGTACTCGAAGCTCCAGTTCTTCAAGAAGATGGCCGAGATCGATCCCATCTCGAAGAAGCTGGTCGAGGAACTCGAGGCCCTCGCGGCATGATCGACCACGACTTGAAAGTCCTGCGATCCGTCGCAGGTGACGACGACGCGATTGACGGGTGGGGCGCCGCTGTCGGCGCCTCGCTCGGCTACCTCCAGGGCTCCGGCTACGTGACCAGGGGTATGTGGCCGGAACCCACCGAGAAGGGCTGGAACTATCTCCGCGACCAGGGGATCGAGATCTTCGGGAAGCTGGAGTTGTTCGACGGCCAGCTCCGGCGGGTCGAGGACGCCACCCGCCACGGCTGGTTCCGCTTCAACAAGCACTACGACCGCGGTGGTTACTGCGACAGTCCAGCACGAGGATACTGACATGGGATTGGAAATCGAACAGCTCCTTCGCGCCAAGGCGGAGGAGACGACACGTGATGCTGATCGCTACGCCCTGATCAAACGAGCCCTGCACTGGCTCGAGGACACTGGCCGGGACATCGACATCTTCCCCGAGTTCCGCGGCCACTACGCGTCGTCCTGCATCGGGTACAAGGACGTGATCAAGCTGCTCGACGAACACGTTTCGATGAAGATGAGCGCTGTGATCCAGACCGTCAGGGAAAGCGCTGAGGCCGAACTCAAAGCGCTGGATCAGAAGTATGGCTGACCTCCTGTTTCCCGAGGAGCAGAAAGCCTCGGCCGCCGACGTCGATCTCTATGAGAGCCGAGCCGACGACGGCTGGTATCGATACGAGGACAGCGCTTCCAACCGCACCAGCATCCACCTCTCCCGCTATCGCGTCCTGCGCGAGACGCCGAAGGGCGTCTGGCTCGACGACTACGGTCAGGGGCGCTTCGTCCTGAACGGCGCCGGTAAGCGCTGGGCTTACCCCACCATCGAACAGGCGCGCGAGTCATTCCTGATCCGCAAGCGCCGCCAGGTCCAGCACCTGAAACATTACCTTGCGCACGCCGAGATCGTGCTCGCAGCAGCGGAGAAATTCTTCAATGCACCACAAGGGTAAATCTGACAAGGAACTCCTCTGGGAGGTGATCCGGGAGCGCGATCGCGCGCTTGGCGAGCGTGACGCGTACAAGCTGGCCTGCAAGCGGGCCGGCGTCTGCATGAGTTGTGTGATCCAGCCTCCGGAGCCGTACGGCTGCTCGGATTGCATGAACACCGGCTGGCAGCAGGGTGATCCCTACGAGCGGATCAAGGAGTTGGCGGCGGTCGTCAAGATGACGCTGGATTGGGCTGAGAAGCGCTGCCCTTGCCACAACGAGGAGCCGAACCCATGCACCCTCTGTGGTGCTTCGGTCGAGAACCTCGAAGCCTGCAAATCGGCAGAGAACACGGTCCCTCCGATCATCCTTGACGAGCTTCGACATGTCCGAGCTCGCTGACCAACTAGAAGCCGCCCGCGCCGAGGTCGCCCGCATAGAGCGCGAGATCGCCCAGGGGCCGTGCCGTGAGCACGGCCACCAGTGGCAGTCCTATGGTGGGTCCAACGCAGGATGCACCCCGGACTGCTGGTGCTCCGTCCCGGTCAACGTCTGCTCGAAGTGTGGCGACTGCGACTACGGCGACAATCAGGAAGCGGACGAGGTCCGCAGGAACTGCAAGGATTTGATGAATGGATGATGGTGTATCGCTCCGCGATTACCAGATCGCCGACCTCGCCTACTATATCCGCAATCCGAAGTGGCTGAACCTGTCCGACCCGGGCACGGGGAAGACCCCCTCGGTCTGCGTGTATCAGTGGTGGCTGTGGAAGGAGCATGGCGTAGGTTCTGCGTTCGTCATGCCCCTTTCCCTGCTCAAGAAGAACAGGGACGAGATCCTCCGCTTCACGAACTTCAAGCCCGATGAGGTGACGATCGTCACGGGGCTGCGGCCTCTGTCCCCCGCCCAGAAGAAGCTGGCCGAGACCCTGATGGAATGGGATCACAGCCGCAGCAAGTACAAGCTGATCGGCTCTCAGAATGCCAGCTTCAAGGCCCTCCGCGAGACCGGCGTGGCCCGTGCGGACATGACCATCGACCGCCGAATGCTCCAGGCCCGCACCAAGCTGCCCTATGAGCTCGCCAACCCTGGCAACACCAAGGTGTTCCTGATGGGCTTCGATGCCTTCTCGACCCACTGGGAGGCGCTGCCTGACTTCGTCAAGGCGGTTCAGGTCGACGAGATCCACAAGGGATACAAAGGAGATGCCTCGCAGCGCACGCAGGGCTTCTACGACAGCTTCTTCCGCGGGCCGATGGAGTATTTCGGCGGCATGACCGGCACGCTCGTCTCCGGCCGCCTGGACAGCGCCTATCCGGCGATCCGCATCATCGAGCCGCGCTACTATCCCTCCTACAAGGGCTTCTACTACTACCACTCGATCGAGGACCCGATCACCGGGAAGCTCAAGGCCTGGCGCAACCACGAAAAGCTGTCGGCGATCTTCGGCAAGCACGGCATCCGCCGGACGTTCGAGATGGTCTACGGCAAGGAAGCCAAGGTCATCATCCCCGAATACGTCCAGATGTCCGAGAAGCAACGCGAGATCTACGACAAGTTCAAGGACGACGCATTTGTCGAACTCGACAAGTTCTATCTCGACGGCACCCAGCCGGGTGTCGGCTTCATCCGCGCCCGCCAGATCATGGAGCACCCGAACGCGTTCCCGGATCTCTCCGACCCTGAGAGCGGGAAGACGATCGACATCATGAAGGGTGCCCGCTGCGGGAAGGAGGAACGCCTCGATCTCCACTTCGAGGACCACGCCCGCACCGGCAAGCCAGTGATCGTCTACGCCGCCCTCAAGCCCCAGCAATATCGGATCCTGGAGCTGGCCCGCTCCTACGGACTGAAGGCAGACATCCTGAATGGCGACGTTACGCCTAAGCAGCGCGGTGAGATCGACCTGGCGTTCCGTGAGGGGCGCCTGAACTGCATCATCGCCTCGCCGGCCGTCGCCGACGTCGGCTTCAACTGGCAGTTCTGTGGGGATCAGGAGGTCGATCACATGATCTTCGCCTCGCTGGACTTCCTCGACACCACGGTGTTGCAGGCCTACCGGCGTGCAATCCGCGGCAAGCGTGGCTCGCCGTTGCGCATCACGGTCCTGCTGTACGAGGACAGCCTGGATAACCGGATCACGTTCATCATCTACCAGAAGAGCTTGGACGCTCACAAGGTGGATCCGACGCACGAGGTGCTCAAGCTTTACGAGCACAACATCGAAGGAGGAGAGGAACTAAAAGAGGCCGCATAGAAAACAATCACACCGGTACTCTAGGACAAGAAGAAAAGGCCCGTCGTAATTCGACGGGCCTTTCTTATTTCAAGTTCACCGCACGAAGCGGTGTTGAAAACGCAAACACGAAGGAACTGTTCATGAACAATATCGACAATGCCATCGCTCAGGCTACCCAAGCCGCCGCTGCCATCCCCCAGGACAACGCTCAGCACAACGGCGCCAACGCCGTTACCACTGCTTCGCCGAGCCAGGGTGCGGTCGCGCAGGCTGGTCGCCCGATGGGCCTGGACGACGCGATGGCGGGTGCCGTCGTTGTCGACGAGTGGCTCAAGGTCAACGAGCATGGCCTGCAGATCGGCGCGAAGAAGCCGCTTCTGGAGGAAATGAAAGTCCGGATCGACCTGAGCGACGTCGCCTACAGCGAGTCGGTCAAGTACGGCAACCCGGCGACCTACCGCAAGACCTACGACCGCGTGATGACCACGGACGGTTCGACCTGGGCTCAGGCCCTGTCGGAGGCCCGCGCGGTGGACCCGAAGGCCCGCCCGTACCGGTCGGCCGACATCCAGCTGGAACTGCTCGATGACATCAAGCTGAAGGACGAGACGGTCACCGCCGGCACGATCCTCGGCCACTCGTTCTCGACGACCGGCTTCAAGAGCTTCGCCAAGCTGGTGAAGCAGATGCAGAAGGACGGCAACGACCCGGCCGGCGACACGATCGACGTCACGGTGGGCTACCTGGAGCAGGCCTCCAACGGCAACACCTGGGGCATCCTCGACTTCCGCGACTACACGGTCGTTGGCTAACCGAGTTTAGCCGGGGCTTCTCATCCTTTCACCCGGCCAGCCTGGGCGGGACGCAAGTCCCGCCCTTTTTGTTTCAACTCCCGGAGAACAAACATGGATACCACCGAAGACAGCCAGACCGTGGCCGCTGGACAGCTGCGAGCTTTCATCGAGCGCATCGAGCGCCTCGAAGAGGAAAAGACCACGATCACCGACGACATCAAGGAGGTCTACGCCGAGGCGGGTTCCACCGGCTTTGACAAAAAGGCCATTCGCAAAATCATCGCCCGTCGCAAGCTGGACGCCGACGAGCGCCAGGAACAGGACTCGATCCTGGATCTGTACGAGGAAGCGCTCGGGATGGCGGCGGCCGACTGATGCAGCGCCGCTCCTTTCTCAAGGCGCTCGGGCTGGCTGCTGTCCTGCCCGCTTCGTCTGCGATCAAACCGGCGGCCAAGCCGCCGGTTCTGGTCACCGCCGACGAGGTCGCCGTCAAGCAGCTATCAGGGCTTGATCTGCAGCTAGGCACGATCACCGCCGGGACGCTCCGATACCCCGGCGGGGAGCTCAATCTCAACGCGCGTTACCTGGAGATTTTCGGGTGATCCGCGTTTACGACATGAACTCGTACCTGCGTGTCGAGCTGGAAACGGATGTCTCCGGCTTGGCACCACGCAACTTCATGCAGGACGTGTTCGCCTGTCCCGATCCAGTCATCTGTGTTTGGGACGGACCCAAGGGAAGCCAGAAACGCCGCGAGATTTTCCCCGGCTACAAGGTCGGCCGTAAGGCACCGGACACCGGCATCTACAACGGCTTCCACCTCACTCAAAAGACACTGGAGCACTCGAAGGCGGTACAGATCAAGGTCCCCGGCTACGAGGCCGACGACGTGATCGCGCTACTTGCACGCCGCTACGCGGCCCGGGGTGCCCTGGTCGCGATCTACTCAAACGACAAGGACATGTGGCAGCTCGTCGGCGAGTTCCCCAAGAACGTCGTCTGTGGTGCCAACCCGCTGAAGGGCGTCGAACCCAAGGACACCCGCCTCTACAAAACCTGGGTCGGGGACAGCTCGGACAAGATCCCTGGCGTACCCCGTTTCGGCGAGAGCTTGTGGGAGGAGAACGGCCCACGGCGCCTCCAGCGCGCCACCGACATGATCTTCGCCGGCCAGGATGGCTGGCAGAAACAGATCAAGCTCCAGCCGAAGATGGTCAGCTGGCTCGAAGAGAACCCCGACCAGTTCAAGGCCTACTGGGACATCATCGGGTTCCTCGACGTGCCGGAAGACCTCGTCACTGAGCACACCATCATCGGTCAGCCCGATTTCTACAAGGCCGACCAAGCCCTCAAGGAGTTCATGCAATGACGATCAAGACCGTGCTGGTCGACGCTCGCAACGTCGACCAGTTGATCCCGCACATCGTCAGCCAGGTGAAGGCCACCCCCTTCAACGGTCTGGACTGCGAAACCCAGGACGATGCGCGCCACGACGGCCTGAACCAGTTCATGAGCGTCGACCCGGTCAGCCGGAAGAAGTCCAAGGCGAAGAAGCTGGTCTTCGACATGCGCCGGACGGTGATGACCGGCTTCTCGGTCTACCCGGAGAATTCGGACACTGCCTACTATCTCAACCTGGCGCACGCCGACGTCGAGAACCGCGTCCCGTGGGACGCCGCCAAGGCCGTGCTCGACGCCAAGGCCGGCGATGCTTACTGGATCGCTCACAACGCGCCCTACGAGCTCAGCGCGTTCAAGTCCTGCTTCGGCTACGACCTGCCGGAGATCATCTGCACCTTGCAGATGGCGGTGTCGGCTTATGGCCCCGACGAATACGATCCCAACAATTTCCGCTATGCCGGCCGCGGTGCGTTCGCCCCGCTGATCACTCAGATGATGCAGCTCTGCTCGCAGGGCGGCTTCGACCCCGAGAAGGGAGAGTTCACCGACAGCCGGCTGGCCGAGATCGTCTATTCGATCATCGGCAAGCAATCGAAGGCGGCGCATAGCTACAACGGCTACGTCAACGACCTTGCCTACGGCTACGGCCTGAAAAAGGCGGTCAAGTCGTGGTTCGGCTACAACATGACCACGTTCGACGAAGTCCTCGGCGACAAGGCCCACATGGGCCAGTTGACGGGTGATGAGGTCGCCGCCTATGGCGCCGACGACGCCTACTGGGCTCTGCGTCTCTTCCGCCGCCTGCTCCAGTACATGGTCGACACCAACCGTGGCGTCACGCAGACGTTCTTCGAGCAGGAGAACCCGATGATCCACCTCTTTGCGCAGATGCGCGAGGTGGGCATGAAGGTCAACTTTGACAACATCCTGGCCCGCCGCGCCGAGGAGCGCGAGAACACCGCCGAGGTGCTCCGCAAGACCAAGTCCAGCGTCAAGGAGCTCCTGCCGTTCCCCGAGGAGAAACACCCCGGTCTCGAGAAACGCGACAGCTGGTATCAGAAGAGCGCCGACAAATACCGCAAGCAGATCGAGGACTGGTGCAAGCTGCCTGATTGGCCGGATGCCTACAAGCAGTGCATCCAGGTTCGTGGTGCGGTGTCGAACGCTTGGGCCAACGAGAACGGCGACCCCGAGCCCAAGGGCGTCAACCTCTCGCATTACATGCCCATGCGGACGATCTTCTATGACCTGACGGGCACGAAGGTCATCGTCAACCAGAACAAGACCCAGTCGGACGCTGAGGCGCGCGGCAAGCTGATCGACCGGTTCAAGGAGGACGGCCACGAGACGGCCAAGAACCTCCTCGTGTCGATGGGCGAGCTCGCCAGCATCGAACAGCGCATGAAGCTGTACCTGACGCCCTACAGCCAGCTCACCGACCCGGAGACCGGCCGGATGTACCCGACCGTCACCTCCATGCTGGCGTCTCGGCGCATGGCCTGTGAAGATCCGAACGCCATGCAGCTCGCCAAGCGTGGTGAGAGCACCTACGTCCGTGGCTTCTTCGAAGGCGACGACGACGAGCACCTTGTTCTCTCGCGCGACTGGTCGGCTATCGAGCTGGTCATCATCGGCGAGCTCAGCGAGGATCCGACGTTCATCGACGCTTATTGCCAGATCCCGCACAAGGATCTGCACACCGGCTCGGCGACGGCGGTGCTGGCGGCCGACTGCGAAGGCCTGACGGAGACGACCTTCAAGGCGCTTTCCAAATACGACAACGTCGAAACCTTCCTGGAGGAGTTTGGCGCCAAGTTTAACAACCACGATCGGCTCTTCACCAACCTGAAGGGCGAGCCGCTCCAGCCGGACAAGGCCTACAAATACTGGCGTACCGAGGCTGGCAAGAACTCGAACTTCAACTACTGGTTCTCGGGCTGGCTGGCGACCATCGGCGAGCGGATGGGCTGGTCGCAGGAAAAGACCAAGATGGCGACCGAAATGTATCGGGATCGCTTCTCGGTCGCCGAGCAGTGGCGCACTGGCCTGATCGAAGAGATCGCCCGTGAGGGTGTTGTCTACCTGCCTGACGGTCACCGTCGCGTCCGTTACGAGGCCACCAACCAGTGGCTCATCTCGTTCAAGCAGAAGTTCGACATGGGCAACGGCGCCGAGATGGCGACCTACAACGCGCTCGTCCACTGGATCGCCAAGAAGATCCAGAAACGGGCGTTCAACCAGGGTGTCAACTCGGTCGTCCAGGGCACATGCGCCACGATCGCCAAACGTACGGCGATCAGAGTCATGGCTCGGATGAAGGAGATGGGCTGGGACTTCCGCATCATGCGGCTCATGGTCCCGATCCACGACGAACTCGTGTTCTCGATCCACCACAAGCATGTGCTCGACGGCATCCAGATGCTCGGCGAGTGCATGAACAACCACCCGGACATCTTCAAGGCCTGCAAGCTCGACAGCTCGCCGGCACTGGGGGTCACCTTCGAGCCCTACGACCCGAAGAAGGCGCCGGCTGGCCAGATCGAGCTCTACGAGGCGCCCAAGCTCCCCGGCGTTCTGCCCGAGGACACCGCGGGCCAGCGCCTCGGCGACGACCACGTCCTGTCGGTCGTCGACTACCTGATGTTCCAGAAACGCAAGCTCATCAAGGAAGCAGCATGACATTTGAGGAGGAACTGGTGGGGCTGCGGCCCCACCTCTTCCGGCAGGCAATGAAACTCGCCCGCACGATCGATGGGGCCGAGGATCTTCTGCAGGATACCATGGTGAGAGCTCTCACCAACCGGACCCAGTTCCGGCCAGGGACAAACCTCGCGGCGTGGACATTCACCATCCTGCGAAACCAGTTCATCAGCAGTAAGCGCCGTGATGGACGCATCCTGGACGACCCGGACGACCATCACACCATGGCAATGGCCATGGACGCTCCACAGGAACCCCGGGAGGACTTTCGGGACTTCTTGGACGCCTTCATCACCCTCCCACTGAAGATGCAACAAGCCCTCTACCTGGTGGGGCTGCTGGGTCACGAATACGGCGAGGCCGCAGAGATGCTCGACCTGCCCGAAGGGACCATCAAGAGCCGGGTCAGTCGAGCAAGAACGAAACTGGAGAAAGCACTGACATGAAACTGCAGCTGATCGCCCGTCACATCCGTGACGACCAAGACAACATTCTCGAGTTGGACGACGACGTCGTCGCCCTGCTCGAACGTATGAAACTGGAGATCGAGGAGAACAAGTCCGAAGGCTCCAACTGGCGCTTCGCCATTACACCAACGAAGGAGGCTTACCAGTGAGCATCATCACCGCCAGGGCTAAACTCTTGGCGATTGCCGACCGCGCCCCAATCGAGCTTGGCGTCGAGATCATCGAAATCATCGAGAACGAGATGTTTCGGGCCTCGCCCATCCGGAAAGCCCGTCGCACCTCGTCGGCCCTAACAGAGGGATTGCGCCGGCGGATCAAGCGCTACGCCCACGAGAACCCCGACGCGACGTTCCACGAGATCGCCACACACCACAACGTGTCGATCGGCCGCGTCTCCGAAACCCTTAACGACGTCTACCGCAACCGAAGGACTGCTCAGTGATCTCATCCAACCCCATTTACAAGCTCGACACCCAGGGCCGCCTCCGCAGCTGGCGATACGAAGTCGACCGCAACAGCTGGCGCTCGATCTCCGGCCTCGTGGACGGCGCCCAGACGCCCACCGACTGGACTGTCTGTTACGCAAAGAGCCAGGAGACCAACGAGGGCCAGGCTCGGTTCGAGGCCGAGGCCGAGGAACGCAAGAAGCTGGAGCGCCAATATCACCGGACGCCGGAGGCCTGCGCCACGCCGAATTTCTTCGAGCCGATGCTCGCCAAGGGCTACAAGGCCGGAAAGACCAAGTTCCCGATCGCCAGTCAGCCGAAGCTGGACGGCATCCGTTGCATCGCCCGGGCCGAGGGCTTGTTCTCCCGCCAGGGCAAGCCGATCGTCTCCTGCCCGCATATCGAGGAGGAGCTGGCGCCGTTCTTCGCCGCCGACCCCGACCTGATACTGGACGGCGAGCTCTACAACCACGACCTGAAGGCCGACTTCGAGCAGATCGTCTCGCTGGTCCGCAAGCAGGAGCCGAACCCGGCGACCGCTGGTGTGGTCCAGTATCACGTCTATGACATCCCCTCGTTCGACGGCACATTCTTCCAGCGCGCGCCGGTCTACAACGCCATGCTGCAGGGCTGCACCCACCTGTTCCCGGTCGAGACCCGCATCGCCTTCAACCAGGCGATGTTCGACAAGGACTACGAGGAGTTCCTCGGCGAGGGCTGGGAAGGCCAGATGGGGCGCGTGGACGGTGAATACGAGATCGGCAAGCGCTCGGCCCACCTCCTGAAGCGTAAGGAGTTCCAGGACGCCGAGTTCAAGATCGTCGAGGTCGTCGAAGGCCAGGGCAACTGGTCGGGCTACGCTAAGCGCCTCACGGTCGAGCTGCCGGACGGACGCACCTTCGGCGCCGGCATCGCCGGCACGCAGAACTTCTGCCGCCAGCTGCTGGAGGAGGCTGATGTCTGGGTTGGCCGCCAGGCGACGATCAAGTTCTTCACCCCGACCGGCGATGGCATCCCGCGGTTCCCGGTCGCCATCAAATTCCATGAAGGAGCTCGTCTCTAATGGATACGATTAGCGTAGAGCAGCGGGAGGCCATGCGTCAGGCCTTCCGCGAGGAAAACCGCCGCTCATTCGAGCTGGAGCAAGTTCACTTGGCCGGTCGCCTCGAACGACAGGAGATCCAGCAGTTCTCCAAGGCCGCCACGAGCGGCCAAGGAAACCGCGCGCAGCGCCGCCGGATGCAGGCCGAGCTCAAGAAGATGATGAGGAAACGCTGATGGGCTTCCCAGCACCTTTCGTCGGCTCCAAGCCGATCGCCGCCCCTCCAGGCCGGGACGATATCCTCCCCGGCCACTTCTTCACGAACGGGCGCTTCGTTGTAAGTGCTTGGCAGCTGACGCCCGAAGAGGTGGCCGTAATCAACCACAATGGCGGCAAGATCTTTGTCGCTGTGGGGACGGGTCGAGATTTCTATCCGACGCTCGTCGGTTCATCGGAGACGCTCAGGATGATGCTGCTCGACTATGGCGGCACCTTCCCGAGCCAGCCGCTGGAGGTGATCGCCTGATGTTCGACAACCTCATCCTGAAACGCAAGCTCAGGAACTCGCTGATCATCTGCTTCCGGTGCGACGGGTGCATGGGAACCGACCACAATTTTCAATGGATCGGTACCGTCGTCGGGTTCGAGAAGACCAGGTTTGCCGGCGAGGCCGCCCAGGTCCGGATCATCAAACGCGACACACATGGCGACTGGCGAGACGGGAGCCAGGGCTTCGAGCTCGTCACCCTCGGCGAGAAGCCTCAGAAGCTCGCCCCCGCCCTCTACGCCGTCTATCGATAAGGAAAGACATGCAACAATACCACCACCTTCTCCGCAACGTCCTCACCAACGGCGTCGACCGCGGCGACCGCACTGGCACCGGCACGCGTTCGGTGTTCGGCTATCAAATGCGCTTCGACCTCGCCGCCGGCTTCCCCGTCCTGACGACGAAGAAGCTTCACCTCAAGTCGATCATCCACGAGCTGCTCTGGTTCCTGGCCGGCGACACCAACGTCAAATATCTCAACGACCATGGCGTCACGATCTGGAACGAGTGGGCCGACAAAAATGGTGAACTCGGCCCGGTCTACGGCAAGCAATGGCGCTCATGGCCAGACCCGGCCGGCGGCCAGATCGACCAGATCCGGAACGTCGTCACTGATCTCATCGGGAACCCCAACGGGCGCCGGCATATTGTGACTGCCTGGAACCCAGCCGAGGTCGACGACATGGCCTTGCCACCGTGTCACTGCCTGTTCCAGTTCTATGTCTCTGAAGGCCGGCTGTCCTGCCAGCTCTACCAGCGCTCGGCCGACATCTTCCTGGGCGTGCCGTTCAACATCGCGTCCTACGCCCTGCTGACGATGATGGTCGCCCAGGTGACCGGTTTGCAGCCTGGGGAGTTCATCCACACGTTGGGTGATGCCCACATCTACCTGAACCACTTCCCGCAGGTTCATGAACAGCTCCGGCGCACGCCGAAGCCGTTGCCGACGATGTGGATCAACCCGGACGTCCAGGATATCTTCGCCTTTCGGTTCGAGGATTTCCGGCTGGACAACTACGTGGCCGACGCTAGCATCGCCGCGCCAATAGCGATTTAGCAAGGAGTCTGGGCATGGCAGAATTTAAGGTCGGCACCATTGTTCGCGTCCGCGGGGTCCGAGGACCGGACATGGTGATCGAGGAATTGCCAACCCTGGCAGTGGATAGCGGGGGTGTGGCAACATGTCTTTGGTTTGCCGAGGGCAAAGCGCAAACACGCAATTTTCGGATTAAACTTTTGGACATCGTGGAGAAGGTCGATCCAAAGGCCGTTTGATGACAGCAGCCACTGCTGCGCGGGGAAACTAATCTTCCCCTATAGTACCAACAAGATCTAGCATTCTCGACAACATCAGGGGCGCCCATATGCGCCCCTGATGGCTAAGAACACTGGAAAATCCTCCGAACAAGAATTTGAGCGTATCTGGAACAAGCTCGGCAAACGAGCCTGGGTCTGGAGAGTGGTCGACGCGGCTGAAGTCCGCGGTCGAACCGGCGTGATCGGGTTCACCCGATCGGCCCCGAGCGACTATGTTGTCGCCCACAACGGCGTCCATTTCGCCGAGGTGAAGTCCACCCAGGACGACACCGCGTTTCGCTTCTCTCTGCTCCGGAAAATCCCCTCTGCGATGGCCACCATGATCCTGGCGGCTCACGGCGATTACCTCGTCTACATCCACAGGATCCCCACCGACGAATGGTTCTGCATCCCCTACTCGATGATCCGGGACCATTCGGCACGCTCCCTGACCTGGAAAGAACTCGAAAGGCACAAATGGAAACTCGCAATCTTGACGTGATGGTCGACATCGAAACGACCGGCACACATCCCGAGCACAACGCGATCATTCAGATCGCCGCGGTGCGCTTCAACGCCGTGACCATGACGGTCGACGCTTCTGACATGTTCGATCGCGCGCTGATCGTCGCCCCCGGCCGCTTCTGGGAGGAGTCGACCCGCGCCTTCTGGCAGGGCAAGAACCTCAAGGTCTATCAGCAGATCTGCGCCCGCATGGAGGATCCCTTCCTCGTGCTCAAGGCCTTCCAGGAGTGGGCCAACAAGGGCCGTGCGCCATCGGATGCGCCGCTGCGCTTTTGGGGCAAGCCGACGAGCTTCGACTACTCGTTCATCCAGTCCTACTTCCGGCAGTTCAACCTCCACCTGCCGTTCCACTACCGCTACGCCCGCGACATGAACAGCTACATCGCCGGCCTGCGCGGGAACCCCGATCACCCGGAGATCAACGTGCCGTTCAACGGCGACGTCCACAACGCGCTGCACGACGTCCTCCACCAGATCAAGACGATCTTCGTCGCCCGCGAGGAACTGAGAAAGGAAGCCGCCTAAAATGAACCGCATAACCGAGATTGAAATCGGCGCCGCCAGCGTCGGCATTCTCGGAGACCCGCACCTCGGACGAGCCTTCGTCCGGGGTGTTTCGCTTGAAAAGCGTGGTCTCCGCGAGAAGATGGTCATGGAGGATTTCCGGCAGCGCCTGAAGGGGTCGGGCAAGTACGACGTCTTCATCTGCATGGGCGACCTCTTCGACAAGTGGGCCGTGCCCTACAGCGTCGTGTTCCAGGCTGCATGGGCCTATCTGGCCGCCGCCAGGACGAACCCGAACACGGAATACTTCGTCATCGCCGGCAACCACGACATCTCCAGAGACCTGGAGAAGAAGGGCGCGCTGGATCTGTTCGAGCTGATCGTCGGCCACCTGCCGAATGTCCACGTCATTCGCCACACCGGTGATGGCTACGTCACCAAGATCGGCGGCGACCGGGTCGGGTTCTTTCCTTTCCACCCTACCCTCCCAGCGAGCGAGCTCGTCACCGACAAGATCGACGTCGCTTTCGGCCACTGGGACACGCTGTTCGGCGAGGACAACATGATCCCGACAAAGAGGCTGGCCGAGGTCGGCTGCAAGACCGCCTACACCGGCCACGTCCACCTGCCGGACGAGTTCGAGCGAGACGGCGTCAAGGTCGTCCAGATCGGCTCGATGCAGCCCTACGCCCACGGCGAGGACAACGGCGAGATCTACGTCACCCTCCCCCTCGACGAGCTGGGCGGCAAAGACCTCCGCGACAAGTGCGTTCGCGTCCTGCTCGCCCCCGGCGAGAGACTCGACGTGGAGGTGGACTGCCTGCAGCTCACCTTTCAGCGCGCCGGCACCAACGCCGAAGAAGCCGAGGAGGTCGTCATGGGCGACTTCAACCTGATGGGGCTGTTCAGCCAGGCGTTCGAGGAGGCCGGCGTGCCGGACGAAGTCCGCTCGCAAATCCTGACCCGATACGAGGAGAGCCGAGTTGCCGAATAGCCTCCAGATCACCAGGGCGATGGACGAGTGGCTCTCCACGGAGGGCCTCCATCCTGCCGAGGTGGGCATGATCGAGGAGATGAAGCGCGCCGGCGCGTTCGGACATGCCCCTCTCCTGCTCGCGGCGAGGACCTTCGCCGAGACCATGCCCGACATCGTCATCAGCGCCGTGAACAAGGCGCGATCCCAAGGAAAATGCAAGGAGTGGCCTAGTGCTTAACCACCTCACATACAGCGTCACCTTTCCCTCGACAGGCCGCACCCTGTCGGGGGATTTCTCATTCCAGAAGGGTTTCGGCGCCATCACCGGTCCGAATGAAGCTGGCAAGTCCGTCATCCTGGAAATGATCCGGTACTGTCTCTTCGGCACCTCCGCGTTGCGGGGCAAGGCCGAAGACTACAAGAACCTGAAAGCCGCCCTGACCTTCACCACAAAGGGTGAGGCCTGGACCGTCGATCGGACGATCACCTCCGCCAAGCTGTTCCGCGGCGGCAACCCGGCCGCCACCGGCCAGAAGGGTGTCAATGCCAAGGTGACCGAGATCCTCGGCTTCGGCCTGAAGGTGTTCGATACCGCTTGTGTCGCCAACCAGGGCGACATCGAGAAGCTCGGCGCCATGCAGCCAACCGAGCGCAAGGCCATGGTCGACAGCGTCATCGGCCTGTCGGCGATCGACGACTTGGCCAAGTGGTGCGGCCAGGAGGCCAACAGCCTGGCCTCTCTGATCTCTGGCATGGAGGACGGTCTGGTGAAGCCCACCAAGCCGGACCAGCCGGAAGGGTACGTCGAGAGCTCGGAGATCGCCGGCAATGTGGCGCAGCTCCGCGCCCTGAATGACGAGCTGAACCAGATCAAGGGCCGCCTTGCACAACCCCGGCAGGCGCAGCCCGTGGAACCGGTTGCGAATTGCAATCAGTCTGCGGGTGAGATCGAGCAGGAGCTGGATATGGCCCGCGCCTACGAGCAGGCCCAGGCCGAGCTCAAGCGCCTGCCGCCACCTCCCCCGGAGTTCTCCGAGGAGGGCATCGACGATTGGGAACTGCGCGAGAAGATCCGGCGGAACTACCCGACCACGATGACGGCAGAGCAGATTGCGAAGGCCGATGCTGATGTGGAACTAATCCGTCAGTTCGAGAGGCGCGACCACCTTCGGAAGCAATACGACGACCTCCGTGCTGTCGGAATGCACAATTGCCCGTCTTGCTCGTTCGAGTGGCCGATCGAGGCCGCGCGTGTCAACGAGGTAGCCGAAAAGCTGTCCGTGGCGGAGGAACTGTTGGAAGGCCTGGAGCGGCCGAGCAAGCCCGACATGGTCAACGTCGACGTGGCCCGTCGCCAGCTGCAGGCGTTCGACAAGGTCAGGGACGATTGGGAACGCGTAAAGGACGCTGTCCAGCCGGTGCATACGCGCCAGCAGGTGGCGGAGTTCAAGGCCGCTCTCCAAGCTCAGGGACGCCGTGCAGAGCTCGAAGCCGTAGAGCCGGCCTCGGCGACGTCCAAGGAGCTCAACGCTCTCTGGCGTGACCGCCTGGCCTACGAGCATGAGCTTTCCTCCTACCATGATCGTCGAAGGGCTTGGGAGGAGCTGGAGGTCAACCGCGTGATCGATGAGGAACGTGCCGCTCAACTGGCTTCGGTACCTCACGAACTCACCAAGCTGGAGAAGGCCTACGACACGGCCAAGATCTACGAGGACCGGCTCGCCACCTACAAGCGCGAGCAGAAGGCCTACGCCGAGCGCCAGAAGGAGATCAAGGCGAGACGCGAGAAGGAACAGGGCTACCGGAAGGGTCGCGAGGCGCTGACGATCCTGCGCAAGCTCGTCAAACAGCACCTGATCCCATCCCTGAACAAGGTGGCAAGCCACTACATTTCAAGGATGACCGGCGGGCAGCGCAATGTGATCGAGGTCGACGAGAACTTCGAGATCGTTGTCGACGGCCAGCCGCTGAACACATTGTCGGGCTCTGGCAAAGCCGTGGCAAACCTCTCGCTGCGTCTCGGTCTCGGTCAGGTCCTGACCAACAATGTGTTCTCGGTCTTCCTGGGCGACGAGATCGACGCTTCAATGGACGCCGATCGCGCGCACAATACTGCTCTTACCCTAGAGTATCTCGCAAGTCGTATCTCGCAGATCCTGTTGGTCAGTCACAAATACCCTCAAGCCGATTACTACATTGAGCTTGAGGCAAATGAAAAGAACACTGATTGACGAACTAGTTGAAGAAGAAATCCGGAAGACGGGCGGCAATCTCTCGATGGTCGCCCGTCGTCTTTCCATCCCATACCACTCGCTGGTGGCCCGCTTCGGCCCAACAGCAGTCTCCACACTTCCCCCCGCATGCCCCCGGCCCGACGACATCAAGGAACTCGGCCGGCCACATGTTCGCCAGCACGTGATCGCAATCAAGCGTTGCGGTACCGAATGGACAGCGGAGTTCGACGCGGTGTTGAAGGACGCCCGTCACAAGTTCGATCAGGGCACTCACGAGATGGCCCAGTCGATCGACCAGGGCTGGGTCGTCCAGTACCTGATCCCCCGCCGGAAACCGACCGCACCGCGGAGGTTCTTCCATGGCTGACTCCGACATCCTCCTCAGCAACATGAAACTGGTCAACCCGCTGGACTTCCAGATCAGCGACGTTGATTTCAACGTATCCATCAAGGCCGTGAGCCGTCTGCCCCGCTACTCGGGACACACGACCAAGACCTACCGCGTGGCCGAGCATCTAGTGAAGCTCTACCGCAGGGTGCCCAAGCACCTGCGCAAAGCTGCGCTGCTGCACGACCAGTCGGAAGGCTTCGGCCTGCTGGACCTGGCGCACCCGGTCAAGCGTGCGATCGACGGCTACAGCGCCCTGGAGAAGGCCATGCTCCGCGTGATCTTCGCTGCGGTCAACGAGCCGTGGGAGCACATGGAGGAGCTCGAGCAATACGACCGTCGCATCTGCGCCGACGAGATGCTCCAGGTCTTCGCCTACCCCTGGTGCGCCAAGTTCTGGGAGCCGCTCGGCAACGTCAAAATCGAATTCTGGGGCGAGCGCCGGTGCGAGACTGAGCTGCGCAAGCTCTTCATCAAGGAGGGCCTGCTCAATGGCTAAGCCCACCAACCCGAAGGCCGCCTTTGGCGACAAAAAGCCACCGCTCGCCTACATCCCGCTCTCCGCCCAGCTGGCGGAGCTGGAGGCCCTGTACGACGGGCTCCTGAAGTATGAGCCTCACAACTGGCGTGACACCAAGGTCGAGGCAATGACCTACGTGGAGGCCGCGATGCGACACCTCCAACTCTGGAAGGTCGGTGAGGAGCTGACGCGCGACACGCTCGTCAAGAACCTCGGCGCGGTCAAGGCGTGTTGCACGATCCTGATCGACGCCATGGCCCACGGCACTCTGATCGACAACCGCCGGAAGTCTCAGGTGGAAGCGGATCTTCTCCATCAAGGCGAGGAGTGGGTCGAGCGCCTGAAGGCCGTCCAGGCTGAGCGTGTTCGTCAGCGACAGCAGGCGGCGACCGCGAAGGCACCGCCGGTCATCACCCGTCTCGATGACGATGGCTACCCCCTGGATGAACCCGCGCCAGTAAACACCGCCGCTGAAGGCACGCCTGTCCCCGTCGTCGACGGCTTCCTCGTCGACGGCTTCCTCGACGCCAGCGTGTTCCCGCCCTGGCCATACAGCCGCCCGCTGTGAGCCCCTGCCCCTGGCCACGCGTCAGGGGCCACCCCTCCCCCACTTCAAAGACGAGTTTTCAAATGATCACTGGAATGACCCTAAATCAACTCGCCGCCGAGTGCCACGCCAACAACGCGAAGTGGTGGCACGACCTGGAGACGGGCGCACGTCTCGACCGTGACAAGGGCGAGCTTATCATGCTCGTGCTCTCGGAGATCGCCGAGGCGATGGAAGGCGAACGCAAAGGCCTGATGGACGACAAGCTGCCACACCGCCCGATGCCGGAGGTGGAGTTGGTTGATGCCATCATCCGGCTTGGGGATTTCGCCGGAGCGTTCAGCTACCCGCTGCCGGAAGACACAACCATCCCCTTCTACTCGCTGCCGAACAACAAGGGCGCAGCCCTTCTGAAGATCAGCAAGGCGATCACCAAAGTCCACGATCTCTGCAACAACAACTGCGCACCGGATATGATCGGCGAGCAGATCCGCAGGGCCCTCGACCTGATCAAGCAATATGCCCAGCACTGGGGCTACGACCTGAGTGGCGCCTACCACGAAAAGACGGCCTTCAACAAGGTCAGGAAAGATCACACCGCCGAACACCGCAAGGGAGTTGGCGGCAAAAAGTGGTGATACTATAGGGTGAGCAGAATGCATCACTCACATACAAGATGCTGATTTCCTACCTCTCAGTTCCTACCGAACTGAGAGGTTTTTTATGTCCCGAGATTTCTTTCCGGGGATGGGCCAAGGCGTTGCCGAGCGTACCGTTTCCCGCCTCATCCTCACCGACGAAGCCAAGGCCGACTGGGCTGGTAAACGCTTCGCCAAGCTCAACCCCAAAGACCCTGACTACAAGTCCTGGTGGTCCGCGTTGAGCCTCACCTTCCCCCTGATCAAGATCACCGACGACGACAACGCACCGTTCATGGGCCGCCAGCCGGACACCCGGCGCGAGCGATGGGCCGACGTTGCCCTACGCGTGGCCGAGGGCAACACCTCGCTCGACCCGTACTGCCACGACCTGGAGCCGCTCAACTACCATATCGCGGAGGGCACCATCCTCCTCTCCGGCCGCCACCTGCAGCATGGTGACATCCGCCAGAAAGACCGCCCGATGGAGGTCTTCACCAACTGCTCCACGGCGATGTTCCGCGCCATGACCTTCCAGCTGCTGCTCTCTGGCTCTGGCGTGGGCTCGAGCTACGACGACGCCCTGATGCTCGTCGACTGGACCAAGCAGCCCCGCGTGGTCTGCGTCATCGACAACACCCACCCTGACGTGCTCTCCGGCCTGATCACAGGCTACATGACGCCCCGTGAGGCTCTGCACCTCTACGCCGGCGAGAAGACGATCTATCACATGGTCGGTGACAGCCGTGAAGGCTGGGCCGAGGGCGTCGAGCAGATCGAGGTCGCCACCTACAAGGGGCAGCACGATCACGTTCTGATCCTCGACTATACCGAGGTCCGCGGGTTCGGCGAGCCGATCAAGGGCATGCAGAACCGGCCGGCCTCCGGCCCGGGCCCGCTCATGGGCGCGATCGCCAACGTCGCCCGCCTCCGCGACCTCAACATGCCCCGCTGGAAGGCCGCCATCATCGCCGACCACTATCTCGCCGAGTGCGTCCTGGTCGGTGGCGCCCGCCGCGCTGCGCGCATTGCGACCAAGTATTGGAAAGACCCAGGCATATTCGATTTCATCGACCTCAAGCGCCCGATCGAGTTCCTCGGCCGGAGCTGGGACGAGGTCGACGCCATGGCCGGCCTCCCGCAATACGGCTCGTTCCTCTGGTCCTCGAACAACTCGGTCGCGGTCGACGACGAGTTCTATGAATGCTTGCGCCAGGCGCGCAACCTCATCCGGAATGGGATTGCGCTCAACCATCAGCAGCGCTGGGCCTACATGCTCAACGAGGAGATGCAGCGCCGCCAGTACCACGACCTGACCGGCGAGACCGGCTTCCTCAACGTGTCGAAGCTGAGCGTCAACCTCAAGGGCACCGACGACTATCTGGTCTACCCGTTCGCCAAGTTCGGCGGCGAGGACTTCAGGGAGATGCAGATCGCTCTGGCCGAGCTGGTGATGGACCACCACTACCAGTTCATCGTCAACCCGTGCGGCGAGATCGTGCTCTTCATCCTGGGCGCCTTCTGCGTGATCGGCGACCTGGCGCTCTTCCATGCCAACGACAGCTGGGAGGAGGAGCAGGCTGTGCGCCACATCACGCGCGCCCTGATCCGCACCAACCTCATGTCTTCGATCTACGACCGGGAGGTCAAGCGCACGAACCGCATCGGCGTGTCCCTGACGGGCATCCTGGAATGGGCGATGCGCCGGTATGGGCTCAGCTTCAAGGATCTGATCGCGGTGGATGGTGACGGCGTCCAGATCCAGGACGCCAACCACAATCTGATGCTGGCGCCCAGCGTCCGCTCGATGCCCTTCTGGCTGCGCATGAGGGAGCTCGCCAATATCGTCGACGAAGAGGCTGGCACCTATAGCCAGGATCTCGGCGTCGTGTTCCCGCACACCCGCAGGACAATCAAGCCTGCTGGCACGACCAGCAAGCTGTTCGGCCTCACCGAGGGCGCTCACCTGCCGGCCATGCGGGAGTATCTCCGCTGGGTGCAGTTCCGCTCTGACGACCCGCTGGTGGCCGAGTATGCCGCCAAGGGCTACCCGACGAAAGAGCTGCAGAGCTACAAGGGCACGACGATCGTGGGCTTCCCCACGGCTCCGGTCATCTGCAACATGGGTGGCGAGGTCACCACCGCTGGCGAGGCCACGATGGAGGAGCAGTTCCGCTGGCTGCGCCTCCTGGAGACGTTCTGGATCGGCCGTGAGGGCGGCAACCAGGTCTCCTACACCCTGAAGTACGACCCCAAGAAGGTGAGCTACAAGGAATACTCGAAGGTCATGGACGCCAACATCAACCTGGTGCGCGCCGTGGCGGTCCTTCCCCAGGTCGAGACCCTATCCTACGAGTACCAGCCGGAAGAGCCGCTCACCAAGGCGCGCTATGAAGCGGTCGTCGCAGCCATCAACGAGCAGATGGCCGAGGACGTGGACAAGGTCCACATCGACTGCGCCGGCGGCGCATGCCCGGTCGACTTCGACAAGTGATCAACGAAAGGGCCGCGTCAGCGGCCCTTTTCATTTGCACTGATATCGATGCTGTTCGCCCGCCTTATTGTCCCAATGGATGCTGCTGACCTGCGGGAAAAACAGACAGAGCTGTTCGGCCGCCGACTGGCCCTTCGTGAGGTCCTTCCAGGAGACGAGAACCATCAGCTTGTCGTGATCCCACGAGGATGAGACCACCTCCTGGACGTTCCCGGTGCCGGCGATGGCGTCTTCAACTTGTTGGTGGGTTGGCCCCGAGGGCATCAGGGCGTACGCCAAGCCTGTGCCCGCGGCGAGAATGACGACTGCACCGGCGATGAGCTTTTTCATAGGTCCCCCGAATACTATAGGAAGACCTATTTAGTGCGCGCCCTGCTCTCACGCAACAGTTTAGCCAGAGCTTTGGGGTCACCGGCCGCGTCAATGATGGCGATAAGTCGCTTCCCGCAGCTGGACTTGGTCCTGTCCGACCGGATGAACTGGTCGATCTTGTCGAAGACCATGAGGTCGTCGATCGGCTTCCCCTCTGGAAACGGACCGACCATTGTGTCGAAGCAGGTCCGGAGATCCTCTGGGATCGGGGGGAGTTCAACCTTTCCAGAGGTTGCGCACCCGGTCAGCATCATCACCGTCAAAACAGGTAGTGCGCTTCTTAGGCGTGATCGCATCACGCTGCTCCTTTGCGTTCTTGTCGTATTGGGCGAGCTTCCCGGCATCGACGACAGCCTGGCTGGAGTCGGCTTCGAGGATCGCGACGTTGGTTTGCAGCTGCGTGACCTTGCTCTTGAGGGCGGCGATCTCGGCCGCCTTCTCGAACTTCATCCAGCCGGAGCCAAAGCCGGCCAGGAACACGCCGACACAGATGCCGGCGCGGAGCAGGAGCAGTTGCAACCAGGCAGGCATCAGAGACCACTCACGCAGATTTCGGCCTCGCCCTTGCGGTTCTTGTCCCCGTTCTCACGCCGGTTGACGAGACCGTCGAGACGCACACCCCCGGCCTTGTTGAAGGCGGTCAGAGCGGAACAGGCCCGGAGGTAGTTGTGTTTGCTGATCCAGTCCGCGCCGGTCGAGTTCTTCGCGGCCTTGACGCCGTAGTTGTAGGCGCCTGAGAGCAGTGAGGCCTGTACCGACACCGGAGCGACCGCGTAGTCCTTCACGCCGTCGACCAGCGGCAGATAGTAGTCGTGGGTGACGCGCTTGATCAGCATGGCCACGCACTGCTCGCGCGTGAACTTCATCCCCTTCTTGATGTTGAGGGTCTCGCCATGGCAGACGGTCCACACAGGCTTCTTCGGGAGGGTGTCCAGATACGCGGTCAGGCGCAGCCCTTCCCAGGGCATGATCATCTCCTCGACCGCCAGCTTGACGGCCGGAGGGACTTTGCCGGCCGCGACCTGTTGGTGGATCAGCTTCTCGGGCGTGAGTGCAGGCGCCACGACGGCCGGACGGACCATCTGGACAACGGCAGGCGGCGTGTACGCCGGCGTAGGCTGATCGACGGCCTGCCAGCCGGAGGCGCCTGCGAAAATGAGGGCAGCGAGGACGGCGGCTTTTCCACGCTTGGTCGCCACGATTTTATTGATCGGCATTGCGAAAAACCTTCTGGCTGACAAAAACACTGCTGATGAAGGCCCCGGCCACGACCAGACCCGTGAGAATGCCCATCACCTGCGGTGAGAGCGTCAGGAAGGCCGGCAGATACGGGAGCATGGCCTGCATGCCAGCGAGGATGCCGGCAACCGCAAGGAAGCGGTTGCTCCACGCGTGTCGCAGCTTCTTCTTCCAGTCAGGGTGTAGCCACTTCTTCATGGCCCCTATATGGGACCGAAGGCCGTCATTGTTCGGCCTGTTGTGCTGCGCTGTGCATCACGGTTTCGAGGGCGTGTTGTCCTGCTTGTACTGGACGTTACCAACTGCGATCGTCAGCTTGGTCATCTCGCCGGTCATGGCCTCAACCTTGTCGAGGATCATTTTGTAGTCCTGGCGAGTCTGCTGGTTGGAAGCTTCGAGCTGAGCCTGGAGCTTGGCCACCTGGGTGTCCACCTTCGCGTCCAGCTTGGCGATGTCTTCCTTGGCCTGGGTCAGCACGAAGCCCTGATAGGTCACGTAGCCGACAGCGCTGAAGAGCACGCCGATAATGGAGACACATCCGACAATGGCCGAGATGACCTTGCCGTTGATGACGACCCCTTTGAGCTCTTCTGTGGACATGGTGTTCCCTTAAACGCTCCCGGCAATATAGGGCTGAAGGCAAGGGATTGTTTGTCGCTACTGCTGCGCAATGATGCGTTCAGGAGGCGTGTCGGCGAAGGCCGCGGCGTACTGTCTCCGGACCTCCTGGATGATCCAGTCGGACGCGGTCTTGCCAGTCAGGCTGGAGAGCACCGCGAGCTTCGCACGGTCCTCGTCGGTGCCGTAGGCAATGATCCCTTTGTTGCGTTTAGGCATAAAACGCCGACCAATCAACGTTCGACGCCTGTTCGATCGCAGCAGGATTGGTGGCCTGTGCGACTGCGGCCTTTGCTGCCAACCGCATGGTCTCGATCTGCGCCGAAATCGCCGTCCACTGCTCGGACATGGTCAGCACGATCACCGCCTGGTCATAAGGCGTGATGCCGTTCAGGGCCGCCTCGGCGGTTATGTGTGGGATCTCGGATGGGGAGATGTCGAGTTGCGCCATCAGCAGCTCGGCCTCGACGCGCTTCTGCTGATAGACCATCTCCTGGCCCGGTACCGATGTGATGAACAGTTTGCGCACCTCGCCGGCTGAGTTGTCGATCTTCTCCACGGCGGCGGCGCGCAGAGGCGTCAGGTTCTTACTCAGGAGCATGGGCAGTCACCTTGATGGTTTTGGCAATGTAGGGCCACTGGAGGAGCTCCAGCGTGTATTCGGCCGGCATGTCGGAGGAGAGTTCGAGCGTGCCGCCGGTGAGCGTCATCGGCTCGCCGTCGAGACGGACGTCACAGGGATCCGGAATGGAAAGCGTCTTGATGTCGACGCCATCGGCGATGATCGAGATCTCATCCGGCAGATCCAGAACCGGCCGGGGAGTGACATGGTCATCGCCGGGGTTCGCGACATAGTCCGTCAGGATGTCACAGTTCTGGCTGATCTTTCCGTTCGACACCATCTTCGGCGAGCCGTCTTCGTTATAACGAAGCTCACCGGTGTCCCAGTCCTTTTCATGCTCCAGAGGCGTTGGAAGGGGCGGCAGGTTCAGCACGCCACTCTCCTTGGCAAGCATCATCTCCAGAACGGTTTCATGAACCGGGTCGGAAATGATGTGGGTGATTTGACCCTTTTCGTCGTATTCAACAATCATAGATCCAGATCCCAGATGATATATTTCATGACCATTCCCTGTTTAAGTGGGCCGGAGTATTGGAAATTGCTGGCGTTCACCCGAACCCATGCTGAAGCATTGGTTGGAGAGGCAGAAAGAACAAAATCGTTGATGTAGAGGCCGATATAATCATTCGGCCCTGTCGTCTCCACGCACGAGAACATAATCATCGGCATGTTCACGAACGTTTTTCCGTAATTTATCTGATTGATATTTGATTGGAATACAACCGACCCCTTTGAATGAACCGGACCCTGACCGAAATCGCTGTCGAACAGCAGATCCTTGCCGGTCACGGTCATCACGTTGAAACCGGGTTTCGATACCTTCAGGCCGCTTGCTGTGAGAAGAACCCTGTTAGCCAACTGGGATCCTTAATACCGCATAGGTCATCGTTCCGTCGTTCGAGATAGAGACGTCGCAGTGGAGCTTGATCGAGGTGAAGCTCAAATATTGAGCCCATATAATAGACGTATACTGAGCATTGAACCCCGTAACCTTTGGAAAAATCATAATCATTGGAAAAAAGCCGAGGTTCGGCGTCGTGATGGTTACCTCCTTGCCTGACGGGATTGTCAAGCGACCCGTCTGAACAAACTGGAACGCCTGAAAATTCGTCGAGAACAGCAAGTCGGAGTCGGCTGCGGTCATGACGTTGACCCCCGGCTTCGAGATGAATAGTCCAATGTCCGAGCCTCTGTTTCCCAGGCAAAGTCTGTTGCTCAAAATTGGTTTCCCATGATCGCGTAATAAACGATGTCAGAAGCGCCACTATTCCCAAGGGAGAATGTCACCGACCCGTAGGAGCTCTGCAACACGACACTGTGGTTTGTTTCGTCCGTAAGCATGATGCACCGGAGAACATTCAGTGGATAAAATAGACCTCCCTTCTTAGCCATGGCTAGACAAGACAGGCTTGTGTTGTAGAACGGAAGAGGGAGGCGGACATAATTGGAGGCTGTCAGATTGATTTGACCGACTTGCAGAATGTTGCCCGCCTCGTTCCAATCACTGCTGAAAGCCAGCTGCTCGTTCTTGACAGCAGTGGTCACATCATAACTGGGTTTCGCGATCAGCAGCTTGTAGTTGGCGCCGATCTTGCCGAGAAGAACTCTGTTCGACATCAGGTGTTATCCGACATGAGAAGGCGCCCATTGGTCAGGCTCCAGCTTTGCTTGCCGTCTGACGAGCGGATCTCACCGACCGTCACAAGGCCGACGTTGGCGCTGATCGCGGACAACGAGTTGGTCTCAATGCTGCCGGGACCAATCAACGTGGCACCACCAACGCTCCATGGCGACGGCTGGGTCTGGTTGTCGGTCGCCTCACCAAAGAAGGGGCGAGCGAGCCAACAATAACAGTCCGTGCCGGCAACTTTTGGCAAGGAGCCAAGAATTACAAGAGCTTTTACGGCGCCGGCTGGAGCCGTAGCAATAACAAATTCACGACGATATAGACCAAGGTTGTAGTTTGCCAGTCCATTGTCTGGACCACCGCTAGAGATATTGCTATCTAGAATAGCTACTCCGTCAGCATTGTAAAAACGTAAAATGCCAAAGTTCTTTGTTCGGATCGTATAGAAGTATGCTGAAAGTTGATACTTCTTTCCTGGAATGACCGGGAAATATTTAGTCGCTCCAACTGCATCGGTCGCTACAAAATAACCATAGTCAGCCGCTGCTGACCCAACAGCCGTGTATATCTGAAGCGCTCCACCCGGAGGTGCATAACCGTCAGTTCGTATGGCAGCACCGACAGTCGCCGAGGTGCGGCTTAGTGCCCAATTGGTCAATCCGGCACTGAGATCAGCATTGTCAAGCCAGTTTCCGCCCGTGCCTACCTGAAGATGCTGTGCCTGGATCCCGCCATCAACGATCAAGCTTCCGCCATATCGTTTTCTAAGAGACCCGTACTCACACACGTAAGCGGTGTCTGGTGCGGCGCCACCGTTGGTGTCAAAAACAAGACGAGCAAACGATGCACCTACAGGAGCATTCGCAGACACCGACCTCAACGTGTGACCAGTGTCTGCGATACTCCATACTGGAAGAATGGTATTGGTGATTATAGTCGTTTTATCTGCTTTAACCCACTGACAATACATACGCAGATTGCCAATAGTGCCGGCGGTGCCCATACGCATAACGCCGGATATTTCGTAATTTTCTCCTGGGTCAACAGATATCCACTGGCTAATCGCAATATTTCCCGACGTTTGCGCCGGCATCAACAAATCAGTTCCACTGCTATTGTAGCCAATGTTGCCAACATTCAATCTAAAGCTGGCGCTGGGGTGTAGTATTGCCCAGGCATTTTGACTGGCAAAATACGGATCAGAATTCAGATTGTCGAAATTGGTGATCAACATCTCGCGGGCTGTGACTGAGCCTGCCTGGATGTGCCGGGACTTGATGGCGTCGGTTTGGATGGCATCGGAGTCGATCGCGTTGACCCGCGCCTGGTCGGCGATGACCGTGCCGGTCTTCAGCTGACCACCGTCGATGATCGTGCGCCCGTAGGTGCCATCCAGGGACTTTCCCCCTTTGTAGGTCGCAACCACGATCGCGTCGTGATCGAAGGCCGTCAGAGGGTCTGTGGTGGCCGTAAGCGTCGTGGCGCCCTTCATGAAGCAAATGAAGAGGGTGCTCGTCGCCCAGGTGGCGTTGCCGGCCGCGATATTGCGCGTGGCTGTGTTGCCGTCGTCGCCGGTGTAGCGCACGACGCCAGAGGTCCACGACACCATGTTGGTGCTCGGGCTGTTGTAGTCGAAGATGATGTCCTCGACCTGAAGACCACGCTGGCCGAAGATGCCCTTGTCAGCTGTGACGGTTCCGGTCCCCAGCTTGTTGCCGTCGATCGTCGTCAGATCGCCAGGGTTGCGCCAGTCCGACAACATGGTGTCGCCCTGGACGCGGACCTTGCCGCCTTCGATCGAGACTGAGCCACCGTTGATCAGATCCGCGAGTTCAGGGCACTCGGGCGTGACCAAAGTCTCTTCCGCGGTGGTGCCGGAGCGGTTGCCGAACTGGTCGACCGCAGACGCACGAACCTTGTAGGTCTGGAGCGGAAGCACGGTCCACTCGAACGTGGGCGTACTGGAGGTGAAGCTCACCCAGTTGCCGGCGTTCTGCTTGATCTCGAAATCGAAGTAGGCGAAGTCCTGGTCGGCCGCCGCGTTCAGGCCAGCTGTCAGGATCATGCGCTGCACGACGCCCTCGACCGTCTCCAGGCGAGAGGACAGCGCAAGGCCAGTCGGGTCAGCCGGGGGTTCGATGTCCACCGTCTGATAGGATTGAGCTAAGACCTCCTGACTGTAATTCAGTTCGGTCTTGCCCATCGTGTCGTAGAGAGCGACCACGGCGTAGCAGACACTCATGCTCGGGACCGCCACCGACAGAGTGTTGCTGTTGATGTCCATGCTGGGAGCATGAGAGGTCGGATCTATCCCCGGCGTGTTTGAGAGCCAGATCAGGGCGCCCACATAGTCGACCAGGCCGTCGATCGGCCAGGAGAAGGAAACCGATCCGAAACCACGGTCGGCCGCCACCAGGGGTGCTGCCGGAGCGGGGTTCTTGATCAGGAAAGAGACTGGGGCCGAGTTGTTGCCGAAGAGATCGTAGGCGGTGACCGCCACGCGCAACTGGCGCGTGGCCGCGTCGGCGCGGATCATCGCGGTCGTGTACGAGAAGGCCGGAGCGCTGACGAACACCGTTCGCAGGAGCACTTCGCTGTCGTTGAAGATCTGCACACGGTAAGAGGCGAGCGCGGGGTCACTCTCCCCAGGCTCCCACTGCAGATCAGCATGGACATCGTCGAACAGATGCAGCGCGCCGTCGACCCCAGACTGGTTGGTGAGCGTCAGGTTCTTGATCGGGGCGACCGCACGGACCTCGCCACTGAGGTCGATGTCCGCATAGCCGATGACGGATTTTTGACCGGTCAATGCCAGCGCTTGGATCGAGAAGAGGTAGCGGCCCTGCTTGACGTCGTAGAGCTCAAACCGGGGTGTCTTCACCTCGCCGTTGAACTGCCACTGGTCGTCGTTGAAACGCGAGCTGATCGAATAGGTCCGCACGAATTTGTTGGGGTGTGGATCCCATTCGACACGCAGATTTTGGACAGGGCGACCGTTGCGGACCTCCGAGAAGGGTGTCACACGCGCGTTGGTGACGGCCGAGAGATCGGTCGGGAACTCGGGAATATCGACGACGACTGAGCCTGGTGACTCGGCGGCGGTGGGATACTTCGTCCGGTTCACCTCGATCGCGCTGATGGTAACGCTCTCGCTGTCCCCTTCCCCCTCACCACCCTCACCGATCGTGAGAACCCGGTAAGGCTTTGCGTTCAGGCCGATAGAAAAGACTGCCTGGGTAGGAATGCCGCTTGGCAGCTGCTCGGTGACCTTGAGCACCTTTGTCGCGTGGCCAACCGACGCCACGTCGATCGGCAAGGTTGCGAGCTCAAACTGGTTCAGGTTGATGACGATCTCGTGGTCGAAGCCGTCTTCCAAGAAGACGTTGTCCCGCAAGAAAATAAGCTGACTGCCATCAGTGCCTGTGATGCGGCCGGTGATGACGTCATCCATGGTGTCGTCGGAGACAAGGATGATCTCGTAAGGCTCGAGATAGAGACCCTCGCGCGCCGTCTCGAACGTGACCGTTTCCACTTCGGTCTGATCAGTCAGCAGCTTGACCGTTGCCCGGAAGATGGCCTCGTCGGCGTTGTTACAACCTACCGCGATGAAATCGTCGGGAGCACGCCCGTACGCGTCGATCGCCGGCTGGGACCTGACACGCCGCTGGTCTTGGGCGTAGAAGAGCGCCGGGTTTTTGAAGGCAACCGTGTAGTCGTTGATGCGGCTTTCGATTTCCGTATAGGAATACTTGAAGATGCCGTTTTTGACGTTCTCCTTGGCGAACAGATGGACTGCCGGCGCTTGGCCGTTGTCCAGGCGCAGCCGGCCGTAGCCGTTGCCGTCGTCAAAGAAGCGACCACCGAACACACCGAAAATGTAGGTGGCCAGCTCGCGCGGCGATTGGGGGTCTTTGATCAGCTGGTTGAAGGTGAATTGGGGCTTGCCGTTGGGGAGCCGGATATCGCACCACTGGCCCGCCTCATAGACGTCGAAAGGATCGAGCGTGATCGGATAGGTGGAGCTCATGCCATAGACGTCGTTCTCGACCATGTCGTAGCCGACGAAGGCAGGGTTATTGCTGTAGGCCTGCTTCCAGGTGCCGTCCCAGATGCCTGCGTAGGTGCGAGCCACTGGGTCGTAGTTCGAGGGCACCTTGACGATCCGTCCTTCGTAGACGCCCTGAAACGTCGGCAGGCTGGAGAACTGATCGCTGGCCCTGCCCTTCAGACGGATGGTTGCCAGGTTCGGGAACAGCAGCGGCTCTGCCTTCACCTCCTGGAAGCTCTCCCAGGAGACGTCGGTGCGATCGTCTTCGAGATCGTCGCTGTCCGTCGTCAGCTTGGTGACGCGGATGTCGTACGGGACGCCGATACGGTCGACCTTGATCCGCACTTCCTTGACGGCGTTCGAGGTGATCTTCTCGTTGACATGAAGAACGCCATTCTGGGAAATGATCTTGTTGCCGGCGGTGGGGTCATAAGTGCCCTTTGCCGGAAGCGACGTGACCCAGGCAGCGCCATTGAACCACAATAAGCGGGCGGAGGCCGGATTGTACCAAAGGTCACCGACCCGGGGGCTGGCGGGCGTGCCAGACGTCCAGAAATAGATGGTGCGCTTGATGTCCGACCGGGTTGGGTCGATCAGGGCGATGTAGTTCGCATCCTCGAAGGTGGCGCTCTCCCGACCGACCGTGGCGTCAACGGTGAGACCGTCAGGAACATAGAACTCCTCATTCGAATAGAACTTCGGGTGGAACTCACCCGCGGCCGAATTGATCCACCACACGCGGTTGCCATAGGCGGGCGCCAGGGCACGCTCTTCGGAGGTCGGGTCCGGCTCGGCAGGTTGGTTGTAGATCACCTGAGTACGGCCGGCGGTCATGGCCGATACGATGTCACCGCGGTGGACGACCTTCAGACTGTTCTCATACTGCTGGGTCGTCGTTCCGATCTCGGCATACAGGACTGGAAGCTGCCAAGTTGCTTCGTCGGACGGCTTGATCTCGATCCTCACATCGAGATCTCGGGCGCTCGTCCCGTCCTCATTTGAACGCAGGAGTTGATTGATGACGAGACGGAGCTCCAGCCAGTCGATGTCGACTTGCGAGCCCTGTCTGGTGACGCCAACATTCTGCGCGAGACTGCTACTGACGGTCGTGCTGGTGGCCTGGCCACCCAGCGACAAGACGATGAGCTCGCCCTGCGGTGACCCCACATTCACGTCGAGCTCAAAATCCTGAAAATTGGGGCTTCCGTTTGCGTTGAGCAGCGGGGTTTCGCCAATGTAGAAGTTCTTGGCGCTGTTGTCCTTCAGACCCTTGATCTTGCCTTCGGAGACGGCCAGAACCACTTCGACGATATCGTCGGTGAAATAGCTGTCGGGACTATTGCTCGCCCCACCGCCACCAAAGCCGCTGCCTGCAAACTTACGCATTGGCCCACCGCTTACGCATCCACGCGAGACGATCGACCGCTTGCTCGGGGTCGAACTCCCAACGGATAAAGTTCAAGGGTGAAGTCGCGTACGGGTCGATCAGCGCCACCGGGCAGGTGTAGAGATTGAGGTTCTCCGCGCCGATCGCATCGCCGAAGCTGTCGATTTCCTTGTAGGTGCCGACCTGGACCGCGTGGAAAGCGCGCTCGGCGCCGGGATGAGCTCCCAGCGTGTAGCCGGCCGAGTGAATGTGACCAGAGACGTAGATGTCGTGCTGACCGTCGAACAGCGCCTTCTTCACGGCGCCGAAATTCTTCAGGTACATGGAATTGCCGGGGAAGCCGTGCGCGGCGTAGATGCCCAGCTTGCGACCGTTTGGGAAGCGCAGGCCGACACGGGCACGCCAGTCGCGGGCGGCGCCCGCATTGCCGGCCAGCATCTGGTCGAGGATCTTGGAGTGGCCAGACCACAGGTCGTGGTTGCCGTAGATCACGAACATCCAGTGGACGCGGTTCAGGAAATATTCGACCAGTGCGCGGGCCTCGGCCCCATCAGTGGTCTGCTCGGACCAGAGACGTGCGAGACGGCCGGACCAGTTGTTCCACATGTCGCCGAGGCAAGCACCGAACATGCCCTCGTTGCGACCGTCGAAGATTTCGGTGTGTCGAAGCAGGAGCTTGATGTTGCAGCCGTCGCTGTCGACGTGGGGGTCACCCATGAAGCCGAGACCGACCGGGCCGTCGATGTTGATCCTGACCGGGATCAGCTTGTCGTGCTCGCGCTGCTTGTTTTTCTTTTCGAAAACCCGGATCCGGCGCTCGAGCAGCTCTTCGATGTCGACAGCCGGACCATCATCCACCGTGAACGGCTCATCGGCCGCTGTGGGCATGTTTGCCAGCGCGCGCCGGAGCGTCCGCTCGGAGATGTCGAAGCCCATGCTGCGAAGCATCCGCTCAGCCGGTCGGAAGCCTCCTGCCTTGCTGAACGCCTCGATCATCTTCTCGGGAGTTGGTTTCATGTGCTGTTATCCCGTTACAATTGCGTCGGTGTCGAAGGAGAGGTAATGGCCGCCGCACAGGTCCTCGCCGTACAGAAACGGGATGCGCGTCCCGATCGTGACCGTGTTCTCGGAGGCTCCGAGGTAGTGAGATTTTTTCTGGTCGTCTTCGCTGCTGGGGGTCGGCATCAGCATCTGCGCAACGCCACCGAGGAAGGCGAGCGCGCCCGCTTGAACCAGCCAGCCGACGCCCGCAAACCAACCCACCGCCACGAGTGCGACACCGAGCAGGATCTGGAGAAACCCGCCCTTCTTGCCGCCTACGAACTGGGGAATGAGATGGATCTCCCCGTCCTTGGCCGGCCGGTACAAGTCTTCGACCTTGTCACAACCCACCACCGAGATACGGTGGCGGCCGTGGACGGCGTTTGGACGGAAGCCAGGGAGTTGGGGAGTAACGAGGGCGACAGCTTCGGCGACAGTGGCGGCTTCGACCTCGATCGGGCCCTCATGGAATTTGGCGAAGTATCCGTGGAGGAATACCTTAACCTTCATTTTCCCATTTCTGATCGGTCAGGACGCGGCCCTTATCGACGCGATACGAAGTCACTCCGTCCGTACCGATGATGAGGTGAAGCCAGTCGCGATAGTTGCGGAAGCCGTACCAGTCGTTGGTCGAGAGGTTCGAGTTCTGGCCGGGGTGGGTGTGCCACGTTGCGGCGATCTTGTCGTGGTACTTGAGTAGGTCCTGACCCGACACTTCGAAGCCGTTGTCCGAATGGATACAGATGTTTTCAACCTCGACGATCTCGCCGGTCGTCAGGACGAAGCCGACGCGCTCAGGGCCGTCCGTCAGCTTCTGGTTGAGTTCCTGAATGGGCGGCTCGAAGTTCATCCAACAGCTTCTGCTTGCTCGGCGAAAGGAAGTCCCGAAGATCTCGTGTCTCCGTCTCGGTGACGACGACACTTGGAACATCCTGATGGCGATAGATCGCGATGCAGTTGTTCCTCATAATTCCCCGGAACGGGTCGACCTTTGAAAGGCCACCGTACAGGTGGTGGAGAATGCGTCCGTTTTCAACGAAAACACCGCAGTGATTTCCAAAAGTGGAGCCGACTGCGGCGACCGCAACATCCCCGAATTTGATCTCGGTCGGATGGACCTGAACTTCCCGAAAGCCCATGCTCTTGTAGTTGTCGCCGAACAGGTTTAGACCTCTCTGATAGAAGTCTTCTGGACGGGCTATATTGGGCAATTCGATGCCGAAAATGTCACGATAGAAGTCGCGCACCAAGCCGAAACAGTCACACGACGCCCATACGAATTGACGGCCAAGAAGGTGCTGATAGTTCATCAGGCGAGCCTCACCATGGGGAACTCCGGAGGGATGAATTGGCGGGCCGGAACCTTGCTGTTTGGCCCCTCGGTCATAACCCGCAGCTCTGCGGTGATTGATTGGCCGGCGGTTACATCAGCGATCCGGGAAATGTACCACATGCGGCGCTGATAGATCTGCACGTCGCCTTCGTAGTGGTCACGCAGGAGCCGATAGCGAATGACTGTGGCACGATCGAGCAGACGCTGGCGCACGAGCGTGCTGAACACACCGTCCGGGTTGATCAGCTGCAGCCTCGGTCGGGTTTCCTCACCATCGGCCGATCGTTTCTCCCCCGAGATCTGGATGCCGAACATCTCCCAAGATTGTCCCTGCCAGGTGCGGGTGGTGCTGTCGCTCAGACGCAGAATAACCGGCTCTGTCCGGAGCTGGATCTCGTAGAGGTTCACGTATCCGTCCGCAGTCAGCTTCTGCGACTCGGTCATATGCTCGATTGGTTTGTTGATGTCGCTCATGGCTGGAGGATGAACTCGACGTTGACCTGCTCGGTTTGGCCGTTGCCCTTCTCGACGCCTTTGGGCACCTGGAGCGGCTTGGAGAAACGAACTTTGACCAAACCACGGCGCGGGTGTGGGTAGTTGAATGGCTCGTAGAGCCGATGGGCCTCGTAGAAGTCTTGCAAGCATTGCATGTTGCGTTGGGGCTCGCGGACGGCGTCCACAACACCAGGACTGCTCTCGAAGAACCACATCGCTTTGAAGGCCAGCTTGAAGGTGATCTGGTCCGGCCCGTTGGGCTTGGTGGCGAACTGGTAGCCGCCGCCAAACTGGATCACGGTCGAACTCTGCGGATATTCATCCGCCACGGTGTGAAAGGGAAAGTCGAAGGTCTGCATCATATCTTCCCAGAGTTGATCGCCTTGATCAGCGAGCGGGTCACGCCACGGCGGCGGATGTCGTCGCTGATGTACGCCACGACGTCGTCGGGCCCGAGCTGCGGCTTCTCTTCCGGCAGGACCGCCCACACGTTCACCGGCCGCTGATCAGCCGGCTGTGGGGCCGGAAGGGTCGGCATCCCGGCGGAGATCCGGCGGTTACCCAGCGCGTTCACTTTCTCCAAGGAGTCACGGCCGATCTGATTGACCGCCGAGGCACGCAGGATCATTTCTCCAGGCATCACTTTGCGGAGCTGGCTGTCGCGAAACGGCGTGGTGCCGCCGGGGATCATCTCACCGTTGGCCGACCGCTTGACGCCCGCGATGTACTGGCCGGTGGCGGCGCCGCCAACGAGCATGCTGAAGAAGCTGCCGATGCCGGAGCTCGCACCGCTGCCGCCCATCAGACCTTGCAGCATGTTAAAGACCAGCGCCTTGGCAATCATCTGCATGAGCATCTGGACGACGGACAGGCCGAACTTCTTGAAGGCCTCGCCGGCCGACATGGAGCCTGATGCAAGGTCAGTGAACAAGGTGCCCATCGAGTTGGCGATGCCGTCGAGCGCCTGGCCCCAAGCCGCACCGGCCTTTTGAGCCGACGAGATCATGTTGCCGTTCGCATCCATGATGCCGTTGCGCTGCATCCAGGCGCGGTTCGCTGCCTCGATCGCATCCTTCAGTGTCATCTCGCCCTGGGCAGCGGCCTGGGTGTCGGCGGTGGACTGCCGGCGTACGCCCGTCAGGCTCTGCTCGACCGAATACTGACGCTCCTTCAACGCTTGGACGATCTGGCTGTTGGCGCCATACTGCTGCTCGGCCGCGGCTACCTGCTGGAGGATGTAGGCGTGGAGCTGCTCAAGCTGGTTCAGACGCTCCTGCTGAGCGGCCTGCTGCTGGAGCTGCACATCGTGCTGCGCATCCTGGACCTGAGAGTCAGTGTACTTGCTCGCATAGAGCGGGTTCTGCATTGCCGAGAGCTTGGCCTGCGCCTCTTCGAGCGGTTTGAACTCCATGTTCTCAATGGATTGCTGGTAGCGATCGAGCAGCGTGACGATCTTGCCGCCCAGGCCGCTCTCCAGTTGCTCCTTCAGGGCGGCCAGACGTTCATCGAAACCATCGGTGCCCTCATTGGCTTTGGTGAAGGAGTCGATCTCCTTCGTCGCCATGTCGGCCCACTTGGTCTTGACCTGATCGATGATCGACTGAAGGGCCTGCGGGTCCTGCGCCTTGGACGACTGGACCATCAATGTGTTGATCTGAGCCTCGATCGCCTTGGCCTGGCTGTCGAGAAGCTTGGTCGCCGCCTTGACTTGGTTCTTCTGGATCTTGTCGGTAGCCGAGCGCATCGCATCGCTCGCACCTTCGGTCAGGTTTTTGGTCTGCGTATCCAGGGCATCGTCGGCCGCGTCGACCGGCTTCTCCACCATGTCCTTGACCTTGGCCAGGTGCTGGCTGGCCTTGGCCATGATCATGTCGAGGAACTGCTGGGCGGTCTGCGTGATGTTGCCGCCGTTGCCCGCGACGACATCGGAACCCAAGACGGCCACTGCGTTGCCGTTCGGGTTCTGGACGGCTTTCTGGTAGCCAGATTGGCCGAGCAGGTGCGAGCCGTAATAGTCCTGGAAGGAGAGCTGGGTGGAGCCCATTTCCTTTTGGGTACGCAGCATGTCCTGGATGCCGGCGTAGATCTGCATGTCGACGCTGCTGCGGTCACCGGGCGCCAGGCCATGGCTCGCCCAGTTCGCATCCGTGTTCTGATAGATGCCTGCGGCGGTCGAGCCTGGGTTCTTGGCGTTTGGTTTGAAGCCACTCTCGAATGAGGCAATGGCGAGCGCGATTTGCGGCGGGATCCCGGCCTTGTTCGCGGCCTCAATGATCTTGCGCTGAATGTCGTTGGCGCTGGCCGAAGGCAGGCCGCCCACGGCGAACGAGCCATAGTCCTGCGAGACGCTGATCCCGGCGATCTGGCCGGCGAGCTCCTGAGCCTTCTTGTTCAGCTCGTCCAGCTTCTCCTTGACGGTCTTGATGTAATCCGCGGTGGAGTTGTTATCGATCGACTGGGCGAGATTTTTCATCTCGTCCTGAACGCGCTTCAGCTGGTCGTTGAGGTTGTCGTCGAACGTCTCGTTGGCGACTTTGGCGAGCTCGGCCCGCTTCTCGATCACCGACTGGACGAGATCATCACGGCGCGTCTTAGCCGCGTCACGGATCTGGCGCTTGGCCAACTCCAGATCGGCATCGTTGCCGCCGACATTCTTGTCGGGGTCGGCGTCAAAGGCATCCTGCTCCAGCTTGGCCAGTTTGCCGTCGAGGGCGTAGAGCTGGTTCTCAAGCAGATCGACCTGACGTTCGTTCTGAGCATCGCCCAACTGCTTCTTGACCGCAGCAACCTGGCGCTCGACGTTCTTCTGCTCCTGCTCGGCCATGTAGGCCTGGAACTTCTTGAAGGCCTTGACGGAGCCCTCGGCGCCTTTCTTGAACTCGCCCTGGAGACCAGCGATGTTGGTCTTTAGCTCGCTCCCATCGACGGCGTCCTTGATCTCCTTGTCCGAGAAGTCGCCGGACTTGCGCATCTCATCGGCCGCGGCCTTGAGACCCTCGTTGATCTTCTCGATACGCTTGTCGAGCTCGGCCTGAAGCTCGTCGTAGGCGGCCTTCGTCTGCTCGATCGGCAGATCCGATTTGATGATCTCGCCCAGCCTGCTCGACAGCCAGCCGGTGGTCTCGGTCTTGAGCCTGTCGGCCGTCTGGTAGCCGGGAGTGCTCTGGAGCGTTGCAGCGGACTGCTTCGAGACCTGGACGGTGCGGTCGGCTTTCTCCGCCTGGATCTGCACCAGATATTTGGAGATTGGATCAAAGCCTTCCCGCAATGACTTCAGGAAGTCGAGGTTCTTCTTCAGGGTGGCGAGCTGGGTGCTTTCACCTTCGGAGAGGTCGCCGCCGATACCCATGAAGCCATTGCGGGCATCGAGCGGCTTGATCTTTCGCTCGGTGGACAGGATCAGGCGCTCCAACATGACCCCCAAAGCCTGGGCCCGCTGCCCGTCGACTTTGTCCAGGTCCGTTACCTGGTTGGTGGATATCTTGAAGGCGTCGGCGATGTCCTTGCCAAACTCCTGGGCAACCTTGTCGTTGTAGGAAGGAATGTCCCGGGTCTCGACTGCGCCACCGACGCCGAAGCGCCGAGAAGCACCCAAGGAGGCGGTCCAGTAGCTATTGCCACTCGCCTGATCACTGGCGGCTTCACGCAACAGTCCAGTCTTCTCATCGATCTTGTCGACCAGTAGGCCGAACTGTTCGGGCAGACCCTTGACCATCTCGGCTTTGAGGTTCTGCATGGCCTTGATGAGGTCAGCGACAGAGGACGAAGAGGCGTCGATCTCTCCGGTCAGTTCCTGGAAGGTGGACAGCACCTCCATGACCTTCGTCTTGCGCAGCATGTCGCTGCCCGCGTCCAGGCTCTTCTGCTTCTGCGAGAGGTCGTCCAGCGTCGTGGTGAGGCTGGTGAGCCGGTCGGTGGTGTTGTCGATGGACGCCTGATACTCGTTCTGTTCGGTTTTCAGCCGGTCGAGCGTGCTCGCCACCCGGCCAGCCGTGTCGCCATAGGCCGAAAGGGCCTGCACCACGCCGAGCACGATCGTGGCGCCCAGGAAGATCGGGTTGCCGAGAGTGGCAGCGCGCAAGACCGTGAAGGCACCTGCCGCGCCGGTCGCCGCCGTGCCGAGACCAATGAGGCCCGCTACCAGCCTGCCGAGCTTGACCAGGAGAGCGGCCGAGACCAGCGTTGCGATCGCAGTGCCGACAATCTGCACGAGGGGCTGAAGTTCCCGGAGCCAGGCGATCACGCTTGACCCAGTTGAAACGGTGTTCTGCAGAGTGCGGATGAACGGCTGGAATGCGGTGTAGACCAGGGCGCCGAGGTTCGACCCGAAGTTCTTCGCCGTGTTGGCGAGCGACTCCATCTGGGTCTGGTTCGCCTCGGCCGCAGCGTTGGTCAGAAGGAAGGACTGCCGGAGCTCCGACATCGTGTCCAGGTTGTTTGCGAGTGCCGTGTAGGCGGCGGCGGCACGCACCTCGAGACCGTTGAACGCGCTCGACGTATCGAAGCCGGCGTTCTTGAGGTTCTCCAGGACGCCCGAGAGGCCGTGTGATTTGAGATCGATGTCCTCCAGCGACAGGCCGAGACGGGAGAGCTCGGCCTTGAGGTTCTTGGAAGGTGTGATCAGGTCCACCAGGAGCTGGCGCATGCCGGTGCCGATGGTCGAGCCGGATCTGATGCCGGCGTTGGCCATCGCGCCAACGGCAGCAGTCAGTTCGTTGTAGCTGACACCCACGGTTGCCGCGGTGTTGCCAGCGTACTGAAGGGCGGCCGACAACTGGTCGAGCGTCAGCTTGCTCTCGTTCAGAGCAGCGGTGAAGACGTCGGCCAGGTGGCCCGCCTCGCCCGCCTGAAGACCGAAGATGTTCAGAGAGCTGGTGACGAGATCGACGGCGTCCTTCAACTCAGTGCCGGCAGCGGTCGCCAGCTTGGCCACCGGTTCGATGGCCTCAGAGACCTGCCCAGCCGACATGCCTGCTTGGCCCATCAGGGTCGCAGCTTCGGAGATCTCATTGGCAGTGAACTTGGTCTTCTCCGACACCGAAAGGAGCCGATCCTCCATCAGCCCCATCTCGGCGTTGGTGGAGGCAGTGATGGCCTGGAACTGCTTGAACTGCTCGTCGAGGTTGACGATGAAGTTTCCGAGGCTGAAGGCCGCGCTGTAAGCGCCACCCACCATGGCGTAATTGTTGAGGATGCCAGCCTGGGACAGAAACTGGTTGGCGCCGCCATTCAGGTTCCGGCGCTCGCTCTGCTTCTGGAAACCATACGCAGCGTCACCCAGCCGCGCGCGGTTGTTGCGGTCGGTCATCCGGTTCCGGAGCAGTGTCTCTTCGCTCTCCAGATTGGTGAGCGACCGCTTGACCGCCTTGAGGTAGGTGGAGTTGACTTCGTCGAGATACTTGCCCACCAGCTGGTTGGTGGTCGACTTCATCTCGGAAATTTCGCGCTGGAAGGCTGCACGGTTGGCCTGGGACTGCTCGGTGCCCAGGGCGTAGTCTCGAGCCACGGCGGCCGGCGCCGAACGCTGCCGATTGCGGATCTGGGAAAGGCGGGCCTCGTGGGCGGCTGTGTCCTGGCCCTGCTTGCGCAGCGAGGCCATCTCGCTCTCAAGCTTCTTGATGTACGAGACGTATTCCTGTGCCGCCTTGCGCATGTTCTGTTGAACCTGCGTGGAGTTGACGGCGAGGTCGTCACTGAACGTTTTCAGTTTGTTGCGGAGCTGATCGATTTCTCGAAGACTGTCCTGCAGGTCGATATCGACGTCATACAGGATGTCATTCTGCTCAAGCGCCAACTTGACCCCCTAGCGTTTGGAACGCCGCCGCGAGTTGGTCCCAGCTTTCAATCACCTGGACTTCCTCGTCGTCAGTTTCATCATCGGAACCGCCGAGAGCCTTCGAGACGACCGTTGCCAGGTTGTCGAAGTGCTGCCCCAGTTCCGCTACCTTTCCTTCAGTGTTCAGCCGGACGATCGTGACGAGGTCTTTGTAGGTATGGCTCCAATAGACCTCGCGGAGATCGCTGGGTTTGATCTTCAGCGTCCAGACGATTGCTTCTTCGAAGGAGAGCCCTGTGACCCAGTCAGTGAAGACGCGCCCTGATGCAGACCGTCGAGAGCTCCCTTGAGCTTCACCACCCGATCCATAGATCGTGTGAAAAAACCGATGGCATGATCCACCTCCCATGCCAGGAGGCCTTCCATGTCCGAAGCCGAGATCTCGACATCGTCAAGAGAAGCCAGTCGCTCCTTGATCTTGCCGCTCGGTGCGCGGTCATGGAGCGCCGTCAGCAGCACTTGTTCACGAAGCTTGGGGGCGAAATAGACGCTGGCCGCGGTGGCCGGCTCGCCCATCAGGGCGGTGATCTCGTTGAGCAATCCGAAGGACATGAAAATCTCACGCGGTTCACCGTTCTGATTAAGCTCGAACCGGTCCTTTAGATCGGACATAAAGTGCTCCTAAAATGTGAAAAACCTCGCCCGTGATGTAGTCACGGGCGAGGCTTTGTTCTACGGAGTTTTGGAAATTAGCGAGCCAGGAGGATCGCCTGGCCGTCGCCGTACTCCCCATAGAAGGGATCGGTCGTGACCATCTGGTAGGGCTGCATCTCGAACGGCATGTTCGAGAAGTTGTCCGACGCGAAGGAGATGCCCAGACCGCGCGTCACCTTCACCTTCGGCAGAAGGATGGTGAACGGCGAGTTGTCCTTCGGCAGGATGCCGGTGACCTTGCAGGCCAGGTCGGGCTGGGTCACGTTCACGCCGACATCGACACGCTTCAGGCGGCCGACGCGCGAGCCCACCGGGAAGGTCATTCCAGTCGGGATCTCGAAGCCCGCGGCCAGCGTGGCCGTTTTGGTCGCCTCGGTCCATTCATCGACCTTCACGACGTGGACGTAGTCGTCCTGGCCCTTCTGGATGAAGAGGTAGTCACCGGCCACGATTGGTTTGGTCGGCGAGACCGCCAGCACGATGTCGGAGGCAGCGGCGGTCACCTCGGCGCTCAGGGCCGACAGTTCGTCCACGACGTCGAAGCTCGTGCCCGAGGCGTCGAGGCCGGCGGCGTACGCGATGTTCTTCGCGGTGAACTCGTAGACTTCGCACGAAGTCTTGAGGCCTTCGCCCGTGCGGACGGACATCACAACGGCGTTTCGGATGCCCTGCGTGAGTTCGGTGTATTGGGCTTCGCCGGTCAGCTGGAAGTTCTTCACGAGGCCGATCGAATGTTCCATCGGATTGAGCTGGTGAAGGTCAGCGAGGGGACCGAGCATGACGGTCGCCGTGGACAGCATAAACTTGTTCGTTTTGGCGTTACCGGCCATGGGGTGCTCCTTTTGGAAATCGGCGCAGAATGATCTTTCAATCGCGCTTGTTAGGTGGGCACCCGCACCTACATGAGCAATCAACCTGTGCAGCATAATGGTGTAAAATGAAGCGCATTACCGTGAATGTCGACGACGAGTTGAAGGAGATCCTGGAGCGCCGTGCTACCTTTCTTCGGCGTTCCTTGTCTGCTGAGATCGTCACGCTTGTTGAGACGGCTCTCGCTCAGGAAGACGAGACCAATCGGGCCATCCTCCAGGCTCACTATGCCATCGGATCGACCAGCGCCTCGGCCTGAATGAACTGCAGCGCTCTTGTATTGGCCTTGGTCATCGGGGCGACTGATGTTCCATCAACGATCTTGAGCCAGCTGTATGGCTGCTCCGTTTTGCTGTCGAAGACCGACAGCCGCGTTCCGCTCTTCAGAGACTTGAAGAGGAAGTCCACCATCGCGCGGTGGACAAACAATCCATCGTCCTTGAACGAACCGACGCCGATCACAAACGTTGCGCTGTAGATCCCATTGGACAACTCGTCGATCGCCAACGAGGCTGGACCGATCAGGTGGAGAGCCGGCGCTTCTTCGATGTTGGCGTGCGCCTCCCAGTCGAACATCTGCATGCTTTCGAGCGGCGTGATGTCGTTGGCGGCTATCATCTGGATCTGCTGGTTGACGTAGGCCGCGACCGACGTCCAAACATTCATGTAGGCCATTCTCAATCTCCGTATTTGCGGCTCTTGCCGATCGAGTATCGGTTCAAAGCCTTCGCAACCGCGGCCGGTACCCTCTTCTGGAAGAAGTACGCCAAGGACGGCTCGAGCATCGGCCTGTAGAAATTCATGCTCTGGCTGGTGCTTGGGTTGTGGACCGAGCCGATCTTGAAGCCGCTCTTGTTCCTCTTGAGGATGCGGTGACGATCGATGACGCCGCCCTCTAGCTTCTTGATTGCGCTCTCACTGAGGCCCATCAGGCGGGCCAGCACCGGCATGTTGCCGGAGGTGCTGATATCCTGGTTGAATGTCTTCTGGTTGAGGACGGCGTGCGCGACGTTGACGGGCGCCCCCGCCAACAGGTTGATGCTGATGTCGGCAATCTTGTAGACGCGCTTGCCGGTGTCGCTCTCATAGTAATAGGGGCGGATCGTGACGCACCCATAACTGACCGTTCCGGTGCCGCCCGCAGCCTTGAAGCCCTTGTTCAATCCCACCACGCCGGGGCCTGCCTTGGCTCGGATCTCGGAACGCAGCGCGGAAGTGTGTAGGAAGAACTTGTCCTTGTTGGCTGTCTTCTTCCGCCGGGTGATGTTGGCCAGGTTGCGCCAGTCCAGCAGAATGCCGGCCTCGTCGAATTCATCAATTTCAAGGGTTGTCTTGCCCCCATACTCACTCTCAGAGCGTTGACCGATCAGCTCCGTGCCAATGAACTGCCCGATCTTGCGCAGCTCCTGGTCGATGCCATCAGAGATCCGCTTCGCCAAAGTCTCAGCTTTGGTGCTGAAGAAGTTGGCCCTGTTTGACCTCTCTATCGTCCTGGCCAGCTCGTTGGCGATGAAGCTCGGGATCTGCCCCATATCCGAGGTAGAAAACTGGTTCACCGACCGACCGATCGAGGCTGAAGCTAAACCACCCGGTACCCCGGAGCCGTGCTTGGTGATGGTGGCGGTGATTTTGGCCTTAGCGGATCTCGGCATAAGTCACCCCGAGGGCCGTATCGAGTCTTCGGACAATGGCGTCGTCGACCTGGTCCCCGAGCTGGATATGAGCACCGGTGACGATCCGGCGCGTTTCCTCCGAGAGGTTGGTCGCCGGCTCGGGATATTCCCTGCCCGTCATCTCAACCGTGCATGCGATCAAGCCGAGATCCTCGGCCGCCTGGCCGCGCTTCAGGCCCGTGAGAGTGTCCGTCTGGCTCGCGTGTCGCTTCCAGACCAGGTCGGCCAGCACCTGGAATAGCCTGAAGGTGAATTGTTCGCCGTATGGCGAGTAGCCGTTGTTGGCGACGATGAAGCGCCGGTTCTGCTCATCCAGGATGATGTCGCGCGGCTTGACGACGCCCGCGGTGATCGTGCGGAGCATCAGCCGTGGCGATGAGAAGTCGTAGGTCGGGACCTTGCCCTCGTCGACCGGCATGATGGTGCCATTGAAGGGCTGACCGTTTTCCTTGTAGATCAGCGTCTGGAAACGGCGAGCGGCTGTGTGGAGGCTGGCCATATCTCACCCCGTGATCGGATCGGCGTCGGTCGTGGTGATCAGGATGGCGTAACCCGGGTCGATCACCGGGTTGATGATCGCCAGGGCGGCCGATAGACGGCCCTCGGCGGCCTTCTTCAGTTCGGAGAAGTCCTTGCGGGCATTCCGCTTGAAGCTGAGCGCCCCGTCCGTCTCTTCCTGGGCCACGCGGTTGGAGAGCGAAGGAATGATGTCCAGCACGGCCCGGTACAGGACCGCCTCGTTCGCGCGCACCTCGGCCTCTTCGCCGGAGGTCAGGGCAGCAGCCAAGGTTGTGCGGGTGACCTGAAATTCAAGGTTCAGGAGCGCGGCCGAGAGATCGACGTCTTCGTCCGGCAGCTCGCTTTCGTTCACGCCCAAAAATGAGCGCACGTCCTTTGGCTGGACGGAGTAAAGGATTTTCGGCACCAGCCGATACGTCGTCACGGAGTCAAATGGGATGCCGCCCCGCTGGGCACTCACGCGCACAACGCGCCGGGAGAACGACGTGGAGATCTCGTTGTGCTCGGCGGGAACCGTCACGACCAGCACGGCGTCGGTCGGGCCGGTGGTGAGATCCTGCGTGAAGAGGACAGCCCCATCCGGACCTGTCACCGACAGCACTGCCGTCCCGGTATCCGGGACGGCAGGCTGGCCGTTGTAGGTCAGGTTGACAGGAAGGGTTACATCCCCGCCGGCCTCAAAGGTACGCATCAGGCTTCGTCTTCCGGGCTGGGGATTTCGTCTTCCTTGGCCTTCCGACCTCCGCGCTTCTTCTTGACCGGCTGGTCGACCGCCTCGGTGCCGAACTCGGCCATGAAGGCGTCGATCGCGAACTGCATGTCGCCTTCGGCCTCCTTCACGTAGGCGACGAAGTCTTCGTCGGTCGCCTCGGGCTTGAGCTCGGCAATGATCCGAACCTGGCCGCGGCCAATACGGTCCTGGATGAAATGGGAGTTCTCGACGACGCTGGGCCGGCGGGCATGAATGCGCTGGCCCTTGTGGGCCAGGTCGTGGAGCTGGAAAGAGCCCTTGGTTTCAGCAAGCAATTTGATCATGATTTTCCTCACACCGAAAAGAGCCCGCCGCCTCTAGGGCGGCGGGCCTGGGTTCTTAGTCGTCGGTGCTGTCGTAGTCGAAGATCGACCGGGTGTCGGAGAAGGCCAGCTTGTAGCCGGTGTTCTCGGACTTGGTGAACGTGATCGACTGGTTGGTGATCGCGCGTTCGGTCTCCTCGATCTGCGAGCCGCCCTCGTTCAGCTCTTCCAGCGTGTCGCCGCGCGACATGCCCAGGAGCTGCTTGGCCGGAGCCGAGGACGACAGGGCGAAGTTGACCGTGCCACGCAGGATCGGCACGCCACCGATCTGGAAGCCCGAGGCCGCCAGGTTCTCTGCGTCGGTGCGGTTCGCATTCGACGTCGGGATGGCGAACAGCAGCAGCCAGTCGATGTAGGTGTCCCAGTTGCCGATGACGGTGTCGACCGGGATGCCAGCCTGAGCGCGAGCCACGAGCCAGCGGAGCAGCGCCTCGTAGTTCAGCTTCTTGTCGGCAGCGGTGGACACGAAGTCCTTCTGCTTAACGACAGGAGCGGCCGGGTTGACGCCGTCGCCATTGATCAGGATGTGGGTCGCCGAACGAACCTTCGACAGCTCCTTCTCACGGTCCATACGGTTGACATAGGGCACCAGCGTCTCGATGCTGGCGCGACGATCGAACTCGTACGAGAAGCGGTAGCCGCCGCCGTGCTTGTAGAACTTGACGCTCTGTTCGGACAGACGGATCGTCTTGACCGGGAAGCGGCCGAGTTCGGCGACAGCCGACACGACCTGGTAATCGTCGGCCTTGTCGTCGACGACGGTCGAGATCAGCTCGACGCCGGACATCGTGCGGCTCGAACCCACGATAGCAGCGGTCGTCTCCAGCGTGTCCTGGCGGAACTTCCAACGGACGACGTCGTCGACGACTTCCGGGAAGATGGCGCGGACGCCGGGGAACGTCTGGAACGTGTCCGACGCAGCTTCCAGCACGATGCCGCGCTCGAAGTCGTTCTGGATCGGCAGGTTCAGGTAGGCCAGCGAGGCCTCGTAGCCCGAGAGATAGCCGCGGTCGTCGCGGTAGCGCTTGTCGGCTTCCTCGGAACCGCGCACGTCGATCGCGAGGTTGAGGTAGTCGCGCATGCCGAGGCCAAAGGACTTGGCTTCCGACAGGATTTTCTGGCCGGCGCCCTTCGACGCCTGGGCGTCTTCGTGCTTCAGCGAGGCGAGAGCTTCCACACCCCGACGCTTGACCTGAGAGAGAGGCTTGAATTGCATTGCAGTGTTTCCTCGTTTCGTTCGGGGTTTGATTAGACCTTGACCACCACGGCGTAGCTGCCGATGACCTCAGCGACGAAGTTGATGCTGTGGTTCGGAGCGGACGCGCCGGCGTTCTTCAGCGCCTTGACTTCGCCGTTGCCGGCGCCGACGACGGTGTCGGCAACGGCGACGACCTCGCCCGCCTTGATCGGAAGCAGGTTGGCAAACTGAAGCTCGACGGCACCGATCAGCGAGCCTTCGACGGAGCGGTTTTCGATGGTCGAGAGGCGGCCGATAATGGTGTCGCCGTCACCGGCCAGCTTGACCTTGTTCGCGCCCGAGGCGTCGAGGGACACAGCCTTGCCGACGTCAGCGTCGACAATGCCGGTGGCGAGGTTGAAGGTGAGCGACGAGACTTCCCAGTGAAACCCGCGCAGCGTGACGTTCTGATGAGAATAAGTGGCCATTGGTTCGTTTTCCTGTTGGCTTGCGGTTGCGATTAGCGGCGGGTGCGGAACGACGTGACCACAGGGGATCCCGAGGCTCCGAGGTCACCCTCGGCGCCCTTGGCGCGACCACCGGCGGTCAGATTGATCTTGGTCTCGTTGATCTTGGCGACGACGTCTTCGATCTTCGCCGGGACCTCGGCGTCGACCTGGCCAGCCGCCGTCAGGACCTTTTTGCAGATCTCGCGGAGAGCCGCGTCGGCCGCCGTCAGGCTTGCCTCGGTGGCCGTGTGCTTGGTCTTCAGCTCGTCGAGCTCCGTCTGGATCGCAGGCGCTCCCTGCTTGGCGGTGTCGAGAGCAGCCTTGAGCGTGTCGCGCTCCGAGGTGAGTGCCGTGTTCGTGGCCTTCAGCTGTTCGTTTTCGATGGCTACCTTCATGCTCTCCTTCTCGGTGGAGCGCAGTTCGGCGAGGAGTTCCTTGACGTCCATGATGGGCTTTTCCCTGATGGTTGCAGTTGCGGTGAGTGCGAGACGATCGAGAGAGGTCTTCGCGGCCAGCGCCTTCATGTGAGGCGAGAACCGGCTTTGATCGCTGTTCACGATGCGCGCGTTTTGGGCGCCGCCTTGTCCGACGAGCGAGATCTCGAAGAACGCTTCGAGCCCAACCATCTTGCAGTAGACGCCGTTCTCACCGACCGTGTGCCCGTCAGGCGTGGTGCCGGTGAAGATGTTTTCGAAGCTGGCATCGGGGCCGAAGAAATCGAAGCCGTCTGCCGAGCAGATCATCTGCTTGGGCAGGATGCCGACTGAGACCTGGTCCACGGTGCCGTTGTCGACTTGTTTGATTTTATCCTGATGGGTTTTGTCGATCCACAAAAGGACGCGCAGCTCGGTGTCCTGGCCGTCGAATACCTGGCCGCGGAAGACGCGGCCAATCGGAAGGTCTGACCCTTCGTGCATGATCTGGACAGGCCGGCTCTCGGTCTCGAGCGCCAGGGCCATTTCCAGGAGAATTGATCGCTGCGCGACTGCGCCGTTGTAGATCGGGCTGCGCTTGCGCAAAGGGCGGTTATTCAGAGCAATCGCCTCAAAAATCGCGACTTCATCAACCTCCGCGCCGGCCTCTTTGAGGCGCGCGATGATCTCCGGTGTTTTCGCAATTTGTTTCACGACATACCCTGCGTTGCTGGGTGGCATGTCGTGATTTGTTAGTCAGGTCGCAAACTTCGAGTGCAGCACATTGCTGCACATTGACTAGTTGCTTCGCGCCGCTTTGCTGCCCTCGGGTGAGAGCGACCGGCCGAGCGGGTCGGAGTTCGGGCTGACCTCTTCGGCCTTGGTCTTGACGGGTGTCATGAAGCCGGTGCCAGCCATCTCCGGCGCGCTGTCGGGGCGGAGCCGGCCATACATCCACAGGTGATATTCATCGTCGGTGATGAGGCCGTCCGACAGGTCCTGACGGAGCCGGCTGGCCTTGAGGGTCAACTGCGGCTCGAGTTCGGTATCTGGGCGCAGCTCGGCCTTGCGGAACAGGACTTCGACGAAGCCCTGGAAACCCTGCTGGTGCAGGATGAAGGAGAAGGCATTCTGCAGGAGCTCGGCGACGGGTTCGTTGAGCTCGTCGGCGTTCATGGCGGCGATGCGCGCTTCGACCGAACCTGTGTTGACGCCGGAGGCGCCGCGGCCGATCACGGTCGCCATGGTCTTCAGCGCAGCCTGGTTCTGGGCATTGAGCGTCTCGATCACAGCCGTGATGTCAACACCGGCGCCAGGCTTGGCGTCATTCATGATGGATGGCTGCACGCTGTCGAAGTGGATCAGCGGTTGGTCGGAGCGCAGACCTTCGATCACGGCTCGGATCTCGCCCAGGCGGTTCGCCTTCCACTCCCGGAGCTTGACGTCATCGGACTTGATGTTTTCGGGCGCGTTCTTGGTCAGAACCTCCTCGACCACCTCGACCTGCATGCGCGGGAAGCCCGTCAGGCGCATGATGCGGTAAAGGTCGTTGATTACCTGCTGGCGGGCGGCGATCGTGTTGATGGACGACACGAAGGTCGAATGCCCATAGATCGAGGTCGGATCCTTGCGGTAGTGCGACACGAAGAAGGTTGGGATGTCGAGATTGATCTCGTCGTTGGAACCCGAGATCTTCTGGATCGGCTTGTACTCGCCAGGCTTCTTTTCGTACCACTGGACCGTCGACAGGTCGACGTTGCGGATGCGATCGGGAAGCAGCTGCTTATCGACGATCAGCTCGGCGGCGATGCCACCGCGGAGCAGGCACATGTAGCGCAGCTCCTCGGCGATCGAGCGCATGGATTTCTTCAGCTGGAAGCCCAGCGTGTAATCGGTCGGTCGGCCGATCTTCTCGATGGCCAGCATCAGGCTCTTGGTGGCGTCCCGGTCGATGTTCTGCTCCAGGTCGCGCGCAAGCACGATCCAGTCGGTGTTCGCCATCGTCAGGTATGCGTTGAGCGCCGCCGAGACGTCGGGATCGAACTTGAACAGGGATTGGAGAAGGGTTCGGCTGTCGTCCGATTGCCGCGTTGTGAAAAGATCCGTGAGGTGGTCCCGGTATTGCGGAACCGTGAGGACGCGATCCACCTGCTGTGGATTGTAGGTAGGCGTGGAGGCGGTGCCGCCAACCTTGGCTTTCTTCTTCGCAGGGATGATTGCGCTGAGAAAATCGAAAGCCGCCACAGTATGTCCTTATGAAAGTCCAAGGACAGATGGGGTCTTGAGGCGACTTCTGTAATTCAGTCCTGCATCACTCTGCTGCACCGCTTGAACGAGGCCCAGGATCATCGACATTTGGCGCTCTTCCTGCTCGTCCTGGCTGGCGATGTAGTCATGGACCCGCAGCGAATGCAGAAGATAGCCAAGCGCGTGGAAGAAGTGGTCATCGCCGGTGAGCTTGACCCATTTGGCCGGTTGTTCCGGCAACTCGACGCGCACCATGTCCTGAAGGTGTGTCTGGATGATCAGCTTCTTGTTGCCGTAGCCGGCGAAGACGATCTTCTGGCCGCGGATCATACCGACCGTCTTGTCGATGATCCCGGTGCGGTTGGACGAGACGTGGGTGATGTTGTCCATCTCGTCCTTGATCAAGGTCACCGGGGCGGCCTTGAGGCTCGTCGAGTATTCGATGGGTATGATGATGCCCTTGGACTCATCCCTGATCTCGCGGGCGAGCGGTGCGTAGGGGTTAAGGTCCATGCCCCCGGCGACGACGCGATATTGCTGACGGATGTCGGCCAGTGTCTCCTTCAGGTCGTCTGAGGGAACCTGCAGCCATTTAAAAACAACCGGTACCGATAGTCCCAGATGAGCCACGACAACATGACAGGTCTGACCAACGTCCACACCCACAGCCACTGGAGATCCCAAGGGTACATCTATGGCTCCTTCGCCTTTCATGACGGCCTCGATCTCCGGGATGGAGAGGCGGGCATTCGCGTCGTTGTAGGGTTCCCCGAGCACGGTGTTGTACCAACGCCGGATCGAGTTCTTCCGCTTGTAGTCGAGCAGCTGCTCGACGATGTATTGGACGGACAGACGGGGCGTAGCGAAGGGTCGGACCCAGTATCCGCGGCCGAGCCGGCCGGGGTGGCGGGGCACCCACTCACGCTTATCGGGGTCGCCCAGTTCCAGGCGCCGGCCGCAGTGCTCGCACATCATGAAGGCGTTCGAGAAATCGAACTTGGCCGCCATGTCATTGTCGATTTCGGAGAGATCGTTGAGATCCGACGACAGGCCGGGGATGTGGACGAAACGTGGGCTGAAGACCGGCAGGTTCCAGTGGCCGCAGCCGCACCGGCAGAGGAACTCATGCTGGTCGGACGCCTTGTAGGAGGAGTCGATGCCGTAGCCCTCGAACGTTGGGGTCGAGAAACCCTGACGCATCTTGATGTCGGAGCCCTGTAGGCGCGAGCCGTAGAGCGCCAGGATCTCCTGGTCTGTCAGGTCGACCTCGTCGTTGAACATGATGTCGGCGTTGATGGAGGTCGCGTCACCTTCCTTGCCGCCCGTGATGAAGCCGAAGCTGTCATCGATCTGGTACAGGTCCATCGAGCGCGCTGGTTTCTTCGAAGAGTCTTGCTGATTAAAGACCAGCTCGTCGTCGACCAGAGGCTTGATGCGTGTTTTTGACACGCGCTTGTACATTTCGTCGTTCGGCAGGCTGAAGATGCCGTTGATGCCGTTCGTTCGCTTGAGAAACGACAGAAATTTGCGGATCTGGACCTCTGTCAGGCCCACCTGCGAGCACTTGATCACCGACAGATTGAGGTGCATATCGTCCACGATCTGGCGCTGGAACTCGTATCCCTTGAACGAAAATGGCTTCTTTCGGAGGCTCGTGTTCGCGCAGATGAACTCCGACATGGACATTTCTGCCCCGTCTTCGGGGAATTTTTGTTGAAGGCGGGTTAGAAAATCCGCGTAAAGGCTCATGCGCCTTATATCGGGCTGTTGTTTGCGGAAATCTTCATTCTTGTCCTAGAGTAGTGCGGTCGATGTTCAAAAAATCGACCCCACATGAGATACCCCAAACCGGAGTACCTCATGTCCAACTTCTACCCGACCCTGCCGGAGGCGACTGTCCTCCAGTTCAGGGTGGCGCTGAACCAGTTGCGCGAAAAGCCCGACTATCTGGATCAGTCGCCCTATTCGACCGAAATTCGTGACTTCCTGAAGGAGCTCAATGGCCGCGGTGGTGCGGCCGAAGCTGTCACCTTCGACGGCGAAGCAGACCGGCTTGATTACGTCGAGCAGGAGATCACCACCGTCCTGGCCGATCTCAAGACGCTCGTCGCCAGCCTCGGGAACGCCGACCATTCCGAGAAGCTGCAGGTGGCCAAGGCCCGCGCCGGCCTCATCGAGAAGCTGGTCGCGGCCCGCGAGAAGGTCTGGACCATGAAGGAAATGGCCGATTTCCAGGCCAAGATCGTCGGTTTTCTCGACGAAATCTGCACGCCGGATCAGATCCAGGCGCTGAAAGAGCGCGTGAAAGGGGCCGAATGATGGGTATTTTTGCCTCCGAAGCGCCGAAATACTGGGCTCTCGGCAAGCCCGCGATCCCGCTGCGGATCGGTTTCAAGAACCCGTGGATCGATGCGTGGCAGGTTTTCGCCGATCGCATGCCCACCGAACGCGAGCAGCACATCTGGTTGCAGCAAAAGGGCAACGGCAACATCGGCATGCCGATGGGCGCCGCCTCTGGCATCGTCGCGATCGACGTCGACAGCGATGATCCGCGCGTCCAGCGCATCATCGAACAGCTCCTCCCGAAGTCGCCCTGGCGCCGTGTCGGTCGCAAGGGTGCCGTCTACGCTTACCGGTTCGAGGGCGAGCGCACCTTCCGCATCAAGGACTCGAAAGGTGAAATGCTGCTGGAATGCCTGTCCAAAGGCACCCAGATCGTGCTCCCGCCGTCAATCCACCCGGACACGGGCAAGGCCTACGCGGCCAACTGCGAGCTGACCGAGGTCATCGGTGCCCTCCCGGCCCTCCCGAAGGGTGTCGAGGGCATGCTGCGCGAGGCTCTGAAGGTCGAGGGCTTCGAGCTTTCGAGCTCGGGTAACACCAAAATCACTTCTTTCGTGCCGGCTGGTGCGCGTGACAACGCTCTGGTCTACAATGCCGGCCTGCTCGCTCGAGCAGTTACGAGGGGTGAACGCACACTGGTTGAAGCCATGGGCGAGATGAAGGCCTGGGTCGAGGGCTACACCGAGAAGGTGGCCGGCGATGAGGTCGACATCGGCAAGGCGCAGACCAAGGTCGTCGACTTCCTCATGCGCGACGTCACCGGCGAGAAGCGCAAGGCCCTCCCCCTCGGCTGGGACGACGGCCTGACCGAGGATGATAAGACCAAGCTCGGCCTCTCTATCACCGACGAGAATGAGCGCTGGGACGCTGAAAGGATCACGGCCCACCTGGTCTCCGAGTTCGAGCGTCATGTCACGCCGGACACAGCCGGCTGGACGCGCGCCGTGGAAGTCGTGCTCGATCGCATGGCGCGCAATCCCGACATCAGCTCGCTCGATGAAGAGCGCATTCTGAAGTTCATCGTCTCGGCGTCGAGAGGTGCCTTCTCGCTCACCACACTGCGCGGCGAGCTCAAGAAGCTGCGCATGGGCGAGATCTCCGGCACCGACCACACCGAGGTCGCCCTGGCGGCGATCAAGGACATGGAGGAGTTCGGCAAGCTGAAGTTCCACCAGGGCCAGTTCTGGCAGTGGAAGGGCGCGTCCTGGGAGACGGTCGACCAGAACGAGTTCATCAAACACCTGTCCCAGGAATACGGCAAGCTGCCGGTCTGCAAGCGGTACTCCGACCTGGCGCAGATCGTGAAGCTGATGGGCAGCAAGCTGACGGCCGAGCTCAAGTCGGTCCAGCTGACCGGCGTGAACTTCGCCAACGGCTTCCTGACCGAGGAGCTGGATCTGCGCAAGCACTCACCAGAGTTCGGCTGCACCTACGTGCTGCCCTATCGGTACCAGCAGGACAGCCGCTGCCCGCTTTTTCTTCAGATGCTGGACGATTGCTGGGGAGAAGATCCTGACTACGGCGACAAGGTGATGGCGCTGCAGGAGGCACTTGCGGTAACGCTCATGGGTATTGCACCGCAATATCAGCGAGCGTTCTGTCTGATCGGCCAAGCACACAGCGGCAAGTCACGTATCCTGGAGATCCTCCGGGGCCTGATCCCGCAGGGCAGCTTCTCCGCTATCCCGCCGACCGATTGGCATGACAAGTTCCTGCCGGCCCAGATGGCCGACAAGCTGGTCAACTTCGCCGGTGAGATCTCCGAGAAGCGTGACATCGACGGCGAAATCTTCAAGCAGATCGTGTGCGGCGAAAACATCACGGCTCAGCACAAGAACCAGTCGCCGTTCGGCTTCAACGCGCGGGCCGCCCAGTGGTTCGCCTCGAACCACACGCCCAAGACCAAGGACACGTCGGACGGCTTCAACCGTCGCTGGCTCTTCATCAAGTTTCCGCGGCGTATCCCGGACGAGAAGAAGATCATCGACATCGACCAGATCATCCTGGCGGCCGAGCGCGAGCAGATCGTCGCCTGGGCGCTCCAGGGGCTCTCGCGACTGAAGCAGAACAAGGACTACACCATCCCCTCAAGCCATAGGGTGGTGATCGACGACATGGCTAACCAGAACAATTCGGTGCGATATTTTTTGTCACAGAGCCCTCGTCTCAGAGTGGGGAAGCGCGAGCACGAGGGCATGAATTCTTCCAAGACCCGCACTATGGGGGATCTCCTTTTCGACGAATACTGGGTTTTCTGCGCTCAGGCGGGGGGTGTCCAGCGTGTGCCACGTCAGAGATTTCACGGATTGATGGAGGAGCTGGCGCCCGCCTTCAGGTTCGAGCAGCTGAGAGAGATCCGGAATGGGGGCACCGACATCGTCTACAACTACGTCACCTTTGCGGGGACGATGAAGTAATCACCGTCGATGCTGATGAGTGGTGGGAATACGAGAAGTGGATCAGTTATGAGCCAGAATGAAGACCTCGACCTGCTGCTCGACGCCGTGTCCGACCACCTGGACATCGCGTTCCAGGCTGGTTGCTCAGTGCCGGAGATCGTCAGTTGCCTGGAGCAGGCGGTCGCTCTGTTCCTGCTCGACAAGATGTCGGTGGAGGAGGCGCTGGGGGTGGTGCGGACCTCCTGCGCTGACATGATGGCTCGGATCCCCAGGATCGCCGGAGATCCGGACGCAAAACACTAAAAATCACTCTTCCTATAGTATCGCGTTTGACCATCTCCCGGTTTGGGATTAGGGATTTGGTCAAGAGACGCGGAAGAAAGGGCGCTCTTCGGGGCGCCCTTTTTCGTTCTTGCTAAGTATTAGAGTGCTATTACTTGGTTTTCCAAAAATTTTTGTAGAGTATGTGTGGGTCCATTCCCGGCGTCGAGGCAGGAAAAGCCTAGGAAAATGGTGTACTCCTTCTCTTGTTCCTGCGAACTGGTGGGTTATTCTTAGTTATCGGCAATGAGTTGTTGCTGGTGGCGGGGCTCCCCCGCGAGGCCTCCCTCGGGAGGCAAGGGCGGAGCCATGTCTGAACCGGAAGTTGCTCAATCGAGCAGCGCCAAGCCCCGAAGGGGGCGAGGACGGGGAAGGTGCGCCTGATCCACAACCTGCTCAATTGAGCAAAACGGAGAGTGAAAATGGCTACGGGTTACACGCTGGCGGGCGTCGCTGGACGCATCCGCGATCTCGAGAACAAGACAAATGGCGCTTACTACGTGGGCGTTTGCTGGCTGGCGATGTGCCGCGATAGCGGCAAGGGTGCGAAAAAGCGCCTCGCCGACAAGGTGTTCGGCGTCGACAAGGGCGCGAAGGAAACCAGCACGTTCCGCAATGCATGGCGGATTGCCGAAAAGGCCTTTTCGGAAGGCTTCCCGGCGGCGCACCGCAAGGCGGTTGTGGAGCTGGCGCTGGATGAGGCGATTGACTTCGCAGTCAAGGCGCTGGAGGCGCACAAGACCGCGCTCAAGGTCACGAACATGAAGGATTACGAGGACGTATGCAAATACGCCTCTGTCGAGACCATGCCGCCCAAGGCGGAGGCCGAACCGGACCCTGAAGCGGAGGCGAAGGCCAAAGCGGAGGCGGAGGAACAGGCCGAAGCGGAGGCGAAGGCCAAACGTGAGGCCGAACTCAACCCGGTCGACCCGCTGATCGGTCTGCGACATGCCGCCAGCGAGTTGACGCTGGAACAGGCGATCGAATTCGCCGGATGGCTGAACGAGCACATCCAGCGGGCGATGCAGCCCACGGAAGAGAGGAAGGCGGCCTAAGCCGCCCTCCCCGGGCCGCCCGTGGGGGCGGCCCGGGG
>NZ_VFUE01000015.1:0-2500 GCF_006441495.1 Mesorhizobium sp. B2-6-4
TCTGCTTCGATGTTTGGAAGCGGGCGATTGCCTGCTTCGCGCCGCCAAATTGAAAGGGCCGCTTACGCGGCCCGTTGTCCCGTTGGCGGGCCTGTTCGTGAAGAGAAGATTTCACATCCATCCGATTGGATGTGAGTTTAACGTGCGTTTGGCAGACCTGGCAGCGACCTACTCTCCCGCGTCTTGAGACGAAGTACCATCAGCGCTGGAGCGTTTCACGGCCGAGTTCGGAATGGGATCGGGTGCAGCCGCTCCGCCATAACCACCAGGTCGGCAAAACGCACGTTATTCGAGAAGCTGGGTTAGGGATTGGGCAGTAGGCAATAGTGAATAGGGGATGCCTATTCGCTATTGGCTCGTTGCTCTTCACCTGTCTTTTTGTGCCTGAGCGACATCCACAGTTTGCTTTCGGGCGAAGCCCGCAAGCGCGACTGCGCGTCGCCGGTCGTCCGGCGCCCTCGCGGAGCATAGGCCCGTAAGGGCCGCTCATGCGTGAGCGCTGGCCAGACCATCGTGTTTCACGATGGGCATAAGGAATGAGAACGATCAAGCCGATCGAACTATTAGTACCGGTAAGCTTCAAGCGTTGCCGCTCTTCCACACCCGGCCTATCAACGTGGTCGTCTTCCACGGTTCTCAGGGAATACTCGTTTTAAGGTGGGTTTCCCGCTTAGATGCCTTCAGCGGTTATCCCGTCCGGATATAGCTACCCTGCTATGCGGCTGGCGCCACAACAGGTCCACCAGAGATCCGTCCATCCCGGTCCTCTCGTACTAGGGACAGATCCTTTCAATATTCCTACACCCACGGCAGATAGGGACCGAACTGTCTCACGACGTTCTGAACCCAACTCACGTACCGCTTTAAATGGCGAACAGCCATACCCTTGGGACCTGCTCCAGCCCCAGGATGCGATGAGTCGACATCGAGGTGCCAAACAACCCCGTCGATATGGACTCTTGGGGGTCATCAGCCTGTTATCCCCGGCGTACCTTTTATCCGTTGAGCGATGGCCCTTCCACGCGGGACCACCGGATCACTATGACCGACTTTCGTCTCTGCTCGACTTGTCAGTCTCGCAGTCAGGCAGGCTTATGCCATTGCACTCAGCGAACGATTTCCGACCGTTCTGAGCCCACCATCGCGCGCCTCCGTTACTCTTTAGGAGGCGACCGCCCCAGTCAAACTACCCACCATACATTGTCCCGGACCCGGATAACGGGCCGCGGTTAGACATCCATAGTGATAAGGGTGGTATTTCAAGGGTGGCTCCACCTGAGCTGGCGCCCAGGCTTCAAAGCCTACCACCTATCCTACACATGCCACTACGAATGCCAATGTAAAGCTATAGTAAAGGTGCACGGGGTCTTTCCGTCTAACCGCAGGAACCCCGCATCTTCACGGGGAATTCAATTTCACTGAGTCTATGCTGGAGACAGCGGGGAAGTCGTTACGCCATTCGTGCAGGTCGGAACTTACCCGACAAGGAATTTCGCTACCTTAGGACCGTTATAGTTACGGCCGCCGTTTACTGGGGCTTCGATTCAGAGCTTGCACCCCTCCTCTTAACCTTCCAGCACCGGGCAGGCGTCAGACCCTATACGTCGCCTTGCGGCTTCGCAGAGCCCTGTGTTTTTGATAAACAGTCGCTACCCCCTGGTCTGTGCCACCCTCCTCTGCTTGCGCAGAAAAGGGTCACGCTTCTTCCGAAGTTACGCGTGCAATTTGCCGAGTTCCTTCAGCATAGTTCTCTCAAGCGCCTTGGTATACTCTACCAGACCACCAGTGTCGGTTTCGGGTACGGTCTATAAGGAGGAGCTATTTCCTGGAACCACTCCGCTGCCCGTTCAATCCGATAAGATTGGACAACTTGTGTGATCCGTCACTACCTCCAGGCCCACGAATATTAACGTGGTTCCCATCGACTACGCGTTTCCGCCTCGTCTTAGGGGCCGGCTAACCCTGCTCAGATTAACTTTAAGCAGGAACCCTTGGTCTTTCGGCGGGGGAGTCTCTCACTCCCCTTACGTTACTCATGTCAGCATTCGCACTTCTGATACCTCCACCACCCCTCACGGGTATGGCTTCATCAGCTTACAGAACGCTCCGCTACCGCTCGTGATTGCTCACGAACCCTAAGCTTCGGTGTATGGCTTTAGCCCCGGTACATTTTCGGCGCAAAGACCCTTATTTAGACCAGTGAGCTGTTACGCTTTCTTTAAATGATGGCTGCTTCTAAGCCAACATCCTGGTTGTTTTGGGATCCTCACATCCTTTCCCACTTAGCCATAACTTGGGGACCTTAGCTGTAGGTCAGGGTTGTTTCCCTTTTCACGACGGACGTTAGCACCCGCCGTGTGTCTGCCGACTAGTACTCCCAGGTATTCGGAGTTTGGTTAGGTTTGGTAATCCGGTGAGGACCCCTAGCCCATCCAGTGCTCTACCCCCTGGGGTATTCGGTCGACGCTCTACCTAAATAGATTTCGCGGAGAACCAGCTA
>NZ_VFUE01000015.1:7500-133156 GCF_006441495.1 Mesorhizobium sp. B2-6-4
CCCAGCATATCGTCACCATAGCGCTCGACGATCGCGGCCAGTATGTGCCGGCGCAGGAACCGGAGCCCAATCCGGAGTTGCTGACGGCGTTCGATGATTCGTCGGCGCCAGTGGTGGTGCGCGGCAACCTGCCCAACGTCTATGACGGCATCTACCGCGCCGCCTATTCCTACGGCATGTCCAAGGCCATGACGCAGCGGCTCATCAAGCTGTTGGCTTCCGATGTCGACTTCCAGTCCCGCCTCAATCCGGCCGACCGTCTCGAAGTGCTGTTCTCGCAGCCCGACGGCGACGACCAGACCTCGGACAATTCCGAACTGCTTTACGTCTCGGCGACCTTCGGCGGGCAGACGCGCAATTTCTACCGCTTCCAGATGCAGGACGGCAGCACGGATTATTTCGACGAGGACGGCTCGAGCGCCCAGCAGTTCCTGCTGCGCAATCCGTTGCCGGCCGGAAAGTTCCGCTCCGGCTTTGGCGCGCGCAGGCACCCGATCCTCGGCTATGTCCGCATGCATACCGGCGTCGACTGGGCAGCCCCCATCGGCACGCCGATCATCGCCGCGGGCAATGGCGTCATCGAGAAGGTCGGCTGGGCCGGCGGCTATGGCAAGCAGATCATCATTCGCCATGCCAACGGCTATGAGACCTCCTACAATCACCAGAGCGCTTTTGCCAAAGGCATCGAACCGGGCGTTCACGTCCGCCAAGGCCAGACCATCGGCTATCTCGGCCAGACCGGCCTCGCCACCGGCCCGCATCTTCACTACGAGCTGATCGTCAATGGCACCAAGGTCGATCCGATGCGCGTCCGCCTGCCCGTCGGCAAGGTGTTGAAGGGCGAGGACCTTGTCGCCTTCAAGCGTGAACGCGAGCGCATCGACGACCTGCTGAAGCAGGAAGACAGTGATTCGCTGAAGGTCGCGAGCGCCAAGATCGAAGGATAGTTCCTTCGATCCACCCGTCAGTCGCGAGGGTTTTCGGCGGGCCGGCGCCATGGCAATGATTCGCCTGAAATCGTCATCCAGGCGATGACAGCCGAAAGCAGGCAAAGCAGCGCCGTTACAAAGGAAACAGCCGAGAATGCGGCGTCGCTGGCGGCAAGCCGTGCGGCGTCGACAGCCGGGGCCAGTCCGGTCGTCGCCGGTTCACCGAACCCCGGCACGCCGGGCAAGGCGCTGCCATCCAGGGCCTTCGCGTAGACCCAGGCGGCAAGCGACCCCATAGCCGCAACCGCAATCAGGCCGCCTATGCGCGAGACGGCATTGTTGATACCGGAGGCCGCGCCCGTATCCTTGTCTTCCACCGCCGTCATGATCGCGGTCGACAGCGGCGACACCACCAGCGCCATGCCGAACCCCATCAGCGCCATCAGCGGAAATGTTCCGGTCCAGAAATTGTGGATACCGGCATGCGTCAACAAGCCAAGCCCGGCGAAGGCGAAGGCAACCACCAGACTGCCGCTGGCGATCGGAAAACGCGGTCCGATCCGGTCGGACCACTGGCCGACAGGCCCAGACAGCAGTGCGATCAATGCAGACAGCGGCAGGAAGATGAAGCCGACCTCGGCCGTGCTCAGCCCCCAGCCGGCGATCAAAAGCATGGGCAGGTAGAAAAGATTGGCCGACAGCGCGAAATAGAGGAAGAAGGTCGCGAGATTGGCGCCGGCGAAGGCGCCGATGCGAAACAGATTGAGATCGATCATCGGCTCGCGCTGCCGGCGCTCGTAGAAAATGAAGACGAAAAGCAGGACCACGCCGGCAACGATTGCCGAACCCGACATGAATCCGGCAGCCTCCGCGTTCATCGCCGTCAGCCCGTAGGCCAGCAACCCGAAGGCCAGTGTCGCCAGCGCCGCGCCGCCAAGATCGAGGCTGCGCTTTTCGGTCGGCCGATCCGCCGGGATCTTGGCGAGCAGCAGGTAGATCGAAACCAGCCCAAGCGGCAGGTTGATGGCAAATATCGCACGCCAGATTCCATTGCCGAGGGTCGACAGCACGAAACCGCCCAGCACCGGACCGAGTGCCGTGGTCAGCGCCGAAGCGGCGGCCCAGATGCCGATTGCGCGGCCGCGCTCCTTTTTCGGATAGGCCTTGGCGATGATGGCAAGGCTGCCCGGCACCATGATCGCCGCGCCGACGCCCTGGATTGCGCGAAACGCGATCAGCACCGCCGGATTGGGCGCCAGCGCGCAGGCCAATGAAGCGGCGATGAACAGCGCGATGCCGGCGACGAAGGCGCGGCGCAGGCCGAAGCGGTCGCCCGCAGCACCGCCGGCAAGGATGAGCGCCGAAAGCGTCAGCGCATAGGCATTGGATATCCACTGCGCTTGCGCCAGGCTGGCGCCGAGATCGACGCGGATTGCCGGCGTGGCGATGGCAAGGATCGAACCGTCGATGAAACCAAGCGCTGAAGCCAGGATCGCGGCGATCAGCACATAACGCCGCTGCGACTGCGGGCAGAACGTACCGTTGGCGGTCGGTGGCGGGACGGCAGCGGCTTTGCTCGGTGAATGCATGCAACCTGCATAAACCCGCGGCGCGCGCGCAACAACCAGCCAGCGGTCCCGGTCGTTGAAACCAGCTGCGCAGCCACCTGGCCGCATTGGCAGGTGCCGGCCCACGCAGGTGCAAACAAGCGCCGGCATGCTAAGTTTTCACGCGGCATCGAATGGGAGCCGATCAGGCAGGGGAGAAAACCGATGAAGCGACCGCTCGAACCATCCCAGTCCGGGCTCCACCGCGTCGTCGGGCTGACCGACGGCGTCTTCGCCATCGCGCTGACCCTGATCGTTCTGGAGATTCGTGTGCCGACGCACGAGGCGATCCATTCCGAAGGCGATCTCCTCGACGCCGTCCTGGCGTTGGCGCCGCGCTTCCTGACCTATGCGCTTTCCTTCCTGACGCTGACCATCTTCTGGTTCGGCCAGCAGGCGCAGCATGGGTTGATCACCAGATCCGACAGGCGGCTGGCAACGCTCAATTTGTGCTTTCTCGCCTTTATCGCCCTGCTGCCGTTCTCGACCGATCTTCTGGCCGACTTCCTCGAATTCAGAACCGCGGTCGCCGTCTATTGGCTCAATCTGCTGATGCTCGGCGTCACCCTGATCGCCAGCTGGCGCTATGCGGAGAAAAATGGCCTTCTGGCGGATGATGTCGACGTCGAAACGAAACGCACGGTCTACCTGCGCATCGTCAAGGCGCAGCTTCTGTGGGCGGTCGGCGCCCTGCTCTGTCTGGTCACCCCGCTGCTCAGCGTCGGCTTCATTCTCATGGTGCAGCTGATTTATGCCGCGACACCGAGCGCGAAATGGTTGCGCAGGATAATCGGGTAGAGCAATTCCAGGAAAAACGTGGCGGTTTCCCGGGAAAAGCGCGCAGCGCTGGAGCGGCTCGGAAGTCCATCGAACACTGAACCGCTCTAACCAGCGACGAACGCCGCATCGTCTCAGTCGACGAATTCCACCGTCACGCCGGGCGAAACCAGCTTGGCCAGTTCGCGGGCATCCCAATTGGTTAGTCGCACGCAACCATGGCTTTCGGTCTTGCCGATCTTCGAGGGATCCGGCGTGCCATGGATGCCGTAGGTCGGCTTGTCCAACGCGATCCACACCGAGCCGACAGGGCCATTCGGGCCGGGCGGAATGGTCAGGACCTTATTGTTCTCGCCCTGTTTGAAATTGATGTTGGGGTTGTAAGTGTAGTTCGGATCAAGCGCGACACGGGACACGGCATGAATGCCGGACGGCGACGGCGTGTCGGACGAGCCGATGGTGGCGGGATAGGCCGCGACCAGCTTGCCCGCCGTATCATAGGCAAAGACCTCTTTCTTGCCCTTGTCGGCGACGATGCGAGCCACCGGCGACGACACCAGTCTGCCGAAATTGGCAACCTTGATGATCGTTCCGGGACGGTTGAAATTGGCCTCCGGGTTGAGCGCCTTGAGATAGTTCTCGTCCATGTGGAAGCGCTCGGCAAGCGCTTCCGTGACGGACGTATAGCCCATGCGGTCGAGCTGCGCCTTCTGGCTGTAATCTTCCGGGATCGACGCAACATAGGGACCGGCCGCATCCTCCGGCGTGATCGTGTAGTTGGCCAAGGCATCGCCGCCCGATTGTGCAAGGGCCGCCTGGATGCCGACGGCGTCGGTCGATCGCAGATTGCTGCCGGTGATCTGGTTGTAGGCAGCCAGCGCCTTGTCGACATTCGAACCGAAGCGCCCGTCGATGACGCCAGGCGAAGCGCCGCCGCGATCAAGCAGCACCTGCAGAGCCGCGACATCCTGGCGTGCTCCGAGCGAAAGCGACGGGTCGACCACAGTCTTGCCGCCTGCTTTCGGCGGTAATCCCGCCTCGTCTGCGGGCGCCGGCTGCGCGGCGGGAGCCGTGGGCTGGACCGGCTCTATCGAGGCCTCGTTCAGCGGCTGCCGCTTGATGGAGGGCGGCGTTGCCGGCTGCGGCGCTTCCGGATAGTTGTCGTCGTAGACGCCGTCGCCGCCGGGGGCCGGCGGGTAGGCCTCGACGGAATTGTCGCCATAGGGATCATATTCCTGGACGGGCGGCGCGATGACCCGGCCTTCGTCTTCCATCTGCCTGCGGCGGAAGCGTGCCATGTCTTCCGGATCGTCGAGATAGTAGCGGTCGTCGTCGGCGGGAACGCGGCCGAGTTCGCGCAGCCGTGTCTCGCGGCGCAGCGCGCGTCGGTCGAGCCTGGTCTGCGGCGGTTGGATGGCGACGACCTTGCCCGTGTCCGCATCGACGATGACGCGGTTCCCCCTGGCGTCGTAATAGATGTCGAGATTGCCGTCCTGGGCCAGCAGGATGCCGCCGTCAGCGGGGCGGACGACCCGCGGCGAAGCGTCCTCAGTCGGCGCGGCGAACGCGCTTGAAAACGCCAGTCCGGCCGCAAGTGCCGAAAGGGTGAAGATCGTCCGCAACATCGTGGGCAAACTCTCCGGTCCGTAATTGCCGTCGCAGGCGGCTTTCGCGCGTAGCGAATCCTTCGCCAGCGAACCACCGCCCGACCATAAGGTTCCAATATGAACCGGGCATGAAGATGGCGGTTTTCCGGCGCCTCGACGAATATCAGCTAAATGCATATCGTCCAAAAGCGGCCCGGTTTGGGGCGAACGACATGCATAGAACCAAGAGCTAAAGCGCGTCGCCTGAATCCGTCGAACGTGACGCGCTTTAGCCTCAGGCAAGTCCCAGTTCCTTTCGCGCCTGCTTCGTCAACTTCAGGGCGACAAGACGATGGCTCTCGCGCAGGTAATCCTTCAGCGCGCCATCATCCATGCTCTGGCTTGTCTGGCGCTGGATCCATTTCATGCCGCGCGAGGCAAGATAGGGTGCGGGCCGCAAGCCCGGCTGCTCCTTCAGCACATCATAGGCAATGTCGGAGCATTTGAAGGTGATGAAAGGGTCGCGGCCCTCGCTCCGGCCGCCGATGGCAAAGACCTTGGCGCCGACCTTCCAGACATGGGTGCCGCCCCACTGGACGACATGCGATGTGGCGGGCAGCGAGGCGCAGAGGCCGTTATAGTCGTCCAGCGTCATGCGTGCTCCTGCCGAAAGACGCGAAAAGGCCGCGCGCCCGTCCTGGGCGCGCGGCGTTCAATCATGCTGCCGCTTCGGTCGCGACGACCGTCGGCTTCGAACGGAAATTCAGCCGGTCGGAGCCGGCGGTCACCTTGACGGTCGAGCCGTCGAGAATCTCGCCGAGCAGGATCTTCTCAGCCAGCGGATCCTGCAAGTCTTTCTGCATCACCCGCTTCAACGGCCGCGCGCCATAGGCAGGGTCGTAACCCTTGGATGCCAGCCAGTCGATCGCCTCCTGGTCCAGCGACAGCGTGATCTTGCGGTCGACCAGCAGGTTTTCCAGCCGCTTGAGCTGGATTTCGACGATGCGGCCCATATCCTGCCGGCGCAGCCGATGGAACAGGATCACCTCGTCGACGCGGTTGAGGAACTCCGGCCGGAACGACGCCTTGACGACGTTCATCACTTCGTCGCGAACCTGGTCGACATCCTGGTCCTCGCGGAGATTGACCAGGTATTCGGCGCCGAGGTTCGACGTCATGATGATCAGCGTGTTGCGGAAGTCGACCGTGCGGCCCTGCCCATCGGTGAGCCGGCCGTCGTCGAGCACCTGCAGGAGCACGTTGAACACGTCGGGATGCGCTTTCTCGATCTCGTCGAACAGCACGACCTGATAGGGCCGGCGCCGCACCGCTTCGGTTAGCGCGCCGCCTTCCTCATAACCGACATAGCCGGGAGGCGCGCCGATCAATCGGGCAACCGAATGCTTCTCCATGAACTCCGACATGTCGATGCGCACCATCGCGCTCTCGTCGTCGAACAGGAAGTTCGCCAGCGCCTTGGTCAGTTCGGTCTTGCCAACGCCGGTCGGGCCGAGGAACATGAACGAGCCGATCGGCCGGTTCGGATCCTGCAGGCCGGCGCGAGCGCGCCGCACTGCCTTGGAAACAGCTTGCACCGCCTCGCCCTGGCCGACGACGCGCTTGCCGATCTCGTCTTCCATGCGCAACAGCTTGTCGCGCTCGCCTTCCAGCATCTTGTCGACCGGAATTCCGGTCCAGCGCGAGACGATGTGGGCGACATGATCGGGCGTGACCACTTCCTCGACCATGCCGGCCTTGCCGTCCTGGGCCTCGGCTTCCTTCAGCTTCTTTTCCAGTTCCGGGATCTTGCCATAGGCAAGCTCGCCGGCGCGCTGGAACTCGCCCTTGCGCTGGGCGATGGCCAGTTCGTTGCGCGCCTCGTCAAGCTGCTTCTTGAGGTCGGCGGCGAGCCCGAGCTTCTGCTTCTCGGCCTGCCACTTCGAGGTCATCTCGGTCGATTCCTCCTCGAGGCTGGCGAGGTCCTTCTCGAGCCGGGCAAGCCTGTCCTTCGAAGCTTCGTCCTTCTCGACCTTCAGCGCTTCGCGCTCGATCTTGAGCTGCATGATGCGGCGGTCGATCTCGTCCAGCGCTTCGGGCTTGGAATCGACCTGCATGCGAAGCCTCGAAGCGGCTTCGTCGACGAGGTCGATCGCCTTGTCCGGCAGGAACCGGTCGGCGATGTAGCGGTTGGACAGCGTCGCCGCCGCGACCAGCGCCGAATCGGAAATGCGCACCTTGTGGTGCTGTTCGTATTTCTCCTTCAGGCCGCGCAGGATGGAGACCGTGTCCTCCACCGTCGGCTCCTCGACGAAGACCGGCTGGAAGCGGCGGGCGAGTGCGGCATCCTTCTCCACATGCTTGCGGTATTCGTCGAGCGTGGTGGCGCCGACGCAGTGCAGTTCGCCGCGCGCCAGCGCCGGCTTCAGAAGGTTGGACGCATCCATGGCGCCGTCCGCCTTGCCGGCGCCGACCAGGGTGTGCATCTCGTCGATGAACAGGATGATCCCGCCGGCAGCGGCAGTGACCTCGGAAAGCACGGCCTTCAGCCGCTCCTCGAACTCACCGCGATATTTGGCGCCGGCGATCAGCGCGCCCATGTCGAGCGCCATCAGCTGCTTGTCCTTCAGCGATTCCGGCACGTCGCCATTGACGATACGCAGCGCCAGGCCTTCTGCAATCGCCGTCTTGCCGACGCCCGGCTCGCCGATCAGCACCGGATTGTTCTTGGTGCGGCGCGACAGCACCTGGATGGTGCGGCGGATCTCGTCGTCGCGGCCGATGACCGGATCGAGCTTGCCGGCGCGGGCATCGGCGGTGAGATCGCGCGCGTATTTCTTCAGCGCGTCATAGCCCTGTTCGGCATTCGCCGAATCGGCGGTGCGGCCCTTGCGGACATCGTTGATCACCTGGTTGAGCGCCTGCGCGGTAACGCCGGCCTTGGCCAGTATGTCTGATGTCTTGGCCGATTTCTCGACCGCCAGCGCGGTCAGCAGCCTTTCGACCGTGACGAAGCTGTCGCCGGCCTTCTTGGCCAGTTCCTCGGCCGTCGAAAACACCTTGGCCAACGGCTGTGCCAGATAGAGCTGGCCGTTGCCGCCCTCCACCTTGGGCATCGCTTCGAGTGCCGTCTCGATGCCGAGCTTGACGTCGCGGACGCTGCCGCCGGCGCGCTCGATGAGCGACGCAGCCAGACCCTCGTCGTCATCGACGAGCACTTTCAGGATATGTTCGGGGGTGAATTGCTGGTGGTTGCGCGAGAGCGCCATGGTTTGCGCGGATTGGATGAAGCCGCGCACGCGCTCCGAGTATTTCTCGAGATTCATACCTGTCTCCTTCCATCACCGGCCCGCTTTGCGGCACCGGATCAGTTTGCGGTGACGGACCCGCCCGTGAGAGCCGGGTCCAGTTGAGGCTGATATGGTGCGCAACCCGCGAACCCTCAAGACGTCTCGATGGCTGCGAAAGCATAATATTCCACGGCCGCGCAAAACGAAAACGGCGGAGATTTCTCTCCGCCGTTCAATGCATGGAAGCGTCGCCGCTCAGTTGTCGATGTCGGCGACCGCGGTGTCGGCGTTGCCATTGTCCGTCGGCGCCGCGACCACCTCGCCAGCGTCGGCATTGTCGTTGCCGCTGGTGATCTGGTCGGCATTGCCGCGCGGGCGGCGCGGACGCCTCGGACGACGGCTGGGACTAGTCTCCGCGGCCGTCTCATTGAGTTCGGCCTGGGCTGCGAGCCCGGCCGGCGACAGGTTCTCGAACAGCGGCGCCGCCTGCTCGACCGGCGCGGCGGATTCGGCTGGCGTGGCGACCTCGGCCTGTTCGGCCGTCTCGTTGCGCTGCTGCTGGGCACCCTGCTCGGCGGACGAACCATAATCGCCGCGCTGGCTGTTCTGGCCATAGCCGCCATTGGGGCGGCGGTCGCGATGGCGTCCGCCATTGTTGTCGCGGCCGCCACTGTTGCGCCCGCCATTATTATCACGATCGCGATTATCACGATCGCGGCCGTTTTCCCGGTTCAGCGCGACTTCGGCCGGCATGCCTTCGATAACCGGCTGCGGACCCGCGCCGTGATTGATCACCGGAACCGGCGCATCCGCAACGTTGTTGCCGGCGTTGCCGGCATTGTCGAACTCGTCGCGATCCTCATCGCCATCATCGTCGAATTCGTCGCGATTCTGCTGGACGTTCTGGATCGGCATCTGCGCCTGCGCGGCCGCAATGATGCGATTATAGTGCTCGGCGTGCTGGAGATAGTTCTCCGCCATCACCCGGTCGCCGGAGCTTTGCGCATCACGGGCAAGGGTGGCGTACTTTTCAGCGATCTGCTGAGCAGACCCACGGATCTTCACGTCCGGGCCGTTGCTCTCGTAGTTGCGCGTCAGGGGATTTGGCCCCTTGCGGTTGTTGTTATTGTTGTTGTTGCCGCCGCCGCCATTGTTGTTGCGACCGCGCATGCGCCTGTTCTGCTGTTGTGGCCTCATTCGACTCTCTTCATATTGAAATTTTCGAAAACTCTTCACGAACGGTGGCGCTCATGCAGCCAGCCGTTTCGTTTCTTCACCGGCGTTCGCCCGCATCAATTGCGTTGGCGCCACGTGCCATCCTGTTCCGGTTACATCACTTGCCGGACGATTCCCGCACGAAGCTTGGGCGTCGTTTGCGCAAGAAGGCAGCTATTTCCAAGGAAAACCGAATCGCTAAGAGCACTGCCTGCTTCGTCTCATCCGGTTAACGCGACCCTAGCCGCATTCCCCGGCATTGCCAAGCGGTTTTTTTCGCACTGCGTCAAGGCTTTCCCCGTTGAAAGACAAGAACCCTGTCGTTTCCGCCGAGGTCGCCAAACGCACCAGCGACCGCATAGCCGGACGAGCGAAATATAGCGGTGACCTCGATGTGCTGTGTGTAGCCGATCTCGACCGCAATCCTGCTTCCGGCTTCTAGAAACTTAGCCGCCTCAGCGGCGATGACCCTGTAAGGGGCCAACCCATCCGCGCCGCCATCCAGGGCCAGGCGCGGGTCGAAATCGCGGACTTCATCCTGCAGATTTCCGATGTCTTCCGATCGTATATAGGGAGGGTTTGCGACAATTACATGGTATCGACCAGAAACTTTTTCAAACCAGTCGGACAGCAGCGCCGTGAACCGGTCGCCAAGCCCCAATTTCGCGGCATTGCGCGTTGCCGTCCTCAACGCCCCTTCCGAGAGGTCGACCCCGGTGGCAATCGCTGCCGGCACGGCGCTGAGCAGCGCCAGCGCGATGGCTCCGCTGCCGGTTCCCAGATCGAGGATGCGGCACTCGCCCTCGCGCATGACGGTTGCCCTGACAAAGGGCAGTATGGCCTCGACCAGCGTTTCGGTGTCGGGCCGCGGCTCGAGCGTTTCCGGCGACAGCGACAGCCGCAACCCGTAGAACTCCCGATAGCCCAGGATGCGGTGCACGGGCTCGCCGCCCGCGCGGCGCCTCAAGGCGCGGTCGATCTGGACAAGAGCAGCGGCATCGACCGCATGTTCGGGATCGGCAATGGCCTGCGTGCGGGTCGTACCTGAAAAGTGCTCCACGATCAGTCTTGCATCGAGCGCGGGATCATCGACCGCGGCCAGGCGCGCTCGCGCTGCCCGCAGCAGCGGCCCCAGCGCCTGGGGCAAAGGATCAGCCATCAAGACCGATATCGGCGAGCAGCTTCGACTGGTGATCGGCGATCAGAGCGTCGATGACTTCGTCGAGTTCGCCCATCATCACCCGGTCGAGCTTGTAGAGCGTCAGGTTGATGCGATGATCGGTGACGCGGCCTTGCGGAAAATTGTAGGTGCGGATGCGTTCCGAGCGGTCGCCGGAGCCGACCTGCGACTTGCGCGATTCCGAGCGCTCCTCATCGGCCTTGCTGCGTTCCAGGTCGTAGAGCCGGGCCCGCAGGATCTGCATGGCCTTGGCCCGGTTCTGGTGCTGCGATTTCTCCGCCTGCACCACCATGATGCCGGTCGGCAAATGGGTGATGCGCACTGCCGAATCGGTGGTGTTGACGTGCTGGCCGCCCGAGCCCGACGCGCGCATCGTGTCGATGCGGATGTCTTCGGCCCGGATGTCGATGTCGACTTCCTCCGCCTCCGGCAGCACGGCTACCGTCGCCGCCGAGGTGTGAATGCGTCCGCTGGCCTCGGTCGCGGGCACGCGCTGCACCCGGTGGACGCCGGACTCGAATTTCAGATGCGCGAAAACCCCCTTGCCGGAAACCGTGGCGATGATTTCCTTATAGCCGCCGGCATCGCCCTCGCTGGCCGATACCGTCTCGAACCGCCAGCCACGCGAAGCGGCATAGCGCTCATACATGCGAAACAGGTCGCCGGCGAACAATGCTGCCTCGTCGCCGCCGGTGCCGGCGCGGATTTCCAGGATGGCGTTCTTGTCATCGGCCGCATCCCTGGGCAAGAGCAGGATCTGGATGTCCTTCTGCAACGCTTCGATGCGCTCATCGACCTCTGGCAGGTCGGCCTCGGCGAGCGCCCGCATCTCGGCATCGGTGCCCTTGTCGGCGAGCATCGCCTCGAGATCGGCCTGCTCCTGCTCGGCCGAGCGCAAGGCTCTGACCTTGGCAACCATCTCCTGGAGCTCGGCATATTCCGATGCCATCTTAACATAGGCCTCCGGCGCCGGGCCGGCCGACATCTGCGCTTCGAGCATTTCGAAACGCTTGACGACTTGATCCATGCGGTCGCGGGGAAGGGAGATCATTGCAAAGGTGCTATAACGGAATTGAGCGGTCGTCGGCAAAGGCCTGCAGCAGCGCCCGCATCGGCAGCACCTGGGCCGGCGCCATCAGATTGTCGTCGAAGAACGCTTTCAACGCCTCCAGCGGCAATTCGGTCAGCATCGCCTTGACCGGACCGATCGAAGCGGGCGACATCGAGATAGAACGGAAACCGAGGCCGACCAGCGCCATTGCCGAGATCGGCTTGCCGGCGAGTTCGCCGCAGAGTGTGACGGGCGTGTGGTTGCGGGCGCCGGCATCGGCGATGGTCTTGAGCACCCGCAGGAACGGCGTCGACAACGTGTCGAAGCGATCGGAAAGCTGCGTGTTGCCGCGGTCGACCGCCATCACGAACTGGAACAGGTCGTTCGAGCCGACCGAGACGAAGTCGACCGCCTTCATCAACTCGTCAAGCTGGAACAGGAGGGACGGCACCTCCAACATTGCCCCGAGCTTGAGGCTGGTCGGCAAATGATGGGCAAAGCGCGACAGATGCCGCACCTCGCGGTCGATGATTTCACGCGCCTGGGCGATCTCGCCGAGCTCGGTGACCATCGGCAGCATCAGCTTGAGCTCCCGCCCGCCGCAGGCTTTCAGCAGGGCGCGGATCTGGGTGCGCAGCAATCCCGGACGGTCCAGCGTCAGGCGGATCGCCCGCCAGCCGAGAGCCGGGTTCTCTTCCTGGATGGCGCCTTTGAAATAGGGCAGCACCTTGTCGCCGCCGATATCGATGGTGCGGAAGGTGACCGGCTTGCCGCGCGCGGCATCGAGCACGTCGCGGTAGAGCCGCTCCTGCGCCTCGGCACGGGGAAAGGTCGAGGCGACCATGAATTGCAATTCGGTGCGGAACAGGCCGATCCCGGCGGCACCCGATTCGGCCAGTTGCGGCAGGTCGACGGCAAGCCCGGCATTCATCAAAAGGTCGACCGCAACGCCATCCTTGGTCACCGACGGCTTCTTGCGCAGTTCGCGGTAGACTTCCTGCCGGCGCGCCCGGAACCGCACCTTTTCGGCATAGGCGGCTTCGAGATCCGACTGCGGACGAAGATGGATCGCGCCTTCCTCGCCGTCGACGATGATGGCATCGCCGTTTTCCGCCATGGAAACGGCGCCCTTCATCTGCCCGGCGACGGGAATGCCCATGGCGCGCGCGACGATGACGACGTGGCTGGTGGCGGCGCCATCCTCGAGCACCAGTCCGCGCAATTTGTCCCGGGGGTAGTCGAGCAGTTCGGCGGCGCCCATCGAGCGGGCGACGATGATGGCATCCTTCGGCAGCGAGGCCGCGACATCATCAGGCCCGCGTCCCATCAGCTGGCGCAGAAGCCGGTTGGCGAGATCGTCGAAATCGCTCATCCGCTCGCGCAGATAAGGATCGGTCATGTGCAGCATGCGCGCGCGCATGTCGCTCTGCACCTTTTCGACCGCAGCTTCCGCCGTCAGGCCGTTGCGGATCGCCTCTTCCAGCCGCCGGACCCAGCCGCGGTCGTTGGCGAACATGCGGTAGGCTTCCAGCACCTGGCGATGCTCGCCCTCGAAGGCGACGTCGCGGCGCTCGAGCATGTCGTCGATGGAAAGCCTGAGCGAGCCGAGCGATGCCTCGAGCCGGCGGACTTCCTCTTCGCTGTCCTCGTTGAACAGGTTGGTGACGACGATGCGCGGTTCGTGCAGCACGACATGGCCGAGCCCGACGCCCTCGTTGAACGACAGGCCGGTGAAGCTGACCGGGCGGCGCAGGTCGAGCTCGAGGCCGGGCCGCGTCAGCCGCGCCAGATCGCCGGTGGCGATCATCTCGGCGATGACCATGGCGGTGGTTTCCAACGCCTCGACCTCGTCGTCGCGATAGTGGCGCATGGTCTTGTTCTGCACCACCAGCACGCCCAGCGTGCGCCCTGCCCTGAGCACCGGCACGCCGAGGAAGGAATTGTAGATCTCTTCCCCGGTTTCCGGCAGGTAGGCGAAGGCCGGATGTTCCTGCGCATTGGACAGGTTGAGCGGCCGCGCGCTGGCGGCAATCGTGCCGACCAGACCTTGCCCCAGCCTGAGCTGCGCCAGGTGCACCGCGTTCGGGTTCAGGCCTTCGGTGGCGTAGAGTTCGAGCACGGAATCGGCGCGCAGCACATAGAGCGAGCACACTTCGGCGACCATGTTGGAGGCGATGTCGCGCACGATGCGGTCGAGCCGCTCCTGCGGCTCCAGCGGCTCCTGCATGAGCTCGCGGAGCCGTTTCAGCAGAACGCGCGGGCCACTGGCCGGGTCACGCATCGCGGCTTCTTCTCCAATAGGCTTCTTGCCGGCGCAGTTTCGGCCGCCGCCGGCACGCACGCAACAACTGATTCAGTCTGCTACTGCTTATCCAGACCGTAGACGGAATGCAAAGTGCGAACCGCGAGTTCCGTGTAAGGACCGTCGATCAGTATCGAAATCTTGATCTCGGAGGTGGTGATGGCGCGGATGTTGATTGCCTTCTCGGCCAGCGCCTTGAAGGCGGTGGCGGCAACGCCGGCATGGCTTCTCATGCCGATGCCGATGACCGAGACCTTCGACATGCCGGCTTCCGACTGCACGACGTCGTAGCCGACATCGGCCTTCAGCCGGTCGAGCACGGCCAGCGCTTTGTCCACGTCTCCGGAGGGCACCGTGAAGGTCATGTCGGTAAGCTTGCCGTCCTCGGAAATGTTCTGGACGATCATGTCTACGTTGATGTTGGCCTCGGCCAGCGGCCCGAAAATGCCGGCGGCGACGCCCGGCCGGTCGCCGACACGCCGCAGCGAAATCTGCGCCTCGTCCTTGGCATAGGCAATTCCGGTGACGACCTGCTGTTCCACGATCTCTTCCTCGTCGCAAATAAGCGTTCCGGGCGGATTGAGCAAATCCCCCATTCCGGGCGCGTCGGGATCGTCGAAGGACGACCGCACGAAGGTACGCACCCTGTGCACCATGGCAAGCTCGACCGATCGCACCTGCAGAACCTTGGCGCCGAGCGAGGCCATTTCAAGCATTTCCTCGAACGATATCTTGGCCAGCCGCCGCGCCTTGGGCTCGATGCGCGGATCGGTGGTGTAGACGCCGTCGACGTCGGTATAGATGTCGCAGCGGTCGGCTTTGACGGCGGCCGCGATCGCCACCGCGCTGGTGTCGGAGCCGCCACGACCAAGCGTTGCGATGCGGTTGTCCGGTCCGATGCCCTGGAAACCTGCGATGACGGCCACCTGGCCCTCGCCGAAGCGCTTGATCAGGAAAGCGCCGTCGATATCGAGGATGCGTGCCGCGCCATGCGCGTTGTCGGTCTTGATCGGGATCTGCCAGCCCTGCCAGGAGCGGGCGTGCACGCCCATGTTCTGCAAGGTGATCGCCAGGAGGCCTGCCGTCACCTGCTCGCCGGACGCAACCACGGCATCATATTCGCGCGCGTCGTGCATCGGCGAGGCCTCGCGCGTCCAGCCGACCAGTTCGTTGGTCTTGCCGGCCATCGCCGAGACCACCACCGCCACCTCGTGGCCGGCATCGACCTCCCGTTTGACGTGACGCGCCACATTGCGGATGCGGGCGATGTCGGCGACGGAGGTTCCGCCGAATTTCATCACGATGCGCGCCATGGAAGCGAAATGCCTTTGACTGAAGCCGGCTCTGCGCCGAAAAACCGAGGAAAGCGCCCGGCTGGCGCCGGCCGCTGAATGCGCGGCCTCCTTAGCCAAAACATCCAGGCTTCGCAAGCGATGGCGCACAAGAAGGGCGCCACGTGCCTGCTGGACTGGAACTCCATTTTGCGCAGCGCCGCTACCGGCAAGGCTCTCAGAGCGGCGGACCTCAGCCCGGGCGGGCGACGCTCTTCCACAAATCTGGATAGTCGAGCACGAAGCCGAGTGGAGAGACCTCCAGCACCGCCTCATAGCCGAACGCCGGCGCGGCATAGGCATAGCGGGCCGGGTCGAGGCGCCGGTAGGCCTGGTCGAGCCGCGTCACTCTGAGCTCGGGAAAGGCCAGATAGGCGGCCGGTGCCGGCGTCGCCTCGCCGACGGCGAGCGCGAACCGGCGGATCGCCAGGAGGTTCGAAGCCGGCGTGAAGCCGAGATCGACGTCGATCAGGCCGGCCACCTCCGGCTGCGGCTCGCCATCCAGCGTCCAGGAGCCGTCAGTATGGCGCTCGATCCCCAGGGAAAGCTCTTGCGGGCCGAGAAAGCCCTCGATACGTGCCGAGCGCGTGTGCCAGCCGGCATCGCAATCCACCTCGTAGGCGATGCAACACGGCTTGTCGTCTTGCAGGAAGATGGCCTGCCCCTTCAGGCGGTGCCCGCCGGGCCGCTGCGAGAGCATGCAGGAATCGTGACCTTCAAGGTCGAGCCTGCGCCAAAGGATCGATGCGGTCTGAATCACGGCCATCTCCTTTTCTCAACACGATCTTCCCTTTTTCGCACGCCGCCGCTTTTTTGTTTCGGCCGAGGTGCTCCCTGAGCTGACACGTCCTGACAGGGCGCCGCCGGCAATAGAGGGCGCTTGTCGGCGGTGCCGGCCTCGCACTGTCAGCAGGCGAAAATGCAGCCTTGACTTTCCCTCCCCCACGCCCGACTTGCTAGCGTCCGAGGAGACCAATCGATGCCAGAGCCCCGACGATCGACGATCGATGCCGGAGAAGTGGAGCGCTTTTCCGCCCTTGCCGCCGAATGGTGGAACCCGAACGGCAAGTTCCGGCCGCTGCACAAGTTCAACCCCATCCGGCTTGCCTACATACGCGACCAGGTGGCAACGCGCTTCGGCCGCGATCCGCGCGCGGCACGGCCATTCGAGGGCCTGCGCTTTCTCGACATCGGTTGCGGCGGCGGCCTGCTGTGCGAGCCGATGGCGCGGCTTGGCGCCGAAGTGGTCGGCGCCGATGCTTCCGCCACCAATATCGAAGTGGCCAAATTGCACGCCGCCGAAGTCGGCGTGACGATCGACTACCGCGCCACCACGGCCGAGGACCTGGCCGACGCCGGCGAAAAATTCGACGTTATCCTCAATATGGAAGTGGTCGAGCATGTCGCCGACATCGACCTGTTCGTCGCCAAATGCGGCGAGATGGTCAAGCCCGGCGGCATCATGTTCGTGGCCACGATCAACCGCACGCTGAAGGCGCTAGGGCTGGCCATCATCGGCGCCGAATATGTGCTGCGCTGGCTGCCGCGCGGCACTCATCAGTTCGGCAAGCTGGTGCGCCCGGAAGAGCTGGAAAAGGCGCTCAGCGGCGCCGGCCTGACCGTCATCGACCGCACCGGCGTCGTCTACCACCCGCTCGCCGACCGCTGGCAGCGGTCGAAAGACATGGACGTCAACTACATGGTGCTGGCGGAAAAGGGCACGGTCTGAACCGGCTCACGCCGCCTGACTCTGCGCCCTCGCGCTGGTCCCGCTTTGCGCCTTGGTGGTGATAAACACGCCGGCCGTGATGATGACAGCGCCTGCCCAGGTCAGCAGCTGATAGTGCTCGCCGAGGAAGATCGTGCCCGCGAACAGCCCGACGGCCGCCGCCACATAGCCGATCTGGCTGAGATAGACCGGGCCGCCCACCGCCTGCAGCCGGAAGAAGAAGGCAAACATTGCCGAAGCCGACGCCATCTGCGCGACGACCACAGGCGGTACCGCGCCCAGCGGAACAAACGCTTGCCAGCCGAAAAGCGTCAGGATGCCGAGGAGAAGCAAGGTCGCCGACGCCAGATGGCTGCCCACGGCAAGCTCGATCGGGCCGGTTCCTTCGGGCCAGTCGACGGTGCGGTAGATGTTGCCCGCGGCAAGGCTGACCGGGATCAGCAACCCGATCGTTACCCAGAAATAATCGGCCGGTTGGCCAGCTTCGCCGCGTGTAAGCGCGACCATGACCGCACCGATGAAGCCGACCGCAATGCCGATGACGCCGAGCAGGTTGGGGCGCCGAACGCCAAGCAAGATCGAGAACACGAGCGTGATCACCGGCGATAGCGTGAACATGATGCCCGTATATCCCGCGCCGAGATGCGGGATGGCCGAAAACATCAAGAGGTTGGGAAAGGCATAGGACACCGCCGCCGTGACGAAGAAATAGCGCAGCTTGCGCGCCGTAAGCTTGATGCGCTCGCCACGCAGCAGGAGAGCCAGCAACAGCACGCCGCCGGCACCGAGCGAGATGACGAAGGCCCAGACCATGGCCGGAACGCCGGCGGCGGTCGCAAGCTTGCCGAACGGCAGCGTCAGGCCAAGCAGGGCGCCCGTCACGACCAGCAGGCCAAGCGCCGAATCCCAGAGAAATTTCATCTGATGTCCTCGTCATCGTCGCCGGCACTTGGCCGCCACTTCATTTTCCGATAAGATAACGAAAAGATTCTTAACGTCAAGATACATGGCAGAATAGATGGACAGGGCGGCAAAGGCGATCGAACAATGGAACAGGGAGCGGCCGGACCTTGACGTCTCGCCGATGGGCGTGATCGGGCGGTTGAATGAAGCATCCTCGCTGATTGCCCGCGAGCGCCTCGCGCCGTTGTTTGCGCGCTATGGATTGCAGGCCGGCGAATTCGACGTGCTGGCGACGTTGCGCCGCTCGGGCGCGCCCTACGCGCTGACCCCGACCGCCCTTTACGAGGCGACGATGGTGACCTCGGGCGCCATGACCAACCGGCTCGACCGGCTCGAAACCTCAGGGTTGATCGTGCGCGGTCCGCACCCCAATGACCGGCGCGGCATCGTCGTGCGGTTGACTGAAAAAGGTCTCGCTTTGATCGACGAGGCCGTTACGGCCCACGTCGCCAACGAGCACGAGATTCTTTCCGGCCTGACGCAAGCCGAACGGGAAACGCTTTCGCGCCTGCTTGAAAAATTGATCGGCAGCGTAAGCTGACCGCTCAGTTCCGATCCTCCGGAAACACTGGGATCGGCATGAACTCGACGCCGTCCTCGGCCAGACTCTTGGCCTCCTCCAGCGTCGCCTCGCCATAGATGCCGCGCGGGTCGGTCTCGCCGAAATGGATCTTGCGCGCTTCCTCGGCGAATTTGTCGCCGACGTAATCGGCATTCTCGCGAACCTTCTCGGCCATTGCCTTCAGCTGCGCCAGCGCCTGCTTCTGCGCCTCGCCCATGGCGAGCGCTATCGTTTCCTGCTTGCGCGCCGTCGACACGGCCGGCGCCATCAGGGCTTTCTCCACCTTGTGCGAGCCGCAGGTCGGGCAATCGACGAAGCCACGCTTCTTCTGCGTGTCGAAATCGTCATTGCTGCGGAACCAGCCCTCGAACTCGTGATCGTTTTCGCAGATCAGGGAGAAGCGGATCAAGAGGCCGCTCCCCTGAGACGCGATGCCTCGGACGAACCGGCATTGATAGCGAAATCCCGCGCATTTTTCAGATTGGGGATCTTCTTGCGAGCCGCCAGCGACTGCGCGGAGTCGATCTCGGCGACGATCACCGCCGGCTCATTGTGCGCCGCCTCCGCGATGACGCGGCCCCACGGATCGACGATCAGCGAATGGCCATAGGTTTCGCGGCCGTCCTCGTGAAGGCCGCCTTGCGCAGCGGCCACGACATAGGCGCCGTTCTCGATGGCGCGGGCCCTGAGCAGCACGTGCCAATGCGCCTCGCCGGTTTGGCGGGTGAAGGCGGCGGGCACGGAAAGCAGGTCGGCGCCGGCTAGCGCCTCGGCGCGGAACAGTTGCGGAAACCGCAGGTCATAACAGACGGCAAAGCCCAGCTTGGCGCCTTCGATGGTCGTGACGACCGCCTCCGTGCCGGGCTCGTAGGTCGCGGATTCGCGCCAGCTCTCGCCATTGTCGAGATCGACGTCGAACATATGGATCTTGTCATAGGAGGCGAGCGTGGCGCCGTCCGGACCGAACAGCAGCGCCCGGTTGGCGAGCTTGCCGTCGGCGCGCAGGATGGCGGTCGAGCCGATATGCAGGTGGACGCCAAGTTCGCGGGCCAGTCGGCGGGCGGTCCCGACGATGATGTCCTTGTCCTCTGAGGTGAAAGACGCGGCCTTCTTGTCACGCACCAGCGCTCCGGTCATTTCCGGTGTCTGGATGTAGGTGGCCCCCTGGCCGGCTGCTTCGCGCACCAGCCGCTCGAGATCAATTGCGTTGCGCTCTGGCCTCTCGCCCGAACGCATCTGGATCGCGGCCGCCTTGAAAACACCCATCGTCATATCCTCAATTCGTCGAACCATTGGCGAGCAACTTGTCCAGCCGGCCTTGCGCCTCCAGCTCGTGGAGGTCGTCGCAGCCGCCGACATGCGTGTCGCCGACGAAAATCTGCGGAAAGGTCGTGCGGCCATGGGCGCGGGAAATCATCTCCTGGCGCAGTTCCGGCGAAAACGACGCGTCATGCTCCGTATAGGCGACGCCCTTGCGCTCGAGCAGCCGCTTGGCGGCCGTGCAGTAGCCGCACATCATGCGTGTATAGATGGTGACGTCGACCATGACGAATTTCCACTGTTTGTTGCCGACTTATATAGTCGTGGACTCGTCGGCCCGAAAGTCCCCCGGCAGCACGCGTGCGAAGGTCAGCACATCGACGGCGCCGGCCCCTGCTTTTTTCAGCGCCTTGCTGGCGGCGCGAACCGTGGCACCCGTGGTGTAGACGTCGTCGATCAAAAGCACGCGGCGGCCGGCGATCTCGATTTCCGCTTCGGCAGGCACGCGAAAGGCGGCCCGCACGTTGTCCTCGCGGTCCTTGCGCTCCAGCCCGACCTGCTGGCGCGTGAGCTTGACACGCCGCATGGCCGAGGGTGCGAAAGACAGGCCGCTGAGCTCGCAGACCGCCCTCGCCAATTCCGCTGACTGGTTGAACCGCCGCCTGAAGAAGCGACGCCAGTGCAGCGGGACCGGCACCACCACATCCGCCTCGGCAATGAGGTCGGCGCCGGCGCGCAGCATCCAACGCGCCATCCACGGCGCCAGGTCGGTGCGATCCTGGTATTTCAGCCCCTGCACCATCTGGCGGGCGACGCCGGAATAGGCGACGGCCGCCCGCGCCCGCTCGAAGGGCGGCGGATCGGCGATCGCCTCGGCCGACAGAAAGCCCTCACCCATATGGTGGGTGAACGGCGTGCCCATCACCGGGCACCAGGGCCGCTCCAGGAGGCGCAACTTCGGCCAGCAGGCGCCGCACAGAACGCCGGGCTGCGAGACATGCCTGCGGCAGCCGGCGCAGACAGGCGGGAACAGGATGCGCGCCGGCCAGTTCGCCGCCGACCGTGCAAGGTTCCTGATGTCCAGAGGCTTGATCTTGGGCATGGGATCGGCCACGTGGTGGGTGCTGTGCGCCACTATATCAACTCCATCGGGGAATGGACAAACAAAGGATCTGCCCGTTTGCTGCCGATAATGGACACCTCACTGTGGCTGGCGCACAAGCGGCGCGCGCTCGATCATCCGGTCGGCGGCGCGGACTTCCTGATGCGGCGCAGTGCCGACGATCTTGCCGACCGGCTGGGTGCCGTGGAGCGCAGGTTTAGCAGGGCAGCGGTGCTGTTTTGCCAGACGTCGGCCGCGGCCGACATCCTCGCCGCGAGCGGCAAGGTGGCGAACATCGTCCGTGTCGAGGCGGATGCGGCTTTCCTGGGCGATTCCGCCGGCATGGTCGCGCCGCTGGAAACCGTGCCCTTCGAGCCGCAAAGCCTCGACCTGGCGGTGTCGCTCCTGTCGCTGCAGGCCATGAACGACATTCCCGGCATGCTGGTGCAGATCCGCCGTGCGCTGCGTCCGGACGGGCTTTTCCTCGGCGCCTTCGCCGGCGCCGGCACGCTCGGCGAATTGCGTGAAAGCCTGCTGGCGGCCGAGACCGAGCTTCACGGCGGCGCCAGCCCGCGCGTCATTCCGTTCACCGACGTTCGCGACGCGGGAGCGCTGCTGCAGCGCGCCGGCCTCGCTCTGCCGGTCGCCGATGTCGAGACGGTGACGGTGCGCTATGACAGTCTTTTCAACCTGATGGCCGATTTGCGCGCCATGGGCGAAACCAGCGCGCTTGCCGATCGCAGCCGGCGGCCGGGCACACGCCAGCTGTTCGCCCGCGCCGCGCAAATCTACGCCGAGCGGTTTTCGGATCCCGACGGCCGCATCCGCGCAAGCTTTTCGATGGTCTGGATGTCCGGCTGGGCGCCCGATGCATCGCAGCAAAAGCCGCTCAAGCCGGGTTCGGCCAAGATCTCGCTGAAGACTGTGTTGGAGCAGCCCAAGGGGCAATGACAGTGTCCGCGGACGCGGACAGCCAGATCAGGGTGCGAAAGCGTTGGCAAGCCTGCTGCCATTGTCGCTGAACAGCCAGGTGATCGCGTTGAAGACCTGGCTGATGCCGCCGACGATCGTCAGCGACAGTACGGCGACGATCAAGCCGTATTCGACGGCCGTGGCGCCCTTTTCATCGTTCAGGAAACGCAGCAGCACTGTTTTCATCACGTCGATCCCTCTTGCCGGAACCATACCGCCGACCTGTTAAGAAAGGTTAACGGCACAGGCTTAATAGGCGATGAAACCGCCGCCTCTGAAAATGTCTTGGACCCGGTCAGCAGTCGCCGCTGGTCCGGCCGTCGGATCGGATGATGCAGACCGAATCGGGCTGCGGCTGAAGCACGCTGCGGCGCACCGTATAGGTATCGCGACGAGTGATCGAACCAGTGGCAGTCATGTCGAGACCGCTGGCAAAATTCCGAGCCGATTGCGAGCGCGTCTGGCTCTCGAGGAAGGGCGTTGCGATCAGGGCCAGCGCCACCGCGGCCGACCCGAACAGCAGCGTGACGCGCAGCACGCCCATGCCCGCATCCGCGGCGCGAAAACTGCGGTCGGGCCGGATCGAATCCCAATCCCTGTCTAGGCTCATGCTGTCGCTCCCCAGAAAATCGCCGGCACGGCCGCGACGAGGCAGCCTTGCATCAATTTTTCATGATGAGATAAATCTTCCATTAATGCTGGCTTATGCGCCCCGCAGCTCCGCTCAGCCACAGGCCGCTAGCGGTTCTGTTCGCCTACAGGAGGTCGATCAGGAACGGGATCAGCGGAGCGTCGGCCGGCGGCATCGGGTAGTCGCGCATCTGCCTGGGCCGCACCCATTTCAGCGCCTGCCCCTCCTTCGGCTGGGCGATGCCGCGAAAGCGGCGGCAGATGAAAAGCGGCATCAAAAGATGGAAATCGTCGTAGCTATGGCTGGCGAAGGTGAGCGGTGCCAGGCACGGGATGTCGGTCTCGATCCCGATCTCCTCATAGAGTTCGCGGATAAGGCATTGCTCCGGCGTCTCGCCGGGCTCGACCTTGCCGCCGGGAAACTCCCAGAGCCCGGCAAGCTGCTTGCCCTCGGGCCGCTGCGCCAGGAGCACGCGCCCGTCGGCGTCGACCAGGGCGCAGGCGGCGACCAGGAGCAGGCGCTTGCCGGCGATCGTCACATCATTCATGCCCGATTTCACCCATGAACAGGCGGCCGGCGGTAGTGGTAGCGATAGACCTCGTCGAAGCCGAGCGAATGATAGAGCGCCAGCGCCGGCACATTGCCGGCCTCGACCTGCAGCCAGGCTTCCCGCGCGCCGCGCAGCCGCGCCCATTTCAGCGCCGACAGGATCAGGTTGCGGCCGTGGCCCTTGTTGCGTGCCGACTTGTCGGTGGCGACCTCGAACAGGCCGGCGAGATCGCCGTCATGGACGCAGATCAGCGTCGCCAGTGGTTCCGCTCCAGCCTCGAGCGCGAACAGCCCGGCCTCGGGCTGGATGGCGCCGATGATCTCCGACAGGCCTGGCCGCAGCGACGCGTCCGAGCCGCTGACCTTGAGCGACGCGCCGATGAAGCGGCTGATGTCCTTCAACGGGATCTGGTCCATGGCGGCGTCGAGTTGCGCATCCGCCAGCGGCAGCCGCATCACCAGCGATTCGTCGAACCGACTCCAACCCTCGCGGTCGAGATGGCTGGCCAGATCCGGCCCCGATAACGGCGACATGCGGAAGGTCAGCGGACGGCCATAGGCATCGAAACGGCGGCTGGCGCGGCCGATGCGGTCGGCGATGTGCTGGGTGTCGCCGGGATCGAGCGGATTGACCGAATTCAGCCGCTTGGCCGGATGTCCGGCCGTCAGCCGCACCACCCAGGTGCCGTCATAATGGACTGCCGCCGCGGGCCAGGCGCGGAACCCGGCCGCCTCATAGCGGCGCACTGTCGCCAGCATGCTGGCCGGATGTTTGGAAACCAAGTCCGTCAGCTCCGGTAGTCGCCATTGATGGCGACGTATTCCTTGGTGAGGTCGCAGGTCCACACCGTCGCCTTGCCGCGGCCGATGCCGATATCGGCGCGGATGCGGATGTCGTCGCGCTTCATATACGCCGAGGTCGCTTCCTCCGAATAGGCCGGATCGCGCTCGCCCTCATGCGCCAGCCTGTTGTCGCCGAACCAGATCGACAGGCGGTCGCGGTCAGCCGGCTCGCCGGCCTTGCCGACGGCCATGACGACGCGGCCCCAATTGGCGTCCTCGCCGGCGACCGCCGTCTTGACCAGCGGCGAATTGGCGATCGAGAGCGCGATGCGCTTGGCCGAGCGCGCCGATTTCGCGCCGGTAACGGTGACTTCGACCTGCTTGCGGGCGCCCTCACCGTCGCGCACCACTTGCAGCGCCAGCGACTTCAGCACTTTGCCGAGCGCACGGCGGAAGGCCCCCAGACGGGCATCCTTGGGGTCGGTTATCTCCGGCGCGCCGCGTTTGGCGGCCTTTCCGGTGGCGAAGAGCAGCAGCGTGTCGCTTGTGGAGGTGTCGCTGTCGACGGTCACCGCGTTGAAGGTCTTGGCCGTGCCGCGCGACAGCAGATCCTGCAGCACGGGGGCGGCGATCGGCGCATCGGTGGCGACAAAGGACAGCATCGTGGCCATGTCGGGTGCGATCATGCCGGCGCCCTTGGAAATGCCGTTGATGGTGACATCGGTCTCGCCGAGCTTAACGGTCTGCGTCGCCACCTTCGGATAAGTGTCCGTGGTCATGATGGCCTTGGCCGCCTCGGTCCACAGGTCGGGCTTGCCGTTGCTGACCAGACCAGCCAGCAGATGGCTGAACTTGGTTGTGTCAAGCGGCTCGCCGATGACACCGGTCGAGGCCAGGAACACCTCGCCTGGCGTGCAGCCGGCAGCCTTGGCTGCCGCTTCGCCCGTCAGCGCGGTGGAGTCCCGGCCCTTCTTGCCGGTGAAGGCATTGGCGTTGCCGGAATTGACGACGAGCACCCGGGCCTTGCCCGCGGCAAGGTTCTGCCGGCAGAAATCGACTGGCGCCGAGGGGCATTTCGACTTTGTGAACACGCCGGCGACCGCCGTGCCGGGCTCGAAGACCATGGCCAGGAGATCGGTGCGGTTCTTGTATTTTATCCCCGCTTCGGCGGTGGCGATGCGCACCCCCTCGATCTCAGGCATCTTGGGGTATTTCTTCGGCGCGAGCGGCGAAATCGTCGTGGACATGGAACCTCGGACGGGAAAAATCGGCGGAGAAACGCCGGTTTGCCCGATACGGCGCGCCCGCGCAAGGCGTTTTGGTGGCGGCGTGAGAACCGGAATTGGCCTTGACCGGTTCGCAGCCGGCTCCGTTGCAGTTCGCTGGCACCGCCCCGCCCAGGTTGCGATCTCTCCCGAGGGCAGCTGACCCTGGCCCTGGTATTTCTGGGGACCGTTGCGACTCGGCGCGGGCGCGCGGGCGGAGTTGGTCAGCACCGATGACCGCCTGGGCATCGTGCGGGAGACATGGCAGGCAAATGTCTCCTGCGTCAGCCGCCAAGAACGGGCCGTTTCGTTCCATCGTCGGATCACTTATATTGCCGGCCCTACCGACGGCGAGGGCGACAGGATGGCCGAAGAGGCGGATACGGCGCGTAAATCTATTGGCGCGCGGCGCAATCCCGACAGCGCGGAAGCTATTCTCGATGCCGCCGAGGCGGTGTTGGTCGAGGCCGGCTATGCCGGCTTCTCGATCGAGGCCGTGGCGCGGCGGGCGCGTGCCGGCAAGCCGACCATCTATCGCTGGTGGCCGAGCAAGGCCTCGCTGCTGCTGGAGGTCTACCAGCGCCAGAAACGCGTCGATGTTCCCGATACGGGAGGACTGGAAGAGGACCTCGTCGGCTTCCTCAAGAACCTGTTCGCGCACTGGCGCGAGACGTCGTCGGGCAGCGTGTTCAGGTCGCTGATTGCCGAGGCGCAGTCGGACGAAATGGCGGCCGCGGCCCTTGCTGGCTATACAGGCGGGCGCCGGGCCTACACCGGCCAGATCATCGAGCGCGCCAAGGCAAGGGGCGAGGTCGCGGCCGATGTCGATCCGGCTGTGGCCGCCGACCTGGTGGCTTCCTATGCGTGGCGGCAGCTCCTGACCAACCGGCTCGACGAAGACGAGGCGACGATACGCAAGGTGGTCCGCTATCTCCTGCGAGGCATAGAGGGGCCCGACGGCTGAACTGACGCAAAAAGGGCGCGGCGCCCTTTGGCCACCGCGCCCCTTTTTCGAAACCGTTCTGGTTTACTTGGCGCTTTCCAGCGTATCGACGGCCTTCTTCAAATTGGCGTCGGGAATTTCGACCTTGGCATCGGCGCGCAGCGACTTGACCAACGCGAAATACTTGTCGCGGATGACCGCCTGCTTGGCCTGGTCCTTGACGTCGTCGAAGGCCGGCGGCTGCTTGGTGCGCTTGTCCTCGAGCTTGATCACATGCCAGCCGAACTGCGACTGCACCGGCTGCTCGGTGTATTTGCCGACCTCGAGCGCGAAAGCGGCCTTGTCGAATTCCGGCACCATCTGGCCAGGTCCGAACCAGCCGAGATCGCCGCCACTGGTCTTGCCGCTCGGATCCGAGGTGTGCTCGTTGGCGAGCTTCTGGAAATCGGCGCCGCCGTCGAGTTGCTTGATAATCGCCTCGGCCTCTTCCTTCGTCTTCACGAGGATGTGACGGGCATGCACCTCGTTGACCGGCGGCGTGTTGGCGATCTCCTGGTCGTAGCGGGCGCGGATCTCGGCGTCGGTGACCTTGTCAACGACGCCCTTCTCGACCATCTCGCCATGCAGCGCGCGCTGCTGCAGGAAGGCCATGCGGCGCTGGAAATCGGGATCCTTGTCGAGACCGGTCGAGACGGCCTGGGCGGCCATGACGCGGATCTCGATTGCGGCCGAAAGCGCCGCGGCGCGGCGTTGCTCGGCCGGGAGTTGCGCGAACTGCTGCGACAGCTCGCCTTCGGCAAGCACGAGATCTGCTTCGGTGAGGGGTTGGCCGTTGACGGTGGCAACCACTGTATTCGGATCGACCGGTGCGGCCGGTGCCGCTGGTGGTGCCGGCTGGGCTGGTGCGGTTTCCTGCGCCATCAGCGGCGACAGGCAAAGAGCCGACAGGCCGACGGCCAGGCCGAGGCTGGCGAGCGACGCACGGCGGAACAACAAGGACATTAAGATGACTCCGATGAGGATGTGAAGGACGGGAGGCTTCCAGATCAGCCAGATTGTGGCCGAATTTGGCGCGACCGGCAGGGCCAGCGCGGCGTTGACATCAGTTGAGCCCCCTCTTATCTGTCCAACGACTTTGCGTCCAGAACCGTTTTCCGGGCGCTTTTTGCGTTGCCCGTATACAGGCGGCGCATTCACGTGGATTTGATGGGGCCGGCCGGCGCTCGTCTCAGTTTGAGAATTCTATCGAAAGGACCATTGGATGGTCAGTCTCGGCGGTCTCGCCCGTAAGGTTTTCGGCTCCTCCAACGACCGCAGGGTCAAGTCGACCCGGCCCCGTGTCGAGGCGATCAACGCCATGGAAAACGAGATGCGGGCGCTCTCCGATGCAGAGCTCGCCGGCCGCACGGAAAAGTTCCGCCAAGACATCGCCAACGGCGCCAGCCTCGAGGACCTGCTGATCCCGGCCTTCGCCACCGCCCGCGAGGCGGCGCGCCGCGTGCTCGGCATGCGCCCCTTCGACGTCCAGCTGATCGGCGGCATGGTGCTGCACAATGGCGGCATCGCCGAGATGCGCACCGGTGAGGGCAAGACGCTGGTCGCGACCTTGCCCGTTTATCTCAATGCACTGGCCGGCAATGGCGTCCACGTCGTCACCGTCAACGATTATCTCGCCACCCGCGACTCCGAATGGATGGGCCGTGTCTACAAGTTCCTCGGCCTCTCGGTCGGCGTCATCGTCCATGGCCTGTCCGACGAGGAGCGCCGCGTCGCCTACGCCGCCGACGTCACCTATGCCACCAACAACGAACTCGGCTTCGACTATCTGCGCGACAACATGAAGTACGAGCGCGCCCAGATGGTACAGCGTGGTCACAACTACGCGATCGTCGACGAAGTCGATTCCATCCTGGTCGATGAAGCGCGCACGCCGCTGATCATTTCCGGTCCGCTCGAGGACCGTTCGGAAATGTACAACACCATCGACACTTTCATCATCCAGCTGCAGCCGCAGGATTATGAGATCGACGAGAAGCAGAAGACCTCCATCTTCACCGAGGAAGGCACCGAGAAGCTCGAGAACCTGCTGCGCGACGCCGGCCTGCTCAAGGGCGAGTCGCTCTATGACGTCGAGAACGTCGCCATCGTCCATCACGTCAACAATGCGCTGAAGGCGCACCGCCTGTTCCAGCGCGACAAGGACTATATCGTGCGCAACGGCGAGATCGTCATTATCGACGAGTTCACCGGCCGCATGATGCCCGGCCGCCGCTATTCGGAAGGCCTGCACCAGGCGCTTGAAGCCAAGGAGCATGTGGCGATCCAGCCGGAGAACCAGACGCTCGCCTCCGTTACCTTCCAGAACTATTTCCGCCTCTACAAGAAGCTTTCCGGCATGACCGGCACGGCGCTGACCGAGGCCGAGGAATTCGGCAACATCTACGGCCTCGAAGTCACCGAGATCCCGACCAACCTGCCGGTCATCCGCAAGGACGAGGACGACGAGGTCTACCGGACGGTCGAGGAAAAATACAAGGCGATCGTCAAGGAGATCCGCGAAGCCAGCGCCAAGGGCCAGCCCACGCTGGTCGGCACCACCTCGATCGAGAAGTCCGAGCAACTGGCCGAGCGGCTGCGCAAGGAAGGTTTTAAGGATTTCGAGGTGCTGAACGCCCGCCATCACGAGCGCGAGGCGGCGATCGTCGCCCAGGCGGGCAAGCCCGGCGCCATCACCATCGCCACCAACATGGCCGGCCGCGGCACCGACATCAAGCTCGGCGGCAATGCCGAGATGCGCATCGCCGAGGAACTGGGCGACATGCCTGAAGGGCCCGAGCGCGAGGCGCGGGAAAAGGAAATCTATGCCGACGTCGAGCGCCTGAAGGAAAAGGCGCTGGCCGCCGGCGGCCTCTACGTGCTCGCCACCGAGCGCCATGAATCACGCCGCATCGACAACCAGCTTCGTGGCCGCTCCGGCCGCCAGGGCGACCCCGGCCGCTCGAAATTCTTCCTGTCGCTGCAGGACGATCTGATGCGCATCTTCGGCTCCGAGCGCATGGACGGCATGTTGCAGAAGCTCGGCCTCAAGGAAGACGAGGCCATCATCCATCCCTGGATCAACAAGGCGCTGGAAAAGGCGCAGAAGAAGGTCGAGGCGCGCAACTTCGACATCCGCAAGAATCTTCTGAAATATGACGACGTCTCGAACGACCAGCGCAAGGTTGTGTTCGAACAGCGCATCGAGCTGATGGACGGCGAAGGTCTGTCGGAGACCATTGCCGAGATGCGCGAAGGCGTCATCGACGAGATCGTCGCCAAGGCCATTCCCGAGAACGCCTATGCCGAGCAGTGGGATGTCGCCGGGCTGAAGGCCGAGGTCGCCGAGTTCCTCAATCTCGACCTGCCGATCGAGGAATGGGCCAAGGAAGAAGGCATCGCCGAGGACGACATTCGCGAGCGCATCACGCAAGCCGCCGACGCCGCCGCCAAGGAGCGCGCCGAGCGCTTCGGGCCCGAGGTGATGACCTATGTCGAGCGCTCCGTGGTGCTGCAGACGCTCGACCATCTGTGGCGCGAGCACATCGTCAATCTCGACCATCTGCGTTCGGTTGTCGGCTTCCGCGGCTACGCCCAGCGCGATCCTTTGCAGGAATACAAGAGCGAGGCGTTCGAGCTGTTCCAGGCGATGCTGGGCAATCTGCGCCAGGCCGTCACCGCGCAGCTGATGCGCGTCGAACTGGTCCGCCAGGCTGCCGAGGCCCCGCCGCCGGAAGCCCCCGACATGTTCGGCACGCATATTGACGGTACCACCGGCGAGAACGATTTCGAAGGCGGCGAAACCGCCCTTCTGGTGCGCCAGGAAAGCAACGCCATCGTCGCCCCCGAAGACCGCGACCCCAACAACCCCGCCACCTGGGGCAAGGTCGGCCGCAACGAAGCGTGCCCCTGCGGCTCCGGCAAGAAATACAAGCACTGCCACGGCGCTTTCGCGTAAGGAAAACCTGCAGGGCTCACATTCCCGGATTTCTGATCCGGGCGCGATTCCTACGTGCTCAGATCAGCCCGGAATCGCGCGCGGCGGCGGTCGCCTCGCCACGCGAAATGGCGTCCAGCTTGCCCAGCACCGCCGAGACATGATGATCGACGGTCTTCGGTGAGATGGTCAGGTGCTCGGCTATTCTCTTGTTGGAAAAACCGCGTTCGATCAGTTGCAGGACCTGCATCTGGCGCAGCGTCAGGCCAGCTTGATTGGCGCGCGTGCTCTGCCGCGGTCCCCTTGCAATGTTATTGACGCCATTCTGCCGCATGACGGCGCGGACGTGCTGGGCGACCGGCCGGGCACCGAGCCCCTCGAATATATCCAGGGCCAGGCGCAGGGCCGGCTCGTCGCCGCGCAGCAGAGCGAGCGCCTGCTCGAACGGAGCACCCAGCCGGGCCCACAGCGTCGCGGCACCGTGCCAATCGCCGGCGAGCAGCAGGCGATAGGGCTCCGCCATGCCGGTCGTATCGCCAGGGTCGCTTTCAGGCGACAAGAGCAGCCGCCAGACGGCCAGTTCGGCGAACATCGCCCTCGTCGGCGACAGGCTTTCTGCCAGCTCGATCAGGCGAAGCGCCTCACTGGCGTCGCCTTGCCCAAGCCATGCCAGTTCGGCCATCGACGCCGTGTAAGGCACCAGCCGCTGCAGCTCCATTCCCCTGTCCAGGAACCGCTTCATTTCCTCCAGCACCGGCCCAGCCGGATCGCCTCGCCTTATGCGCAGTTTCGCCAGCGCGACTAGGGATGGGTAACGCACCAGGGCTGTCGTTGCAGCATCGTCGATGACGTCGAGAGCCATGGCCGCCGCATCGTCCCAAAGGCCGCGTCGCAAAAGCAGCTGCGCCTGCACGCCCCGCATATAGTCGCGCCAGGTCGCGAGGTCGTTCTCAACGCAATAGGCAATGCCGCGGTCGAGAAAGGATTGCGCGCGCACAAGATCGAGCTGGTTCATTTCGGCGCAGGCGCAATTGGTGAAGCCGCGTGCCGCGTGCTCCTGGAAATTCTGCACGAGCGCGATTTCAAGGCTGCGGGCGAGGTGAAGCCGGCCTTTGGCCAGATCAAGCCACTGCTCGGCCGAGCCAAGATTGTTGAGCGCGTGGCAGATTATCTCCGGCTTGTTCAACCGTTCGGCCAGAGCGACTGCCTTGCCGCCAAGCAGCAGCGTCTCATGGAGCTTCTCGGCCAGCATCGCCAGCTGCGAGAGATTGGAATAGGCCATGGCAAGCTCCGGACTGGCAGGCGCCTGTTCCAGCAATTCCACTGCCTGGGCCCCGAACAGGTCCGCCTGTTCGCGGTCACCCACCAGATAGGCGAAGCGCGACAGGCATCTGAGGCTGTCGCCCTCCCTGAGCGTGTCGCCCAGCGCCTGCTGTAGCCGGCGCGCCTGGCTCTGCGCCTCGATGGCCGCATCGATGCGGCCGATCAGATGGCATTCAAACGCATATCCTTCGTAAAGCCTCGCCCGGTCGCTCATCGGCAGGCTGTCGGCATGCCGCAAGGCGACCTCGTAGTAGCCGGCGGCATCGCGATGCGCGCCGACACGGGAAGCCTCGCGCGCTGCGAGCGGGGCAAGCTCGCGCACCGCCTCAAGATTCTGGGCCTCCACCGCATGGTGCACAAGCCTTGCGGTAGTCACCTCGGCGTTTTCCTGCAGTGCGGAAAGCGCGCGTTGGTTGAATTCGCGCCGACGGCTCGAGGTCAGCGCCATCTCGATGGCGCGACGGGCGATCTCGTGCCGGAAGGCGTAGCCATCGCCGAGATCGTCGAGCAAGCCATTCGAGACACATTCCGCCAGCTGGCCGGCGCTGGCGACGCCACAGAGGCCGCGCAGCGCCCAGGCATCGGCGCGGCGTGGAAACACAGACACCGCGTCGAGCATCGAGCGCGCTCCCGGCGACAGGCGCTCGGCACGCGCCAGCACGGCGTCGCGGACGCTGGCCGGCGGGATCATCTCGCTTTCGGCAGCCAGCAATTCGGTGACGAAGAAGGCGTTGCCCGCGGTGGCGCGATAGATTGCGCTGCCGTCGCGGTTGGCTGCTTCGGCAAGCGACAACACCGCCGCCTCGCTGAGCAGTGGCACTTCGATGCGCTGGACGTTGCCGGCTGGAATTTCGCCGAGCACCCGGCGCGCACGCATCTGCCCTTCGCTGCGGTCGGTGCGTGCCGTGAACAGCACCAGCATATGCGTGTTGGTGATGCGCCGGCCCAGGAAACGGACGAAATCCAGGGTCGCGTCGTCGGCCCAGTGCATATCCTCGATGACCAGCAAACCCGGCCGAGACCTCGCCTCGAAAACCTCGAGAGCGTCTGAAAACAGGGGCAGCCGCTGACCTTGGCGGTCGTCGATTGCCCGGGGCAGTGCCCACTGCGCGTCCCGGGCCAGATCATAGAGCGGTCCAAGCGGATCGGGAATCGACAGGTCCTCGCAAGCGCTGCGGAATATGGAAACGTGCTGCCCGGCACGGGTTACGAACGCCTCGACGAGTGCCGTCTTGCCGGCGCCGGCCTCGCCCAGCAATGCCGCCACGCGGCCGCGACCGCGCGCGGCCTCCGCGAGCAGTTCCTCCAACTGATCGAGTTGTGCCTGCCGTTCCAGAAGCATCGTCACTGGCCCATAAGTATCGTCGTCCCTCGACCCTTCTCCAAAATACCCCCGCTTCGGTATCCGCAGTGTGGCTCCCAGACCAAACGTCGAAAACATAGGGAATCGTCCCGCGCAATATGGGGAAAGGCTCCGATGTGCGCTTTCGACGATCGTGATTTTTCTCCAACCGCGCTCATTTCGAGCGTGAATCAGTCACAAAAGGAAGCCACTCCATGCCTCGCTATCTGATCGAACGGACATTCCCCGACGGGCTCAACGTGCCGACGAACGACGTCGGCGCGACGGCGCTCGGCGGCATCATCATGCGCAACGCCGAGAAGGGGGTCACCTGGCTGCACTCCTTCGTGTCGCCCGACAGGAACAAGAGTTTCTGCATCTACGACGCCCCCTCGCCGGAGGCGATCCGCAGCACGGCGCAGAAGAATTCGCTACCGGTGGACAAGATCACGGAGGTGAGGGTCCTGGACCCTTACTTTTATCGCTGACCCTATGGACCAAGGATGGAACAATGAGCGTGAGATCGTCCTGGGCAGCGATGGGTGTCGGCTTTCCGTGCTGTTTCCTCCCGAAACGGCAGCCGCCGTCGTGGCGTTCGACCATGCACCCTTCCGGCGTGGTCTCGCATCGCGGATTGTCTCCGCGCTGCTCGCGCCATTGCGAAGCCGGCGCAGGCGCCTGCCACCGCAAGACGATTATTTAAGGCGGGACGTCGGCCTGCCGGAGCACGAGATGCGGCGGGACTACTGGGAATATTGGTGGTGGCATCAATGAGACCGCCGCCCCGGCTAGAGAGGAACGGATCGGACCCGTCCCGCAACTGACGATCCAACGCGCAGGCATGGCAGCAGGGCCTTACAGGCCGGTCCTGCCGCCTGCGCGTCACCAACAACCAATGGAGAATAAAATGAACGTCAATTTCTGGCGCCTTGCCGCGCTGTCCATCATGGCGATCACCGCCACTGCCGCATCTGCGGAGAGTGGCAATCGGCTGGCCGCCGAGGTGCGGGCGGCCAACGGCCGCTTCGTGAATGTCGCGGCGGCCACCGCCGAGGGCTATGCGCCGATTCCCTGCGCCAGCGGCATCACCGGCGGCGCGATGGGCATTCACTACGTCAACGGCGCCTATCTCAAGGATGATGCCGTCGACCTCGCCAAGCCGGAGGCCGTGATGTACGAGCCGATGGCCGATGGCAAGCTGAAGCTGGTGGCCGTCGAATATATCACCGCGAAGGGTCCCGCGTCGCTCGAAGGCCAGCTGTTCAACTTCGACAGCGCCCCCAACCGCTATGGCCTCGGCCCCTTCTACGAACTTCATGTCTGGGCCTGGAAGCAGAACCCGACCGGCGCCTTCGCCGACATGAACCCGAATGTCTCATGCGACGCCATGAAAAAGGCCGACTGACGGCACCGCCTGCCGGAACAGTGCCGGCAGGCCTTTTACGCGTCGCGAGGAGAAACCATGCCCGAGATAGCTATCTTCCTGGCAAGGCTGCGCGCCCCACCGTGGCGGCCGATGGCCATCCTCGCTTGGCTGGCGCGCGGACAGCGCCTCCGACATGAGCGGCGTCACCTGGAGGCGATGCCCGATTTCATGCTGAAAGGCATCGGCATCAGCCGTTCCGAGATCGACTATGTCGCAACTCACGGCGAAGCGCGCCGCTCTTAGGCTTGGCTGGGAGTTGGAACGACAGAGCGCCTGTCTCCTGCTTGCGGCATGGAACCCACACCGGTCGTCCTCGCTGGCCTCTCTGCCATTGTGTATGCCTCTTCCACCCACCCTTTCTTAAGGTGTCTCCGCTACACCAAAGCCTGGAAAGAAGCGGAAAACGGAGAACAATCGGGGTGCGCTTTTCCGCGGCCACGACAGCCGGGCGGTTCTTGCCGCAGCGTTTGGCGCTGCGCGTGGAGCCGTTGCTTGGCCGCGTCGACGCCGTGCTGTTCACCGCCGACGAGCGCGGCGAGGCCGGCCGCATGTCGGTCATTGCCTTTTCCATCCGCATCGTCAGCGCCGTCATCGCCTTCGTCAGCCAGGTGTTGATGGCACGCTGGATGGGCTCGTTCGAATACGGCATCTTCGTCCTTGTCTGGGTGACCATGGTCATCGTCGGCAATCTCGCCTGCCTCGGCTTCCACACCTCGGTTATCCGCTTCATTCCCGAATACCGCGAGCGCGGCCTCATCGACGAGTTGCGCGGTATCGTCGTGGCCAGCCGCCTGTTCGTCCTGATCGCTTCGACGGTCATCGCCGGGCTCGGCGCACTCGGCGTGTGGCTCGCTTCGTCATGGACTGAAAACTACTATGTCCTGCCGTTCATCCTCGGCGTCATCTGCCTGCCGATGATAGCGCTGTCGGATCTGCTGCAAGGCCAGGCCAGGGCGAACAGCTGGGCGCTGTTCGCCCTGGCGCCGACCTATCTGATACGGCCCGTGCTGATCCTGCTGTTCATGGCGCTGATGCTTTTCGCCGGCTACGCGCCCGACGCGAAGACCGCGATCTTCGCCTCGATCGCCGCCACTTACGTCACCACGCTCGCCCAGCTTATCGGCGTCACCCGGCGCATGGAAAAGCAGATTCCGGCCGGGCCGATGAAGGTGCATTTCGCACAATGGTTCATTGTCTCGCTGCCGATCTTCTTGGTCGAAAGCTTCTTTTTCCTGCTCACCAATGCCGACGTGCTGATGGTCGGCGCCTATATGGACCCCAACGACGTCGCCGTCTATTTCGCCACGGTCAAGACACTGGCGCTGGTGCATTTCGTCTACTTCGCCGTCAAGGCAGGCGTCGCTCAGCGCTATGCCCAGTTCACCCATGGCGAGCCGGAAAAGCTCGCCGCCTTCGCCCGCGAGACGGTGTCGTGGACCTTCTGGCCATCGCTCGCCATGGCACTGCTGGTGCTGGCGCTTGGCAAACCGATGCTGATGCTGTTCGGTCCCGAATTCACATCGGGTTATCCGCTTCTGTTCCTGCTCGTCTTCGGCGTCGTGGCGCGCGCCGCCGTGGGCCCGTGCGAAAGCCTGCTCACCATGAGCGGCAACCAGAATGTCTGCGCCGCCGTCTATGCCATGACGCTGGCCTTCAACATTGGCCTGAACGTGGTGCTGATCCCGCTCTTCGGCCTGTGGGGCGCCGCAATGGCCACCGCCTTCGCCATGATCTTCGAGGCCGGCGCGCTGTCCTTCACGGTCTGGCGCAAGCTCGGCATCGTCATGGCGATCTTCGTGCCAGCCAAAGGAGCCGCGTGATGGCCGCCATCCCCTTGCTCGAGGAAACCAGCGGCGGCCCCGCCGGCGCCATGGTGTCCGGCCTTGCCGGACTGGGGCGCGACACCGACCCGGCCCATATCGAGATCCTCGCCAACAACCGGCCCGAGCGGAAACTGGCCATCTATCCGGCGTCGGCCGGGTTCGACCTCGTCGAGGAGCTGGATTATCTGTGCGCCCGCACCATCGAGCCCAACGTCTTCTTCAACCCGCGTTTCCTCGCGCCTGCAATGCCCCGGCTGGAAGACCGCGAGGTGCGTCTGGCCGTCATCCGTGACGGCGATGAATACCGCAACCGGCTACGCCTTCTGGTGCCGTTCTCGGTGGAGCGGCCGGTGGTGCCGCTCGGGGTTCCGGTCATGCGCACATGGTCGAGCCCGTTCGGTCCGCTCGGCACCCCGCTGGTCGACCGCGACGATCCGGTCGGTGTCCTCGAGGATTTCTTCTCGATGCTGTCGCGCCCGCATCTGAAGCTGCCGAAAGTGTTCGTCCTGCCCGACATCAGGCTCGACGGCGCGGTGGCGAGCCTGGTTGCCACTGTGGCCGAAACGCGTGGCCTGATGTTGGTCACCACCGGTCACGCCCAGCGTCCGCTGCTCGAGAGCGAACGCGACGCCGAGGACTATCTGAAGGCTTCGCTGCGCGCGCACCATTATCGCGAGTTCCGCCGCCTCAGGCGGCGGCTGGGTGACCTCGGTAAGCTTGAACATGTCGTGGCGCGCGGCCCCGACGAGATCCGTCACGCCATCGAGAGCTTCCTGACGCTGGAGGCGGCCGGCTGGAAGGGCCGCGAGCGCACGGCCATGGCGATCGACCGCTACCGCGCCGCCTTCGCCCGCGAGGCCGTGCACAGGCTGGCCGAGCAGGACCTGTGCCGCATCCATTCGCTGACGCTCGACGGCCGCACCATTGCGTGCCTGATCGTCTTCGTCGAAGCCGGCGTTGCCTACACCTGGAAGACGGCCTACGACGAAACTCTGGCCGGCTATTCGCCAGGCACGCTGCTGATGATCGAGGTGACCAGGCAGCATCTCGACGACCCCAACATCATGATGACCGATTCCTGTGCCGTGCCCGACCATCCGGTGATGAGCAGGTTGTGGACCGAGCGCAAGCCGATGGGCACGCTGGTGATCGGCCTGACGCCGGACGCCGACCGTCTCGCCCGCCAGGCGGCCTCGCAACTGCATCTCTACCGGGAGACCCGCAACATGGCCCGCCTGCTGCGCAACCGGATGAAGAGCCTGCTCAAGAGACGATAGACGCGCTCGCATCTTCTGGAGCGCGTGGATGCTTGCTTCAAGCCTGAGCATTTGGTTGCTTCATGGGATAAACAGTCACTGTATTGATAGCGTTTCTTCGCCAGCGCCTGCTTGAGCAACAGTCACAATCTTTCAACAAAGCGCGACAAAGGTGATACGATTTTGGGTATAATTCATGTCGCTTGCCGGCGGCGCATCCGTTTTTCTTCAGCGCTTTTCCTCGTGGCGGACATCAGAATTAGCTAATTCATTCGAACATATAAAGGACATTCACGGAACTTAAGTGGTAACATAAGACCTTTGGGACCAGGCCCTGGGACTTTGGTCCGCCTTCACGAAATCCGGCAGCGAGCATGAGGCTAATCTTCATTGCTCTTCAGGAACTTGAAACGGCCGACCAGATCTAACTTGAGCCACTCGTCCTCATTCTTCCCCGTCGCTTTCGGCGGTGGCGCGCGGATTGCGAGGAACAGGCGCTGGACGCGAGAAATCCACCTGCCGGAACCAGCGGGGGAGCCGCCAATGGGAAAGCTGCCGGCGCCAGAATCCTGGACGCGTAAAAGCCCGCCACGGAGCCCTACGGGGACGGTCTTGGGCGAGCGAGCGCCATGTCGAAAGTGTCCGGCAGGTGAGGATGCGCGCCGGCCCGTCTCACCGAAGCCGTGGTCATCGCGTCGACCGGGAGAATAATCGACATGCGAGCATAGTGGTCCGGCCACAGCGGCTTTCCAAACAGGAAGAACACGATCGCGAGAAAACAAATCAGCAGCAGGACGGCGAAGGTGTTCGCGATGATCTCGCCAAGCTGCATGTCTTTCTCCCCGAAGTCGGACACCCGCCGCTCGCAGCAACGGCGGGCGTCCAGGGACCGTCGATGAAGGGACTTTACTCGACGGCTTCCACGCCAATGAGGAACGGCGGCTTATGTTCAGGGTTTAGGACCAATGCGTCGATGCTTCGGACTTCAGTCCCAATTGCGGGTCCGAGGAGAAGGAGACAGTCTGCCTTTCGCACCGGCTAAGCCCTCCACCAAGGTACCTGACAGCCGGGAGCACAGCCCGGCCTGCTCGCCAAGTGCCGAACCTACCGCCAAAAGCAGGCCGGGCTCCTTCTGTCGATAGTCAAGATCGTCGCCCAACGGGGAAAATGACCAGCTACAAGGTGGAGGAAATCCTGGGCGAGAGAATTATCGGCACGCACGAGGTGGCGGCTTCAAGTCCCGCAGGGGCTGCCAGACGGGCAACCGGTCATCCGATGCAACCCCGCATTCCAGGCGCGCTGTTCGTTCGGGTCACCAGATCGGAGGACGGCACGGTCGCCGAATTCAGCTTCGCGGGATTTCCTTGTTGAACCCAGATGTCGTCGGATAGGACGGCAGGAGTGGCGTTTCTTGCGACTATGGCCGGTGTCTACGCCGACCCATTGGCGCGGTTCGGCATTGAAGGAACCCGCTCGCTCTGACCCTTGTATTCACGTGAATTCCGAAGCTCGTCGATGAATCGTTCCGACGCGACTTGCACCAGAATTGCGTTAGCGTCCCAGCGGCTGTCTGGATGCCGAAACCAATTCGTCCTCATCCCTGATCCCGGCCATGTAATTCGCGATTATGCGGGATGAAATCGCTTCACGTTGCTGGGCCGATCGGGCGTCGAGCTTCAGCCTGTCGAACACGCGGCCAAGCAGGGCCACTTCGGAGGAATCGAAGACGCCAGCCTCCTGAGCTTTCTGACGAATCGGCATGAGTTCCTCCCTTTGAGATAAATAAGCAACAACTGATGCAAGGGGCAATCTCAAGCCCTGATATATCCACACCGAGGAACGGTCAGGCGGCCAACATAGGTCCTGAAGCGTGAAAGCGGCTACCGCATTGGACATGCCGAAGATGCAGTCCTGCACCCGGCGAGCCGCTCCCGGATGTCGCTCTTGCGATATCGGCTTTAAACGGCGCACGACAAACTCGAACACCATATCCGCATTTGCCGAAACGCCGATCGGGAATTAGCGGCAGACGCATCGAAGCGGCGACTGAAATGGTGCCCCTAGCCGGGATCGAACCAGCACTCCTTGCGGAACTCGATTTTGAGTCGAGCGCGTCTACCAATTCCGCCATAGGGGCTCAGGCCGGGCGGCCTGGATGGCGCGGACTATACGGTTGGAGGCCTGTTCGTCAACTGGCCTGTTGCCGATAGCCTGCGGAGCCGCGACCAAACCGCCCCTTTCGGTTTCCTGCGGGCACTGCCATTGTGCGGCGCGGAAAATCTTTCTAGACAGGCGTCGTGTCGAAGCGCCTGGCGTCCGGAAGAAGGAACGCGGCGCGCTTCGGGTCTTGGTTTCACGCATGCACCTGTTTCATCCATGCCCCTGGTTTTCTGCCTGCCCTTATGCCGGCCACGCCGTGCATGTGGGCGCCGTGCGGTAGGCATTTACGACATTAGGAGAGCCGATGCTTCGCGGACTGTACGACTGGACCTTGTCGCTGGCGGCGCGCAAATCCGCCGAATGGTGGCTGGCCTTCATCGCCTTCGTCGAGAGTTCCGTGTTCCTGGTGCCGGCCGACGTGCTCTATCTGCCGATGGCACTGTCGCGGCCTGATCGCGCCTATCGCTATGCGCTGATCGCCACCGTCGCCTCCGTGCTGGGCGGCATCGCCGGCTGGTTCATCGGCCACTACGCCTACGACGCGCTGGCGCGGCCCATCCTCGAATTCTACGGCAAGTATGACGAGTTCGAGGCGCTGCGCCTCTCTTCGGGCATCGGCTTCATCATCTTGATGCTGATCACCTCGGGCGCCGCCCATCTGCCGCCGATCAAGGTGGTGACGATCCTTTCGGGGGTCATCGGCGTCAATCTTTTGCTGTTTATCGCGCTGGCAATCGTGGCGCGCGGCGGGCGCTTCCTGCTTCTGGCCTGGCTGCTGCGCCGCTATGGCGAGCCGATCCGCGAGTTCATCGAAAAGCGCCTCGGCCTGATCGCGGGTGCGGCGGCAGCCGCCCTGATTTTGCTCTATATCCTGGTCAAATACGCCTTCTGATTCATGTCGCCCAAACCGCGCGGCGGCGTGGCGACATGGACCACAAGACCGGGCGAGCGGCGAACAAAACGGACGAAAGACCCCATGACTGCGACCATGACTGCCAACACCGGACGCCAGCGGACCATGACGGCCCTGTTCCTTGCCGTAGCCATGGCCGCCACTGTCGGCTCCGCGCTCGCCTTCCAGTACATTGGCGGCTACATCCCTTGCCATCTCTGCCTGGAACAGCGCACGCCCTACTATATCGGCGTGCCGCTGATGCTGCTGGCGCTGCTTGCATCGGCGCTGCACGCGCCGGCATGGGTGGTGCGCGGCTTGCTGGCCATCGGCGGCCTGCTGATGCTCTATGGGCTGTATCTCGGCATCTATCACGCCGGCGTGGAGTGGGCCTGGTGGCAGGGCCCGGCCGATTGCACCGCGGGCGGAGGCCCGGTCGACACCGGCGGCAAAGGCGTGCTCGACGCGCTCGACAAATTCGTGCCCCCCTCCTGCGACAAGGCCGCGCTTCGCATCCTCGGCCTGTCGCTCGCCGGCTGGAACGCCATCGCCAGCCTTGTCCTCGCGGCCGTCGCCTTCCGCAGCGCTCTTTCGCGCGACTGAGTAGCGCGAAAGAGCCGACGCGAGATCGTTCAAGAATTCGGCAGGCTGAGTCGCATGGAGTGATTGTCGAGAACCGAAGCGGAGCGGACATTGGTCCGTGAGCATCGGAAGCGCAGACAATCGCTTCAGACGGCCAGCGTCCCGAATTGTCGGACGCTCTCAGGGTTCGAGTTCGACATCCCAGTACAGATAATCCATCCAGCTTTCATGCAGATGGTTGGGCGGGAACAGACGGCCATTATTGTGCAGGTCGTGCACCGTCGGCTGGTAGGGCTTCTGCAACGGCCACATCTTGGCATGCGCCGGCATCATGCCGCCTTTCCTGAGATTGCAGGGGGAACAGGCGGCGACGACATTCTCCCACGTCGTAGCACCCCCGCGGTGGCGGGGGATGACGTGATCGAAGGTCAGATCGTCGGGCGTGCCGCAATATTGGCACTGGAAGCGGTCACGCAGGAAGACATTGAAGCGTGTGAAGGCGGGATGCCGCGACGGCTTCACATAGGCCTTCAGGCTGACGACGCTCGGCAGCTTCATCGAGAAGGTCGGCGAGGACACCGCGTGCTCGTATTCGGCGACGATGTTCACCCGTTCGAGGAACACCGCCTTGATGGCGTCCTGCCACGACCAGAGCGACAGGGGGTAATAGCTGAGCGGACGGTAATCCGCATTCAGCACCAGCGCTGGAAGCCCATCCGGAGATACGGCAACCGTCACGTCGTTGGCCTCCTTGGTTCTCAAACCTGAATGGCGCGGATACTGTAAGCCCGACATGACAGGGATGTGAAGCGGATTGTCACGCGTCCGAAGGCACAAAAAAACGAGATTTTGATGCTTTTTCGCGCTTTCAGGCCGGGGGTGCGGCATCCCTGCCCTTCAATTCGCGATAATAGGACCAGAAAAGCCGCGATGCGACACCTCTCCATGGGCTCCATGATTCGGCGAGTTGGATCAGTGTTTTCTCCTGCGGACGCGGGTCGATGCCGAGCGCATGGCCGACGGCGGTCTGGAGCGCGACATCGCGCGCCGGGAAGATGTCGGGATGGCCTGCGGCGAACAGCAGATACACCTGCGCCGTCCACGGACCGATACCGGGCACGGCCGTCATGGTCGTGATTGCCTCGCCGGCGTCAAGCGAACACAAATGATGAAGATCGAGGCCGTCCGCCACCGCCTGGGCGGCGGCGAGGAGGCCGCGTTGCTTGGGTCGCGACAGGCCCGCCTCGCGAAACATGTCCTCGCCGGCGGCAAGGATCGCCAGCGGCGTCAACGGGTCGACCAGTTTCGTCAGCCGGCCGAAGATCGCATCGGCGCTGGCGCGCGACACCTGCTGCGAGACGATAATCGAGGCAAGGCTCGAGAATCCCGGTTGGGACAGCCGTAGCGGCACCTCGCCCGCCATGCCGCGGATCTTTTCCAGCCTTGGGTCGATCGCGCAAAGCGCGTCGAGTCCCCGGGCGATGTCGTCCAATGTGGCGATACGTTGCATGCTTTCTTGTTCCTGAACCGGCCGCACGGTAGCAATTGGCAAAACCGCCGCACAACCCGATTGCCGCTCAAGAGATGACACTCCTGACATTCCGTTTCGCGCCCAGTCCCAATGGCGAACTGCATCTCGGCCATGCCTTTTCGGCGCTGCTCAACCAGAAACTGGCGCGAGCGGTCGGCGGCCGCCTGCTGCTGCGCATCGAGGATATCGACACCACGCGCTGCTCGCCGGAATTCGAGGCGGGCATTTTTACCGATCTGAGATGGCTCGGTCTTGCCTGGGAACAGCCTGTACGACGGCAATCCGAGCACTTCGCCTGTTATGAGACGGTGCTTGACCGGCTGATCCGGGAGGACCTCGTCTATCCCGCCTTCATGAGCAGAAGCGAAATCCGGGCTTTCATCGCCGACAGCAAAAAGCGCGACTGGCCGCGCGATCCCGATGGCGTGCCGGTCTATCCCGCCGTCGACAAGGCGCGGCCGGCGAAGGAACGCCAGCGCCGCATTGCCGAGGGCGCTCCCTTCGCCTGGCGGCTGGATGTCGATGCGGCGATGGCACGCGTCGGCAAGGATTTGTCATGGAACGAATTTTCAGACGAATCGCTTTCCGCGACGCGCGTCGTCGAGGCCCGCCCGCGCGATTGGGGCGACGTGATCGTGGCGCGCCGCGAAATCCCGACCAGCTATCATCTCGCCGTCGTCGTCGACGATGCGCTGCAGGGCGTCAGCCATGTCGTGCGCGGCCAGGATCTTTATTCCGCCACCGGGGTACAGCGGCTGCTTCAGGAACTGCTTGGCCTGCCGCAGCCAGCCTATTTCCATCACCGGCTGATCCTGGGACCCGACGGGCGCAAGCTGTCGAAAAGCCGGAAGGACACCGGCCTTGCCGTCTTGCGCGAAGCGGGCGTGTCGACTCACGATGTCAGGCGGATGGTCGGTCTCTGACGCAGGCGAAGGCCGAAGAGGCAGTTTGCGGAAAAGGCGGCCGGTTGAATTCCGGTGATGCATGGATCAATCGTTTCGTTTTGCGCGCCGGCTTGAACCGGACTAGAGCTTCGCCACGGCTCAATTCTCATCAAGCGCGGTCCCCGGAAAATGCACAGCGTCAAGCGGCTCATCCCCGCCACTTTCGTCGTCCTGTGGGCGACCGGCTTCATCGGCGCCCGCTATGCCATGCCGTGGGCCGAACCGTTTACGTTCCTGGCTGCGCGCTTCGTCCTGGCGGCGGCGTTGTTCGCCGGCCTGGTGGTCGTGCTTGGCTCCAAGAGAGCCTCCCGCGAAGAGGCATTGCACGCCACCGGGGCCGGCATTCTGATGCATGGCGTCTATCTCGGCGCGGTCTTCTGGGCTATCCACAGGGGCATGCCCGCCGGGCTGTCGGCGCTGATTGTCGGCCTGCAGCCGCTGATCACGGCGGTGCTCGCCGGCAAGTTTCTCGGCGAGGCGATCCTGCCGCGCCATTGGGCCGGCCTCGCGGTCGGCCTGGCCGGCGTCGTCATCGTGCTCTGGCCAAAGCTCGGCGCGCTCGGCGGCGGCGTGACGTCAGCCACGCTGACCGCCTCGCTGGTCTCGGTGCTCGGCATGAGCGCCGGCACGATATGGCAGAAGCGTTTTGCTTCCGGCGGCGACCTCGTCGCCGCGACCATGTGGCAATATGTCGGCGGCGCTTCGGTGATGATCCTGGCTTCACTGGCCTTCGAGACCCACACGGTCGTCATCAACGGCGAATTGATCTTCGCCATGGTCTGGCTGGTGCTGGTGCTGTCGATCGGCGCCATCTTCCTTCTGATGGTGATGATCCGCGACGGCGAGATGTCGAAGGTCGCTTCGCTGTTCTATCTGGTGCCGGCGGTGACGGCCGTCATCGCCTGGGCCTTGTTCGACGAGCAGCTCAACGCGCTTCAGATTGCCGGCATGGCGATCACGACCTTCGGTGTCGGTCTGGCAACGGCGCGGCAGACCAAGGGAAGAATTGTAGAAATGAGGAATTGAGGAATTGAGGAATTGAGGAATTGAGGAAAATGGTGCCATCTGGCGCTGGGGGCTTCTTCTTCAATTCTCCAATTCTCCAATTCTCCAGTTCTTCAATTCAGCCGGTCATCCCACCCGCGCGCGTGCCTCGAGATAGCGGCTGATTGCTGCGTTGAGTTCGCCGCCGAGAATGAAGATCGCGGACACGATGTAGAGAAAGACCACCGCGATCATGATCGAGGCAAGCCCGGCATAGGTCGTCACATAGGACGAGAAATGGTCGAGATAGGTGGCGAAAATGGTCGAGCCTATCAGCCATGCGGCGAGCGTGAAGACGATGCCGGGGATCAGCGAGACGAAACGGCGCTTGCCGGCCGGCAGCCAGTAATGCACTGAAAACAGACCGCCGACGATGACGGTCGAGGCGATGACGTAGCGCCACAGCGTGATGGTGCCCGTATAGGGTTTTATCCACTCGAAATGCGCCTCGGCCAGCCGCGCCAGCAATGGCGCGAAGACCAGGAGCACGCTGATCGCCAGGAAGCCTGCCGTGGCGATCAGCACGAAGAAGATGCTCTGCACGCGGCGATAGATGATGCCGCGCGTCTCGGTGACGCGATAGGCCCGGTTGAGCGAGGTGCGCAGCGCCTCGATGCCGTTCGAGGCGAAATAGGCGGCCAGCAGCACGCCGTAGGTGAGCAGATCCGATCGTCGCACGGTGAGCACGTTCAGCACCTCTCGCGCGATCGGTTTGGCGATTTGTTCCGGCCAGGTGTCGAAGACCAGGTGCACGGCCGTGTCGGCGAAGGCTTGCGCGCCGAGGAAGCTCGCCAGCGTGGTGGCGAAGATCAGGAACGGAAACAACGCCATCAGCGAGGTGATTGCCAGATGGCTGGCCATCGCCCAGCCGTCATCGGTGTTGAAATGACCGATCGCGTCGTAGAGCACGCGGCGCAGGGCGACGATATTCCGCAACAAGAACCGCGCTCCCCTTCGATTGTCTCGACGCCGCGAATATGGGAAGGGAATGCGGCAAATGGCAACCCTTGGTCATAAGACGAATCCGTCGGCACGCGCGTTGCGCGTCATCATCGTCACCGGCGCGTCGTCGGGCATAGGCGCTTATTGCGCGCGGGCGCTCAAGGCGGAAGGCTGGCGGGTGTTCGCCACGGCGCGCAAGCCCGAAGACATCGCGGCCCTGGAAAAGGAGGGCATCGAGGCGTTCTATCTGGACTATCGCGAACCTGCCTCCATCGAAGCGCTTGCGGCTTCAGTGCTGGAGCGGACCGGCGGCAGAATCGATGCTCTGTTCAACAATGGCGCCTATGCACAAGCGGGCGCGGTCGAGGATCTGCCGGTGGCCGCCTTGCGCGAGCAGTTCGAGGCCAATTTCTTCGGCTGGCACGACCTGACCCGCCGGCTCGTGCCGGTGATGCGCCGCCAGGGCCGTGGCCGGATCGTTCATTGCTCGTCGATCCTTGGCCTGGTGCCGGTACGTTTTCGCGGCGCCTATTCGGCATCCAAACACGCTTTGGAGGCGCTGATGCTCTGTCAGCGCCAGGAACTGGCCGGCAGCGGCGTGCATGTCTCGCTGATCGAGCCGGGGCCGGTGAAATCGAAGATCGCCAGCAACGGACTCGCCTGGTTTCTCAGGAATATCGACCATGAGAATTCCGTGCATCGCGCGGACTATGAGGCGCAGTTGGAACGGATGCGCACCGGCGGCAGCCAATCGGCGCTGAAGCCCGGGCCGGAAGTGGTCCACAAGGCGCTTCGCCATGCACTTCTGTCGCGGCGCCCGCGCCCGCACTATGTGGTAACAGTGCCCGCCAAGGTCGGCGCCACGCTCAAACGCATCCTTCCGGCATCGATGCTTCACCGCCTGCTCGCCAAACGCGCCTGAACAAGAAAAGGACTGGAAACGCAAATGGCATCCGTCTTCAACATCCTTGCCATCCTGGTCATGGTCGCCGTGGTGATCGTGCTGGTCCGGGGTCTGATCAACATGATGCGCGGCGGTTCCGGCATGACCTCCAACAAGCTGATGCAGACGCGCGTCGTGCTGCAGGCCGTGGCGCTGGCGCTGATCCTGCTGGCAGTGTATTTCACCCGCAAATGAGGACACCGGCCGTTCGGGAGGCGACGTGGTCAAGCTCAACAAGATCTACACCCGCACCGGCGACAACGGCACCACCGGGCTCGGCACGGGTGAGCGGCGGCTGAAGTCCGATCTCAGGGTGGACGCCTACGGCACTGTCGACGAAGCCAATGCCTGCATTGGCATGGCTCGTGTTCACACCGCCCCAAGCCACCCGGCGATTGACGCCATGCTTGCCCGCATCCAGAACGATCTCTTCGACCTGGGCGCCGATCTGGCCGTGCCCGACGACGGCAAGCCGCTCGGCTACGAGCCGCTGCGCATCATCGCCGCGCAGACCGAGCGCGTCGAACACGACATCGATCTCCTCAACAACGACCTCCAGCCGCTCAAATCCTTCGTGCTGAACGGCGGCACGCCGGCCGCCGCTGCGCTCCATCTCGCCCGAACGGTGGCGCGGCGGGCCGAGCGGCTGATGGTGGCGCTCGCACAGCATCCTGGTGAGCACGTCAACCGCGACGGGCTGAAATACATCAACCGCGTCTCCGACTTCCTGTTCGTCGCCGCCAGGGCGGTCAATGACAATGGAAATGCCGACGTGTTATGGGTTCCTGGCAAGAACCGCTGAACTATGCCAAGGCGGGAGAGGCCAGGCACCTATGTTCATCCCGCTCTACGACACCAACAGGCTGCGGCACATCAGGCTGCAATATGTGACGATCGCCCTGATCCTGGCCAACGCGCTGGTCTATTGCGCCACCGCGCTCGGGGGCGAGAATTTCACCAATGCCGCCGTGCTCGGCCTCGGCTTCATCCCCTCCGTGGTGCATGACACGGCAGAGCTCGACCCGCGCTTTATCGTCATTCCCGAAAGCCTGAGCTATCTCACCTACTCATTCCTGCATGCCGACATTTTCCACCTTGGCGGCAACATGCTGTTCCTGTGGGTGTTCGGCGACAATGTCGAGGACGCGCTCGGCCATATCCGCTATCTCATCTTCTACCTCCTGTGCGCCATCGCCGGAGCCGCCTTCCAGGGCCTCATCGCGTGGGACTCGCAGGTGCCGCTGATCGGCGCCTCCGGCGCCATCGCCGGCGTGGTCGTCGCCTACCTGATCCTCTATCCCAGGGTGAAGGTCTGGGTGCTGGCCTTTGCCCGCATTCCGCTGCGCATCCCGGCCTTCATCCCGCTCCTCCTGTGGGTGCTGTTCCAGATCGTCATGTTCGCCGCCGGTGGCGAGGACCAGATTTCCTGGGCCTGCCACATAGGCGGCATCATCGCCGGCGCCGTGCTGGTGCTCGTGCTGCGCAGCCGCGGCGTGCCGCTTTTTGCGGGCGCGGACGAAGAAGCCGCACCCGCCGACCAGCCCGCCGTCGCCGTAGATCCGGCCGTAAACGAGCCGATTGCCGCGCAGCCCGTGCCACGCTGGGGTCGAGGAAGTGCCCCGGCCCCGACTGAACCGATTGAGTGAATTGCCCGACGCCGTGGCATATTGACGTGCGGGTTCGCCGCAACTACGGAAGCGTTTCCGCCCGCCTTTGGCGGTTGAAGAGCAGAATTTCCATCCGGAATGTCGGCTTTCGACAACTCTGACAGGGTTCACGCTGGTATAGCGCGCCCCAACTATCTCAAGAGAGGTGACAGGAAAATGAAGATCCTTGTGCCCGTGAAGCGGGTTGTGGATGCGAATGTGAAGGTTCGCGTCAAGGCTGACGGTTCGGCGGTGGAATTGGCCAACGTCAAGATGGCGATGAACCCATTCGACGAGATCGCGGTGGAAGAGGCGATCCGGCTCAAGGAAGCCGGCAAGGCCGAAGAGATCATCGTCGTGTCGATCGGCCCGCAGCAGGCGCAGGAGACGCTTCGCACCGCGCTCGCCATGGGCGCCGACCGCGCCATCCTGGTCAAGACCGACGAGCAGACAGAGCCACTGGGCGTCGCCAAGGTACTGAAGGGCGTGGTCGAGGCCGAGCAGCCCGGCCTTGTCATCCTCGGCAAGCAGGCGATCGACGATGATTCCAACCAGACCGGCCAGATGCTCGCAGCCCTTCTCGGCTGGGCGCAGGGCACGTTTGCTTCCAAGGTGGTGCTGGAGGGCGACAAGGCCAGGGTGACGCGCGAGGTCGACGGCGGCCTGCAGACGGTTGAGCTGAAGATGCCGGCGATCATCACTGCCGACCTTCGCCTCAACCAGCCGCGCTATGCATCGCTGCCCAACATCATGAAGGCCAAGAAGAAGCCGCTCGACGAGAAGAGCCCGGCCGACTACGGCGCTGACGTCAAGCCGCGGCTGAAGGTCATCAAGACCGAAGAGCCGGGCGGCCGCAAGGCGGGCGTCAAGGTCAAGAGCGTCGCCGAGCTCATCGACAAGCTGAAGAACGAAGCCGGCGTGCTCTGAGATCGGAAGGAACAGATAAATGACCATTCTCCTCATCGCCGAACACGACAACGCAACCCTTTCCGACCAGACCGCCAAGGCGCTGTCGGCCGCGCTGCAGATCGGCTCGGACGTGCATGTGCTGGTGGCCGGCAAGAACGCCAAGGGCGCAGCTGATGCCGCCGCCAAGCTGAAGGGCGTGAGCAAGGTGCTGCTGGCCGAAGCCGACGAGCTTGCCGAGCGTCTCGCCGAGCCGACCGCGGCGCTCGTCGTGTCGCTGGCCGGCTCCTATGACACCATCGTCGCGCCGGCAACCTCGTCGGGCAAGAACGTCGCGCCGCGCGTAGCCGCTTTGCTCGACGTGGCGCAGGTCTCCGAGATCATCGAAGTGGTCTCGCCGGACACCTTCAAGCGGCCGATCTATGCCGGCAACGCCATCCAGACGGTACAGTCGACCGATGCCACGAAGGTCATTACCGTGCGCACCGCCTCCTTCCAGGCGGCGCCCGAGGGCGGTTCGGCCGCTGTCGAAACCGTCAGCGCTGCGGCCAATCCTGGCCTCTCCTCCTTCGTCGAGAACAAGCTATCGGAGACCGATCGTCCGGAACTGACCTCGGCCAAGATCATCATCTCGGGCGGCCGCGCGCTCGGCTCCTCGGAGAAGTTCCAGGAGGTCATCCTGCCGGTCGCCGACAAGCTCGGCGCTGCCGTCGGCGCATCCCGCGCCGCCGTCGATGCCGGTTATGCGCCGAATGACTGGCAGGTCGGCCAGACCGGCAAGGTTGTCGCCCCCGACCTCTACATCGCCGTCGGCATCTCCGGCGCCATCCAGCACCTCGCCGGCATGAAGGATTCGAAGGTCATCGTCGCCATCAACAAGGACGAGGAAGCGCCGATCTTCCAGGTTGCCGACTATGGCCTCGTCGGCGATCTGTTCGTTGTCCTGCCGGAGTTGCAGAAGGCGCTTTGACGCCCTGCCGCAAAGCGTATTAATTGTGAGGGGTGGGGTAGACGAAGTCGCCCCACCCTTTTAGTTTGCACCGCACAAAAAGCAGGCCGCAAAGGCCTTTTTCGACGGGATCGGTGTAATGAGCAAGATCGAAACGATCGGCATCATCGGCGCGGGCCAGATGGGCGGCGGCATCGCCCATGTCTCCGCACTTTCGGGCTACAAGGTGCTGATCTACGATATATCGCCCGACCGTATCGAGAAGGGCATCGCCACTGTCAGCGGCAACATGGCCCGCCAGGTGGGGTCCGGCAAGCTCGACGAGAAGCTCCGCAACCAGGCGATGGCGCGCATCGCGGCGGCGCCATCCATGGCCGATCTCGCCGGTGCCGACCTGGTCATCGAGGCAGCGACCGAGGACGAGACGGTCAAGCGCAAGATCTACGCCCAGCTTTGTCCGCAGCTCAATCCCGAGGCCATACTGGCGACCAATACCTCGTCGATCTCGATCACGCGGCTAGCCGCGCAGACCGACCGCCCCGAGCGCTTCATCGGCATCCACTTCATGAATCCGGTTCCCCTGATGAAGCTGGTCGAACTGGTGCGCGGCATCGCCACCGAGGACCAGACCTTCGAGGCGGCAAAGACCTATGTGAAGCAGCTCGACAAGACGATCACGGTCTCGGAGGATTTTCCGGCCTTCATCGTCAACCGCATCCTTTTGCCGATGATCAACGAGGCGATCTACACGCTCTATGAGGGCGTCGGCACGGTCGATGCGATCGACACCGCCATGCGGCTCGGCGCCAACCATCCGATGGGGCCGCTGCAGCTGGCCGATTTCATCGGCCTGGACACCTGCCTGTCAATCATGCAGGTGCTGCATGACGGCCTGTCGGATTCGAAGTACCGCCCCTGCCCGTTGCTGGTCAAATATGTCGAGGCCGGCTGGCTCGGCCGCAAGACCGGCCGCGGCTTCTACGATTATCGCGGCGAGCATCCGGTTCCGACACGCTGACCCGCCAGACTGATCACGGCCTGGCCGCGCGGGTTTACGACGCGGCGGCCAGGGGCTTGGGCGTCTCGATTTCGACCCTGTCGTCCTTCGCATCGGTCTCCGGCGCCATGGACACGCATCCGCGACCGGCAGCCTTGGCCACGTAGCAGGCGGCGTCTGCCCTGGCGATGATCTCGTCGACCGCGCCGCAATCTGCGTTGATAGGAGCCAGTCCGATGCTGGCGCCGATCGAATGAGGACGGCCTTCCCAGGTGAAGTCGAGGCCCTGTATCGCATCGATGATGGATCGCGCCGCGATTCTGGCCCCGGCAGCCGAGCCCGACTTCAGAATGACCGCGAATTCGTCGCCGCCCAGACGCGCGACCATGTCCTGCGGACCAAGCACGCCACGCACGGCCTCGGCAACGCGCTTGAGCAATGCGTCTCCCGCCGCGTGGCCGCCTGTGTCGTTGACCAGTTTGAAATGATCGAGGTCGATGAACATGAACTGATGTCCGATCCCCTCCTTGCGGGCCTGATCGACCAGTTCTTCCATGGCGCGGATGAAACTCGCGCGGTTGGCAAGGCCGGTCAGCGCATCATGCGCGGCGGCGTGGGCAAGCTGGCGCTGCAGCGCCCGCGCATCGGTGAAGTCCTGAAAGACGATGACCAGTCCGCAGAATTCGTTGCGTTCGTTCATGATCGGCGACACGACCTGCCGGATGCTGCAGCGCGTCTCGTCGCGCCGGATGAGGACGGCGCGGCTGTTCTGGTCATCGGCTCCCTGGCCGCCGATCGCAGGCCGCGCCACGCCGATCCTGTGGCCGGTCTCCTCGTCGACCGCCCAATAGACATGGCCGAGCGTCTTGCCGAGGGCATCATTGCAGGAGACACCGGTCAGCTTTTCGGCGACAGGATTCATGAAGGTGACGCGGTTGGCGGCATCGGTGCAGATGACGGCATCGCCGATCGACTGGAGCGTCACTTTGAGGCGCTCCTTTTCGTCCGCCAGCATGGCCGCCGACACGGCGAGGCGCTCCTCCGCCTGCTTGCGCCGGGTGATGTCGGTCAGGCTGCCTATCGCCCTGATCAGCCGCCCCTCTTCGTCGCGCTCGATCGCCTTGCCGCGGTCGAGGAACCAGAGCCAGCGGCCATCCTTGTGGCGCATCCTGAATTCGGCCTCGAAGAACGGCGTGCGGCCTTCGAGATGGGCGCGGTCCGCCTCGGCCACTGCTTCGCGGTCGTCGGGATGTATCATCGCCAGCCAGTGATCGGGGTCACCGTCGAGTTCCCCGTCGGCGTAACCCAGCATCTTGACCCAGGTCGAGGAATAGTTAGTGCCGCCCCTGCGCTTGTCGAAGTCCCAGACGCCCTGGCCGGCGCCGGCCAATGCAAAGTTCCAGCGCGTTTCGGCCTCGGCGATCCGCGCCTCGGCCTGCTTGCGCGCATTGATGTCCTCTATCTGCGAGACGAGATACAGCGGCCGGCCGCTATTCCCGTCGCGAATGACGGAGCCGGCCAGCCTGGCCCAGACGGGCGTGCCGTCCTTCTTGAGATAGCGCTTCTCGAAATGAAAGGAATCGATCTTGCCGGCCTTCAGGTCTTCCATCGTCTCCCGCCCGATCTCCAGATCGTCGGCATGCGTGAGCTGGAAGAAGGTCAACGCCTCGATCTCGTCGCGGCGGTAGTCGAGCATGGCAGCGAAAGCCGGGTTGGCCTCGAGAATGCGCCCGTCGAGGCCGACGATGGCGACGCCGATGGAGGAATCCTCCATGGCACGGCGGAAGCGCTGCTCGCTCTCGGCGATCTGGCGGCGGTCCTTGCGGATGACGCGCGCGAACATGCAGGCCAGGAGAAGTGCGCCGGCTGCCACACCGACCGACGCCTGCACACATAATTCGAGCGTCTCGGCGCCGGGATCCAGCCGCGACAGCAGGATCGATGCCGTCATCGCCGCTGTCCCGCCCACGAGCAGAGCCAACCCCGCATGTCTGTGCGGCGCCGGCCCGATGATCCTTCGCATTGCCACGATTTGTACCACCCCGTGGGCAATCGCATTTCCCGTGAAAATCCTGACGGATCGATTTTAAGGAAAGGTTGCGTCGGGTATCGGCGATGCCGCCGGCCGGCAAACATTTGCCGGCATGATTAAGGATCGGTATGCGCGGGATGCAGCAGCGGGCGTCGCGCTACCAGCGCACGAAAAACCGGCCGCCGAGCGCGCCGAGCAGCGCCAGCGCGGCGATCGCGATCGTATACCAGGTGGCGACGAAAAGCGGCGAATCATCAAAGCAATGCGCGGCATAGAAGGTTGCCGCCAGCCCGCCGGCGAGCAGGCCCGCGGCCGTGCCGGCCAGCACCGGCCGTGTCGGCGCGCCATAGCGCAGCATCCACAGGAAGATGGCAAGCGGGCCGATGCCGATCAGCGGGATGAGCCCCATGCAGACCATCATGTTGGAACCGACGAGACGCCTGCCCCAGTCGGCCTCGGGCACGGCGTAAAGCTCCAGCACCACGGCCACTGCCACGAGCACGGGCGCAGCCGCCATCCAGGCCGCCGCCTTGCCTGTCGATGCTCCCGGTGTCGACAATGCCCTGACGAAGGCGAAGGCGCTGGCGGCGAGCACGATGGTGAACAGGAACTTCGAAAGAAAGCGCATCGTATGTGCGGCAGCCATGAAGTCGGGGCGCGGACCGATCGTCATCATGAAAACCGCGCCCGCGATCACGGCGGCCACGCCGGCAGCCAGCCACCAGGCCGAGCGCAGCGGCATCGCCTTGCTGCGGGCGTCGGCATCAAGCGCCTTGATGAGATCTTCGGTCCTCATGTCATTCCCGCCCAAACCGCCCCTGCCCGAACCGCTTGGCAATGGCTGCAAGTCCGCGATGCAAGGAAACCCGCACCGCTGTTTCGCTGATGCCGAACTTGGCTGCCGTGTCGCCGATCGAGCGTCCCTCCACCGACACGGACGACACCACGGAGCGCTGTGCCGGCGGCAGGCCGTCGAGCGCCCGGTTGATGTCGCGTTCGCTGACGGTTTCCGTTTCCGGCTCGGCGAAGGTTTCGGCAATATCGTCGACATCGATCTCGATGCGCCGTCCGCGCCGCCGGAACGCGTCGATCAACTTGAAGCGCGCGATGGCATAGACCCAGGGCAGCACAGGTGCGTCCTGGCGCCAGGTGTGCCGTTTCACATGAATGGCCAGCAAGGTTTCCTGCACGACATCCTCGGGATCGACCCCGCCTTTGACGATCTTGCGCCTGGCAAAACCGCGAACCAGAGCGGCCGTCCGGTGCAGAAAGTCGGCATAGGCCCTTTCATCTCCCGCGATCGCGGCTCGCATCAGCCGGGAAAGCTCGGCCTCGTCCTTGCCGCTCACAAGAGTTCACTCCCCGATCTTCGCGCCTCGGCGCTGATTTGTTACGTGGCCGGCGAAATAATGTCCAAGGCAAACTACCGGCAAGTCACGAAAGATTGCGGGCGAACGCGAACTTGGGCTCGTCGACGGCGACTGTGTCCTGGACCGTCGGTCGCGCGCGGCCATCACGCGGAATTGTCCGCCTGGCATGGGCCTGTGCCGCCAGCGGCCGATTGAAGCAGGCCAAAAATGTTGACTACACCTGTCATGTATCGATAGGTGCTGCGTGCCAGTTCAACGAGATCGAGGACGACGCCCATGAAATACGCTCTTTCCACCCTTGCCGGCGCCGCGGCGGTGGCGGTCAGCCTGATCGCTGGCCAGGCGATGGCTGAGGATACAGGCATCATCGTCTACAATGCCCAGCACGAGAGCCTCGCCAAGGAATGGGCCGACGGCTTCACCAAGGAAACCGGTATCAAGGTCACGCTGCGCAATGGCGGCGACAGCGATTTCTCCAACCAGATCGTCGCGGAGGGCACCGCCTCGCCCGCCGACGTGTTCCTGACCGAGAATTCGCCGGCCATGGTGCTGGTCGAGAATGCCGGCCTGTTCGCGCCGGTCGACGCCGACACACTGGCGCAGGTTCCGCAGGATTATCAGGCAGCGAGCGGCAAATGGGTCGGCGTTGCCGCCCGCAGCACCGTCTTTGCCTACAATACCACCAAGCTCAAGGCCGACCAGTTGCCCAAGTCGCTGCTCGACCTTGCCGATCCGAGCTGGAAAGGCCGGTGGGCCGCCTCGCCGTCGGGCGCCGATTTCCAGGCTATCGTCAGCGCGCTGCTGCAGCTCAAGGGCGAAGCCGCGACAGCGGACTGGCTGAAGGCGATGAAGCAGAATTTCACCGCCTATAAGGGCAACAGCACCGTGATGAAAGCGGTCAACGCCGGCGAGATCGAAGGCGGCGTGATCTATCACTACTACTACTTCGGCGATCAGGCCAAGACCGGCGAAAACAGCAAGAACGTAGCGCTGCATTATTTCAAGAACCAGGATCCGGGCGCCTTCGTCTCGACCTCCGGCGGTGGCGTGCTGGCTTCGAGCAAGCATCCCAAGGAAGCCCAGGCTTTCCTGAAGTGGGTGACCGGCAAGGGCGGCCAGGACGTGCTGAAGAACGGAACGTCCTTCGAATACGCGGTCGGCAAGGGCGCAGAGTCCAATCCGAAGCTGGTGCCGCTGGCCGACCTGCAGGCGCCGAAGATCGATGCCGCGACGCTGAACTCCAAGAAGGCCACCGACCTGATGACGGCGGCCGGCTTGCTTTAGTTGCCGTTCGTCCTAATAAGGACACCGGCCGTGCTCCCGCGGGAATTCCGCGGGAGCGTTTTGTTTTTTCGAGATGGCATTCGTCGATGACGACACGCTGTATTCCCGACCATGATCGTGGTCTTTCGATTGCCGCCGCCGGGCGGCAAGGGCGCGAAGTCTGAGCCGATGCAGTTCGCGGCCGACATCGCAAGCCCGGGCCTGCCGCCGAGGACGCGCCGCAGGGCGCGCCGGCGCGCTGCGTCATGGATCGTTGCCGCCGCTATCTTCGTTTCGCTGCTGGCCCTGCTGCCGCTTGCCTTCATCGTCTGGGTCGCCGTGCAGACCGGTTGGGAAACCGTCTCGGCGCTGGTTTTCCGGCCGCGTGTCGGCGAGCTTCTGGCCAACACCGTCCTGCTTGTCGCGCTCGCCGTGCCGATCGCCATCATCCTGTCGGTGGCGCTGGCCTGGCTGACCGAACGCAGCGACCTGCCCGGCGCCCGGCTGTGGGCCTGGCTATGCGTGGCGCCGCTCGCCATTCCCGCCTTCGTGCACAGCTATGCCTGGATCACCATGGTGCCCGGGCTGCATGGCTTGTGGGCCGGCGTGCTTGTCTCTGTCATAGCGTATTTCCCGTTCCTTTATCTGCCGGTATCGGCGGCCCTGCGCCGGCTCGATCCGGCGCTCGAAGACGCCGCGGCCGCACTCGGCCTTGGTCCCTGGCGTGTGTTCTGGCGCGTCGTGCTGCCGCAGCTCAGGCTTGCCATCTGTGGCGGCGCATTGCTGGTCGGCCTGCACCTGTTGGCCGAATACGGCCTTTACGTCTTCATCCGCTTCGACACCTTCACCACGGCGATCGTCGACCAGTTCCAATCGACCTTCAACGGGCCGGCCGCGAATATGCTGGCCGGCGTGCTGGTGAGCTGCTGCTTCGTGCTGCTCGGGCTGGAGGTGCTGGTGCGCGGGGAAGAGCGCTATGCCCGCGTCGGTTCGGGCGCCGCGCGCCACCAACAGCGCGCGCCGCTCGGCCGGGCGACCGTGCCTTGCCTGCTGCTGCTTGCCGCCACCACGCTTCTGGCGCTCGGCGTACCGTTCGTCACCATCGGACGCTGGCTTGCCGCCGGCGGCGCCGAGGTCTGGCGGCTCGACGAGATCGGCCTGGCGCTCGGCCAGACGTTGTTCCTGGCGCTCGCCGGCGCGCTGCTCGCCACCGTCGCCGCCATGCCGATGGCCTGGATCTCGATCCGCGCGCCGGGGCCTCTGCAGCGCTTGCTGGAGGGCTGCAACTACATCGTCGGATCGCTGCCCGGGGTCGTGATCGCACTGGCGCTGGTCACCATCACCGTGCGCATCGCCCTGCCGCTCTATCAGACCCTGTTCACCATCCTGGTTGCCTATGCCTTGATGTTCCTGCCCCGCGCCCTGATCAGCCTGCGGGCGTCGATCGCGCAGGCGCCGGTCGAGCTCGAGCGCGCCGCGTCCAGCCTCGGGCGGTCGCCGCTCCATGCATTGTGGTCGACGACGATCCGCCTGTCGGCGCCGGGTGCCGCCGCCGGCATGGCGCTGGTGGCGCTCGGCATCATGAACGAGCTGACCGCGACCCAGATGCTGGCGCCGAACGGCACCCGCACGCTCGCGATGGCATTCTGGTCCTACAGCGGCGAGATCGACTACGCTTCGGCAGCACCTTACGCCTTCATCATGGTGGCGATGTCGCTGCCCCTGACCTGGCTGCTCTATGTCCAGTCAAAACGGATGGCAGGACGATGAGCTTTCTCGAACTCAGGGGCTTGCACAAGCATTACGGCCCCGTCGCGGCGCTTGCCGGCATCGATCTCGACGTCGCCAGCGGCAGCCGCACGGCCATCGTCGGGCCGTCCGGCTGCGGCAAGACCACCTTGCTGCGGCTGATCGCCGGTTTCGAGGCGCCCGACCAGGGCAGCATCGTGCTTGACGGAAAGATGCTGGCCGACAGCGGCGGCGCCGTTCCGGCGCACCGCCGCGGTATCGGCCTGGTTGCACAGGACGGCGCCCTGTTTCCGCACCTGACGATTGGCGACAATATCGGTTTCGGGATGGACCGCCGGCTGGACAAGCGATCCGAGCGCATCGTCGAGCTCGCCTATATAGTGGGGCTGGACAAGGCGATCCTGAAGCGCCGCCCGCACGAACTCTCCGGCGGTCAGCAGCAACGCGTGGCGCTCGCCCGCGCCATGGCGATGAAGCCGCGGCTGATGCTGCTCGACGAACCGTTCTCGGCGCTCGACACCGGCCTGCGCGCCTCCATGCGCAAGGCCGTGGCGGAACTGCTCGAAGCCGCCGGCATCACCACCATCCTGGTGACGCACGATCAGGCCGAGGCGCTGTCCTTCGCCAGCCAGGTCGCTGTGATGCGCGAGGGCCAATTCTCGCAGGTCGGCACGCCGCGCGAACTTTATCTCAAGCCGAAGGACAGGATGATTGCCGAGTTCCTTGGCGACGCCATCATCCTGCCGGCGAAGATAGCGGGTGGTTTCGCCACGTCGCCGCTTGGCCGCATCGCCGTCGATACATCGGACAGCCGCGATGTCGCCCGCATCATGTTGCGGCCGGAGCAGATCGGACTGAAGCGGACATCGCGCGAGGGCATGTCCGGCACGCCGGACATGCTGTTTGGCGAGGTAACGGAATCCGAATTCGCCGGCTCGACCTGCACGGTCGCGGTGCGGTTGCTCAACAGCCCCGACCCGCCGGACGCCGCCGCCATCGGCAGTACGCCGCTGATCCTGCGCAAGTCCGGCATGGACGCCCCGGCGGTCGGTGAGATCGTCCGGCTCACCGTGTCGGGACAGGCGCATGTATTCGCCTGACCGGCCGACGGTTCGCGGCTCGCTAATCGGCATGCAAGATTGGCGTCAGTCGACCCTCTTTGCAGCCTGATCGAACCAGTGAAGTTTCTCGGCCTTGGCCACGACGCGCAACTGGTCGCCGGGCTTGGCTGTTGCGCGCGCGGCCACACGCACGACGATGCGGTCGCCTCCTGCCGCACAGTGAAGAAAGCTGTCCGCTCCCACCGGCTCGACCGCCTCCACCATTGTCGGCAGCACGAGCGCGCCGGACGGTGCCTCGGCCGCGAAAGTGACATCGGCATCCTCGGGGCGGAAGCCAAGCGTGACGGCATTCGCAGGCGCAAAGTCGCTCGTCTTGCTGCCGGTCAGCGCCGGACCCGAAAGGGACAGAAGATTCATCGGCGGTGCGCCGATGAAAGAGGCGACGAACGTCGAGGCCGGCTTTTCGTAAATGTCGAGTGGCGCGCCCGACTGCTCGACCAATCCGCCATTCATGACGACAAGGATGTCGGCCAACGTCATCGCTTCCAACTGGTCATGGGTGACGTAGACCGAGGTGACACCGAGCGAGCGCTGCAAGTTCTTGATTTCGACCCGCATCTGGCCGCGCAGCTTGGCATCGAGATTGGAGAGTGGCTCGTCGAACAGGAAGACTTTCGGATTGCGCACGATGGCGCGGCCCATGGCGACGCGCTGGCGTTGACCGCCTGAAAGCTCGCGCGGGCGCCGGTCAAGCAGCGCTGAAAGCTCCAGCACCTTGGCGGTCGAACGAACCCTGCTGTCGATCTCGTCCTTGGGCGTACCGCGATTGCGTAGCCCGTAAGCCATGTTGTCGTAGACTTTCATATGCGGATAGAGCGCATAGTTTTGGAACACCATGGCGATGTCGCGCTCGGTCGGGCCGATCGTGTTGACGATCTTGCCGTCGATAGCGACCGTGCCGGAAGAAATGGTCTCCAGCCCGGCGATCATCCTCAAAAGCGTGGACTTGCCGCAGCCGGACGGCCCGACCAGCACACAGAGTTCCTTGTCGGGAATGGCAATGGAGACGCCCTTCACGGCTTCGACGCCGCCGGCATATACTTTCTTCACGTCCCTCAGATCGACCGTCGCCATCGGCTTCTCACTTTTCGGTGTCGACCAGTCCGCGCACGAACCAGCGCTGCATCAGCACCACAACCAGGATTGGCGGCAAGATTGCCAGGATCGCCGTGACCATGACCAAATGCCATTGGGTGTCGGCATCGGCGAAGGAGACCATCTTCTTCAGTGCGATGACGATGGTGTTCATATCGTTGCTGTTGGTGACCAGCAGCGGCCACAGATACTGCGTCCAGCCGTAGATGAAAAGAATGACGAACAGCGCCGCGATATTGGTGCGCGACAATGGCAACAGGATATCGAAAAAGAACCGCCATGGACCGGCGCCGTCGACGCGCGCCGCCTCGACCAACTCGCCCGGGATGGTCATGAAGAACTGGCGGAACAACAACGTTGCGGTGGCCGAGGCGATCAGCGGGATGATCAGTCCGGCATAAGTGTCGATCATACCGAGGTCGACCATTACCTTGTAGGTCGGCAGGATGCGCACCTCGACGGGAAGCATCAGGGTGATGAAGATCAGCCAGAAGAAAGTCATGCGCAGCGGAAAACGGAAGAAGACGATCGCATAGGCCGACAGGATCGAGATGAATATCTTTCCGACCGCAACGCCGAGCGCCATGATCGTGGAGTTGAGGAGCAGCCTGCCGACGCCGAGCCCGCCGATGCGGCCGACGCCGCCGAACAGCGCCTCGCCGTAATTGTTCCAGAACTCGCTGCCCGGCCGGAAAGGCAGTGGCGGCCTAAGGATGGTTTGCAGCGTCTGCGTCGAGGCAACGAAAGTGTAGTAGATCGGAAAGGCCACGATCAGTATGCCGAGGATGAGCACGGCATGTGCAAGGAAAATGCGAAACGGGGATTGACCGATCATCGCGCTCCTCAGCCGTAATGAACCTTCCGTTCCACGTAGCGGAACTGGATGGCGGTGAGCGCGATGACGATGACCATCAGGATGACCGACTGCGCCGCCGAATCGCCGAGGATCAGATTGACGAAGCCGTCATTGTAGACCTTGTAGACCAGTGTCTCGGTGGCCTTGCCCGGCCCGCCGCCGGTGACGGCGTGGACGATGCCGAACGTGTCGAACAGCGCATAGACGGTATTGACGACCAAAAGGAAAAACGTCGTCGGCGCCAAAAGCGGGAAGACGATGGTCCAGAAGCGCTTGGTTTCGCCGGCGCCGTCGATCGCCGCCGCCTCGATCAGCGTTTTCGGCACCGCCTGCAGCCCGGCGACGAAGAACAGGAAATTATAGCTGATCTGCTTCCAGGCGGCCGCCGCCACCAGAAGGATCATGGCGTCGGTGCCGTTGAGCAGCGGATCCCAGGCGACGCCCAAACGTCTCAGCAGATAAGACAGCGAGCCGATCGATGGATTGAACAGGAACAGCCACAGCATGCCTGCAATCGCCGGCGCCACCGCGTAGGGCCAGATCATCAGCGTGCGGTAGAGGCCTTTGCCGCGCACCACCTTTTCCGCCATCACGGCAAGGAGCAGCGCCACGCCCATGGCAACGATCACGGTCGCGAGCGAAAACACCACTGTGACCTTGATCGAGTTGAGATAGGCCGGGTCGGCAAGCACCTTGCGGAAATTGGCAAACCAGACGAACCTGCTCCTCAGCCCGAACGGGTCCTGCCTCAGCATCGACTGGTAGAGCGCCTGCCCGGCCGGCCAGTAGAAGAACACCAGCGTGATGGCAAGTTGCGGCGCCACCAGGAGATATGGCAAGACTTTGTTGGGAAAGACGACGCGCGGGGTCAATGCGCCGCTCCGGCGTGGAAAGCCGAGCGGCACTCTACGGCGCTCACCGCTGCCCTGCCGGGCATCTCCCCCTCTTGGAGGAAGATTGGCAGTTCCTGCGGCAGCTGCCATTCTCCAGCTTTGACAATTGCCGAAAACGGTCGCGACAGCCAGTCTCCCCCCTCCAGGGGGAGATGCCCGGCAGGGCGGAGGGGGGTCTCGTAGAGCAAGGACTATAACTCGATAGGCTCGACGCGCCCTAATTCCCCAGCGCTTCCTTGATCGCCGCGTTGCCACGCGTGACCGCATTGTCGAGCGCCTGCTGGGCGGTTTCCTGGCCGGCAAGCATCTTTTCGAACTCCTCGTTCTGGATGTCGCGCACCTGCGGCAGGTTCGGCAACCGCACGCCCTTCGAATTGTCGGTCGGCGCCTTGCCCGTCATCTGCAGGATCGGCGTCTCGCGACCGGGATTCTTGTCGTAGAAGCCGGACTTTTTCGTCGCCTCATAGGCGGCGAGCGTCACCGGCAGGTATCCCGATTTCTGGTGCAGATATTCCTGCACATCGGTCTTGGACAGATAGGCGAAGAAAGCCGCGACGCCTTTGTACTCCTCGTCGGACTTGCCGCCGAAGACCCAAAGGCTGGCACCGCCCGGCGTCGTGTTCTGCGGCGCGCCCTTGGCGTCGCTGTCATAGGGCAACTGGCCAATGCCGTAGTTCATGCCCGACTTGACGATGTCGCCTAGGCCGCCCGAGGATTCGGTGAAGATGCCGCATTCGCCGGCGAGGAATATCTGCTTGGCTTCGGAGGTGCGCCCGCCATATTTGAAGGTGCCGTCCTTGGCCAGATCGGCGAGCGCCTGGAAATGTTTGACGAAGATCGGCGAGTTGATCTTGAGTTCGACATCACCGCCGGCCAGGCCATTCTGCTGCGTGGCCCACGGCACATCGTTCCACGCCGCGAAGTTTTCCAGGTGTATCCAGGTCAGCCAGGTCGAGGTGTAGCCGCAAGCGGCGGCGCCGCTCGCCTTGATCTTTTTGGCATCCTCCCACACCTCGTTCCAGGTCTTGGGTGGGTTGTTCACATCGAGCCCCGCCTTCTGGAAGATGTCCTTGTTGTAGTAGAGGATCGGCGAGGAGGAGTTGTAGGGGAAGGACAGCATGGTGCCGTCCGGCGTCGAATAATAACCGACGATGCCTGGCAGATACTGGCTCTTGTCAAAGTTCATCCCGGCGCCGGTCAGCACCTCGGCCACTGGCTTGATCGCGTCCCGGGCCGCCATCATCACGCCGGTGCCGACATCGAACACCTGGATGATGTCAGGCGACTGGCCGGCGCGATAGGCGGCGATGCCGGCATTCAGCGTTTCGGGATAGGTGCCCTTGAAAACCGGAACAATCTGGTAGTCGCCCTGGCTGGCGTTGAAATCCTTGGAAATCTTGTCGACGACCTCTGCGTTGGCGCCGGTCATGGCGTGCCACCAGCTGATCTGCGTGACGGCGAAGGCGGAGGTTGTGGAAAGCAGGGTCACGGCGACACCGGCCGCGAAGCCAAAGAACTTCATGTTTCGTCTCCCGTTCTCATTGCTTGTCATTGGCGAAAGGGGCACTCCCGCAATGGCACTATGTGTCGTTCGCGCGCAGCGGACAACGGTTTTGTTGCGGGCAGGCGCACTTCATGTCCGGCTAAAGTAGCGTTCACTTCCGGATGAAAGTGACCCGGAAAAGGATTGCATAGCGGCTTGCTGCTTGAATTGATGTACCAGGGACCTGTCTCGAGACGGTCAGCGACCTCACCGACGAACGGCGTCTAACAGCACATGACAACGCTGACATGACAACGCTGAAAAAGGCGTCGGTTTGCTCGGTCGATGCGTGGAAATTCCCGTCCCGCGCTCAGCCTGACGGATTTGACATCGGCCAATCAGTCTGCTGGCCGGGAATGGGTCTGCCGCCGCTCAGTTCTGCTGCCGCTGGGTTCCAGAAGCGCGCGGCAAGTAGAGATGCAGGCTTGTTCCCTGACCGATTTCGCTATCGATTCGGACATGCCCACCGGATTGCTTGATGAAGCCGTAAACTTGGCTTAGCCCGAGTCCCGTACCCTGCCCTTCCGATTTTGTTGTGAAGAACGGCTCGAAAACGCGCGCCAGGGTGTCCTTGCTCATTCCACAGCCGGTATCGCGTACAGTCACGCGAACAAATGAAGCCGCCGCTGAACGCAAATCCTCCAGATCATTTGGAAAATTGCTGGTCTCAATCGTGAGGGTGCCACTGCCTTTCATTGCATCTCTGGCGTTCACCGCAAGGTTAAGAACGGCGATGTCGAGCTGGTTGGCATCGATAAGGATAGGGTCCAAGGCTGGATCCAGATTGCATTGCACCCGGATACCGCTCCCCAACGTCCGTTCCAGCAGCGTCGTCAGCCCCTTGATACGTTCATTGAGATCAATCTGTTCCGGGACCAGGGATTGGCGTCGCGAAAAGGCAAGCAGTTGCTGTGTTAGCGCTCCTCCATTTTCGATCCGCCTGAACATCTCCTCGACCAGCAGAGTGACTTTCTCATCCGCAGGATCTTTAGCGATCTGTTTCTCCAGAAGCCGAAGGCCAGACCCGAAAACGGCGAGTAGGTTGTTGAAGTCATGGACAATGCCAGCTGCGAGGCGTCCAATGGCTTCGAGCTTTTGTGACTGGCGTGCGTTTTCTTCTCTTGATCGCTGGGCCGAGACATCGCGCAGGCTGGCAAGCAATGCGGGCCTGCTGTCCCAGGTAACCTCGACCGTACGCATTTCCACTTCTGCCGGCTTGCGGCCGGAACGGTGAACGGTGATCTCGGCGATCTCTCCGGAGACGACCGGACGGCCGAGCGGAACGTGGAGGAGTTCGTCAAGCGGCTGTCCAAAAATTACGGCTGCCGCAGGATTGGCATAGAGCACTGTTCCGTCCAAATCGACCACCAGCATCCCGTCGGCGGTATTTTCGATCAACTGGCGAAAGCTGAGCTGGCTGATGCCAGCCGGAGATGCATCTCCGGGCGATTCCAGCATTTCGGCGGCGTTTTGCGCCGTATTCAAGGCGCTCTTCATGTCGACGTGTTGTCCACGGCGGAGTCGCCGAACACATCAGGCGCGCTGTCAAAGGGCTTTCCAAGATGCATACCGCCACTGTCGATGGTGAAGCGCCGTATCTGTTTGTCGTGTTCGCTGCCGCGCATTTTCAGCACCATCATGCCGCGATGCATGAATTCTTCCTGCTGAATGTAGCGCAACAGAATGATCGAATCGGTGAGTGTGGAAATATGCTGCTCGCTAGCGCTCTGGCCTCCGACAAGCGATTTGTTGGTAGCGGTGCAAAGGCCGGCAATTTCGCGCTTCTTTATGAAGGAGGTGACGCTGATCAAGAACTCACGAAACCCGGTTTCTGGCGCGATGCGCTCCAATGCCGACAAGCTGTCGATTGCCATGCGATCGGGTTTGAACTCCGCCACCAGTTCGCGGATCATCAGAAGGTGATCCGGCAAACTCTGCGCTTCCGGATAAAGGCAGACTACCTTCAGGCGACCATCCGCCTCCATCGCTTCGAAATCGACGCCCCAGCTACGCGCGTTGCGGAAAAGCTGGCCGCGGCTCTCCTCATAGCCGACGAGCAAGGCGCGTTCGCCCGCAGCCACTCCGCCCGCTAGAAAGTTGGTGACAAGTAGAGTCTTTCCGGTGCCTGTGGCTCCACTGACAAGGGTTACGCTGTCGCGAAAGAACCCGCCGCTGCACATTTTGTCGAGTTCGGAATTACCACTGGTGACCCGTTTCGTGCTTGATTGCTGCTCCAGGCGCAACGATGACAGAGGCACAGCTACGATGCCCTGTTCGGCGACCAGCGTTATGGGCACTTCGCCCTCAACGTGACGGCTGCCGCGCATTTTCAGGACTTCTATGGTCCGCCGACGGCGCTCGCGATCAAGGGCATTGCGAAGGATCACGACATTGTCTGCGACGAACTCCTCTATTCGGTGACGGGAGATTTCACCATATTCACTGTTGCGTTCCGCGGTCATAAGGACCGTCAGCCCTTCTTTCTTCAGCGCGGTCGCAATACGTAGAAGTTCGCGGCGCACTGCCGTCTGCTCGGCTACGAAATGATCGAAAAGTTGGGTAACCGAATCGAGCACGATGCGCTTTGCCCCGGCGCTTCGGCTCGCGTGCAGAATGCGGGTCAGAAGACCGGCGAGGTCGAAATCGCCCACAACCACCTGGTCCTGATCGCGCGGGCTCGCATCGACGAAAACAAGCTTGTCCGCCGCTCGCCAGCCGCGGATGTCCCAGCCGAAGCTCGCCATGTTCACCTCGATCTCGGTTGGCGACTCCTCGAAGGTGACGAAGACACCGGCCTCATTGAGACCGGTGATGCCATGCGCCAGGAACTGCGTGGCGAATACGGTCTTGCCGCTACCGGGCGTGCCGCCCACGATGGTGGTGCGTCCGCGCGGCAAGCCACCCATCACCAAGTCGTCAAAAGCTTCGATCCCTGTATTGACGCGTTCAAGAACCGGGTCGATAGAGATCTCATCCGTCGCGGTCATGAATATCATCCTTCTTGCGAAAACCGAAATAGTCCAGAACCTGAGCGATATTGCTGATGTCGCCCACCAGACGGCGCGGGGGATCGGCGGATTCGTCGGAGAGCGTCGGCGTTGCTAGTATCCCTGCTCGCTCCGCCTCATGAGGATGTTCCAGGATATCGAAGATCTGGATTTCAATGGATGCGCTCATCTCCTCGATTATCTTCAGGCGGCTTTCCAGTGCCCGACGAGCACCGGGCGTGTCTCCGGCGATGTAGAGCCGGAGAAGGGGATGGGCCCCTGAAGCGGGCGGTTGTTCCGGGTTCATATCTCACGCTGGTTGCACGGGTTCAGTATCGACGTGCTCTACGCGACACGCCAGCAATTCAACCGCAGGGCTTTGTTGTCCGCCTTGGGCGATCTTCTAGCATTTCGCCTGGAGCCGACGCGCCACAGCTCGCGCTCGATGGGGTCTGGATCAGCACCCCTGTCACTTCTTAGACATTCGCGCTTTGCGCGTCTGCGCACTAGTGGACATTTCTCCGGTTATTGGGATATGGGCCGCAAGCGATCGTTCGGAGGAGTGTAAATGGAAGCCCGCGCCCACATAGACTCCGGCATGATCGGCAACAATCTTCTGCGGGCACTCACCGCGGCAGATTGGGCAATCCTCGAGCCTTGGCTGGATGAGTGGTCGGCCCCCACCGGAACACTGCTTTATGAACCTGGTGACACGGTTCGCCATGCATACTTCCCGAGAGGTCCCAGCCTGATTTCCTATCTCGTCGTGCTGAGCGACGGGCGTGCGATCGAGACGGCTCTGGTCGGACGAGAAGGGGCAATTGGCGGAGTTGTCAGCCAAGGCAGGCTCCCAGCTTACGCTCGCGCTGAAGTACAATTGGGAGGTTCGTTCTTCCGCATCGACCTGCTTAACCTTGAAGAGGCGAAGTCCAGGTCGTCGACGCTACGGAATCTGTTCGCGCGGTACGCGGACTGCCTGATGGCGCAGATGTTCCAGTCCGTCGCCTGCAATGCCGCGCATTCGATCGAGCAACGGACAGCGAAATGGCTGCTGGCCGCCATTGATCGGACGGGCACTCCCGATCTGGCGCTGACACAAGAACAGCTCGCCGTAATGCTCGGAGTCGGCCGGAGCTATTTGAGCCGCGTCATACGCGATCTGAAAGAACACGGTCTCATTGAGACCCATCGTGCCCGGATCGTCGTTCGCAAGGTCGACGGCCTGCGGTGGCTTGCTTGCGAGTGCAATGCGGCGGTCAGTCATCACTTCGACGAAGTATTGAAGGGCGTCTATCCCCTGCCGACCAACGGCTCGTCTGGCCGATAGCACAAACGGCTCCCCATATATGTCCTTAAGGTGAGTCCCTGGACGCCGAGGCTTGGACTACTATCTCGGCAAGCCGGCGCTGATCCAGGCATTCGACGAATTGACCGGGTCGGCTCAGGCCGCCGCGGATGGGCTGGGCGGAACCGTTGCGTGGTCAAGCCGCGCTTGCGCCCAGCCTTGTCCCAGCCTCTTCAAGACCCGAGCGCGGCCTCGACAAGCCGCTTGGCGTCCGGCCCCGACCACTCGGCCGGGCCGTTCATATGGGCGATCAGGCAGCCTTCGCCGTCGATCAGCATGGTGACGGGCAGGCCGAGCGCCAGGCCGCGCGTCTTGAGTTCGTTGAACAGCGCCATCGTCGAATCCCTGTAATAGCCGAGCGCCTCGACGCTGGTGTCCTTGAGGAACTTCTTCGGCTTCACGTCATCGCCGGCATCGACGTTGACGGCGACGACCTGGAACGCATCGCTGCCTTTCTCCTTCTGCAAGGCGTCCAGCGCCGGCATTTCGGCGCGGCATGGCGCGCACCATGTCGCCCACAGATTGAGCAGCACCGTCTTGCCGGCATGGTCGGCGATGGTCATCGGCTTGCCGTCCGGGCCGTTGAAGGCGAGGCTCTTCATCGATTGCGGCGGATCGGCTGGCAAGAGCGCCGCGACCTCGCCGGTGGCGGCTGCGGCGATCTTCTTGGCGCGTTCGCTCTTGGCGGCGCAGGCGACATCGTCCTTGCTGTCTCCGACGGCGACTTGCGACGCGGCGTTGTTGCCAGACCGGCTCTCGCTGACATATACCGCGACCGCGCCGGCCAGCGCTCCCGCCACCAGGGCGGCGAGGATCAGGCGCGGGGCCGGGAAAAATCTGTTTCCGTCTGCCATTTTCTCAAAACTGCTCCGAGCACGGGTTTTATAGCCATGAGCGACAAGAAGACCAGCAACCAGATGTGGGGCGGACGATTTGCCTCGGGTCCGGCCGCGATCATGGAAGCGATCAACGCGTCGATCTCGTTCGACCGCAAACTCTATGCGCAGGACATCAGAGGTTCGATCGCCCATAGCGCGATGCTGGCGCAAACGGGCATTATTTCGGCGGCCGATCAAGAGAAAATCGCTCACGGCCTGAACACGATCTTGAAAGAGATCGAGGCGGGCACGTTTGAATTCTCGACCAGGCTGGAAGACATCCACATGAATGTCGAGGCCCGCCTCGCCGAGCTGATCGGTCCGGCCGCCGGCCGGCTGCACACGGCCCGCTCTCGCAACGACCAGGTTGCAGTGGACCTCCGGCTCTGGGTCAAGGACGAGTGCTTTCGTGTCGCCGAGGCCTTGAAGGGCCTGGTCGGTGCGTTGCTGGAGCGGGCCGAGCAGCATGCCGCGACGGTGATGCCGGGCTTCACTCATATGCAGGCGGCGCAGCCGGTGACATTCGGCCACCATTGCATGGCCTATGTCGAGATGTTTTCGCGCGACCTGTCGCGGGTGCGCGACGCCGTCGAACGCATGGACGAGAGCCCGCTTGGTGCGGCCGCCCTTGCCGGCACCAGCTTTCCGATCGACCGCCACCAGACCGCCAGTGCGCTCGGCTTCCGCGAGCCGATGCGCAATTCGCTGGACAGCGTCTCGGACCGCGATTTCGCGCTGGAATTCCTGGGACTGGCGGCCATATGCGCCACGCATCTGTCGCGGCTGGCGGAAGAAATCATCATCTGGTCGACGCCGCAATTCGGCTTCATCAGGCTGTCGGACAGCTTCTCCACCGGCTCCTCGATCATGCCGCAGAAGAAGAACCCCGACGCCGCCGAACTGGTGCGCGGCAAGACCGGGCGCGTCACCGGCCATCTGGTCGGCCTGCTGACGGTGATGAAGGGCATGCCTTTGACCTATGGCAAGGACATGCAGGAAGACAAGGAATCGGTGTTCGATGCCGCCGAGACGCTCGACCTGATGCTGGCGGCGATGACCGGCATGGTCTCCGATATGACGGTGAACGCGGCGGCGATGAAGAAGGCTGCCGGCTCCGGCCACGCAACCGCGACCGACCTTGCCGACTGGCTGGTGCGCACGCTCGGCCTGCCGTTCCGGGAAGCGCATCATGTCACGGGACGGGCGGTGGCGCTGGCCGAAGAGAAGAAGCTGAGCCTGGAGAAGCTTGCGCTGGAAGACTTGCAGTCGATCCACCCCGGCATCACGAAGGACATTTTTTCGGTGCTGGCCGTGCAGAACTCTGTGAAGAGCCGCACCTCCTTCGGCGGCACCGCACCGTCGGAAGTCAGGAAGCAGATCCGCTACTGGAAAAAGCGGCTGGCCAAGGCGTGATGCCGGACATTGCGGCCAGCCATATCCCGGATATTGCAACCGCCAATATCCACGATATTGCAACGGCAATATCCAGGGTGCAATGCGCCGAGAACTCGGCTAAAAGCAGCGGCGGAAAAAAGTTTCGGACGGATGGATCGATGACCGGAAGCAGGATTTTGGTGACACTGACGCTGCTTGCGGCGGTTGCCGCCGTTACGGCTTGCGGCAGAAGGTCCGGTCTCGACACGCCTTACGAGGCGGCCGTGCAGGCGCGCAAGGACGCCGAGAAGGCACACCAACCCGTGCCGCCGGAACCGGAAAAACCGGTCGCGGACAAGAAGTTCATTCTCGACCCGCTGCTCTAGAGCCGGTCAGAGCGGTTTAGAGTGCTAAACCCGCTCCTACCCTGCTCCAACTTTTCGGAACCACTCTCGTGAACCATTTCGACTACCGCGACGGCGTGCTTCATGCCGAGGACGTGGCGATATCGGACATCGCCGCAACCGTCGGCACGCCATTCTACTGCTATTCGACGGCCACGCTGACCAGGCACTACCACGTCTTCGTCCAGGCATTTGCCGGGCTCGATGCACTGGTCTGCTACGCCATGAAGGCGAATTCCAATCAGGCGGTGCTCAAGACCTTGGCCAGGCTCGGCGCCGGAGCCGACGTGGTGTCGGAAGGCGAGTTGCGGCGCGCGCTGGCAGCCGGCATCCCGGCCAGCAAGATCCTGTTCTCCGGCGTCGGCAAGACCGCGCGTGAGATGGACTTTGCGCTGGCAGCCGGCATCCTGTGCTTCAACGTCGAATCCGAGCCCGAACTCGAACTGCTCTCGTCGCGCGCAGTTGCCCTGGGCAAGGTGGCGCCGGTCTCGCTGCGCATCAATCCGGATGTCGACGCCAGGACACACAAGAAGATCTCGACAGGCAAAGCCGAGAACAAGTTCGGCATCCCATGGCGGAAGGCGCGTCAGGTCTATGCGCGCGCGGCTGAATTGCCGGGCATCAAGGTCACCGGCATCGACACCCATATCGGCAGCCAGATCACCGAGCTGCAACCCTTCGACGATGCCTTCGCGCTTTTGGTGGAACTGGTCGGCGCGCTGCGCGCCGACGGCCATGCCATCGAGCATGTCGATCTCGGCGGCGGTCTCGGCATTCCCTACCGCGTCGACAACAACCCGCCGCCCTTGCCCGATGCCTATGCCCAGGTCGTCCGCAAGCACGTCACCAAGCTCGGCTTGAAGGTGATGTTCGAGCCGGGCCGGCTGATCGTTGGCAATGCCGGTATCCTCGTCTCGCAAGTGATCTTCGCGAAAGAAGGTGATGCCAAGAATTTCCTCGTCGTCGACGCCGCCATGAACGACCTGATCCGGCCGACGCTCTACGACGCCTTTCACGACATAAGACCGGTGGTGCTGCCGCCCGCCGACGCGCCGCGCATGACGGTCGATATCGTCGGCCCGGTCTGCGAGACCGGCGACTATCTCGGCCTCGACCGCGACCTGCCAAGGCTCAAGTCCGGCGACCTGATCGCCATCGCCACCGCTGGCGCCTATGGCGCGGTGCAGGCCGGCACCTACAACACCCGCCTGCTGGTACCGGAGGTGCTGGTCGACGGCGATCGTTTCCACGTCGTGCGCCCGCGCCAGACCTATGACGAACTGATCGGCCTGGATTCGATCCCCGACTGGCTTGCATAGAAGCCAAACGACGGAGGTCCTACAGTCGGTTCTGGATCAGCGCTCTCGCCTCGGCGATCCTGCCCTCGTCGCGGCGATAGAAGGTCCATTGCTTGGTGCGCTTGGTCCGTAACAGCCCTGCCTGCGTGAGCACACGCATGTGCTCGCTGAGCGTCGCCTGCGTAATGCCGAGCTTTTCAGCGATCAGCAGTGCACAAACACCGTCCTCGACCAGATCGCCATCCGCCTGGGCCGGGAAATGCGCGCGCGGATCCTTCAGCCAGTCGAGGATCCGCAGCCTTCGTTCGTTGGCAATCGCCTTGAACACGTCAACCTCTTGCATTTAGGCATTTTGCCAAGTTACTAATTGCTGTCAATCCCAAGGAGATGGCCATGACCGACGGCAGCACCATAACGCGCGAACGCATCGCGGCGATGGAACCGCGCATCCGCCCCTATGTGCGCCAGACGCCGGTGCTGCGCGTCGACATGGCCGATTTCGACCGGCCGCCGCTGGCGGTCGACCTCAAACTCGAATGCCTGCAGCATTCCGGTTCGTTCAAGGCGCGCGGCGCGTTCACCAATCTTCTCGAGCGGCAGGTCCCCGAGGCCGGTGTCGTCGCCGCCTCGGGCGGCAATCATGGAGCGGCGGTGGCGTATGCCGCCATGCGGCTCGGCCATAGGGCGACCATCTTCGTCCCGGAAGTGAGCCCGCCGGCCAAGCTGGAGCGCATTCGCAGCTACGGTGCCGAGCTGGTCGTCGGCGGCGCCCGCTATGCCGAGGCGCTAGCCGCCAGCGAACGTTTCGCCGAGCAAACCGGCGCCTTGCAGATCCACGCTTTCAACCAGGAGGAAACGCTTATCGGGCAAGGCACGCTCGGGCTGGAAATCGAGAACGACGTGCCTCAGATCGACACTTTGCTGGTCGCCGTGGGCGGCGGCGGCCTGATCGGCGGCATCGCCGCCTGGTTCGCCGGCCGTATCCGCATCGTCGCCGTAGAACCCGAGGGCGCGCCGACACTCTATCGCGCCCTCGAGGCCGGCCATCCGGTCGATGCGCCGGCCGAGGGCATCGCCGCCGATTCCCTGGCGCCCAAACGTGTCGGCGAGATGATGTTCCCGATCGCCGAGGCCTTCGTGGAACGCTCCATCCTGGTCAGCGACGACGACATCGCCGCCGCCCAGAAGGCGCTGTGGGACCGGGTGCGGATCATCTCGGAACCCGGTGGCGCCGCGGCGTTCGGCGCCATCCTGTCCGGCCGCTATGCGCCTGCACCCGGCGAACGGCTCGCCGTCCTGGTCTGCGGCGCGAACGCAAACCCGGCGAAATTCTGATCGCCGCGCCTTTCTCTCCTTCACGTTTTTCAGGAACTGCCTCGCCTTCGCCGCGTTTGCTGGGTATTCTTCGAGTCGTGAGGTTCGGGCCATCCCGCCCGCTCCCGTGGAAGGGCCGATGACGGAACGACCGATCTTCAGCAGCGATCGTGGTCTCGCCGGGCGCCTGGCGCTCAGCCGGCTGGCGACGCGGGTGTCGATGATGGTCGAACGGGGCTGGCCGCTCCTGCTGCCGCTTCTCGTCGTCGCCAGCCTGTTTCTCAGCATTTCCTGGCTAGGGCTTTTCCCGCGCCTGCCCGATGCCGCGCGCATCGGGCTGGTCGCCGCCTTCGGCGTCGCGACACTGGCCGCGCTCTACCCGCTGCGCTTTTTCCGCATGCCGGGCGGCGCCGAGATCGACCGCCGCATCGAGGCGGCCAATCACTTGCTGCACCACCCCGTCCAGACCCAGACGGACCGGCCGAGCGGCCGCGAAAGCAGCTTCTCGCAGGCGCTGTGGCGCGAGCACCAGAAGCGCATGGCCGACAGGCTCGACAGCCTCGGCGCCGACGTGCCGCGCACGCGCGTGCCGGAACGCGATCCCTGGGGATTGCGCGCCGTGGCAGCGCTTCTGCTCGTCACCGCCTTCGCTTTTTCCTTCGGACCGACTGGTGGCCGGATAGCCGACGCGTTCAGCGCCCAGGACGCGCATGACGCCGTGCCGCCGCGGATCGATGCATGGGTGACGCCGCCCGCTTATACCGGCAAGCCCCCGATCTTCCTTACGGCAGACGCCAACCAGGCGGCGCCGGCTTTCCACGTTCCCGAAGGCAGTGATGTTTCGCTGCGCGTCACCGGCGGCTCGGGCGAGGAGACGCTTGCCTATGCCGACAAGGATGGCAATGCCCGCGCCATCGATCCCGCCGACCCGCAGGCGGCCGCGGCCAAGCCGGCGGCAAGCCCGGCAGCGCAATCCAAAGTGCGCCAGTTCATCGGCAAGCTGACGAGCGATGGCACGCTGACGCTGAAGTCGGGCGAGGACCAACTCGGCCGTTGGGCCTTCGCGGTGATCCCGGACAAGCCGCCGCAGATCCGTTTCGTCGGCGAGCCGAAGCGCGCTGTCAACGGCGCTTTCGAGCTCAATTACCAGATCGACGACGATTATGGCGCCGCCAACGCCAAGGCCGTGTTCGCGCTCGCCGATCCGCAGGCTCCCGATGCGCGTCCGCTCTACGGTCCGCCTGACATGCCGCTGACGCTGCCGCGCCGCGGCGGCAAGGCGAATGCCGCCAGGACCTCGAAGGACCTGACCGAGCACGTCTGGGCTGGCGCCGAGATCAAGTTGACGCTGGTCGCCACCGACGATGCCGGGCATACGGCGAGCAGCGAAACCAAGACGTTGGTGATGCCGGAGCGGCCGTTCTCCAATCCGCTGGCGCGAGCCGTTATCGAGCAGCGCCGCCTGCTGGCGCTCGACGCCAACGCCAAGCCGCGCGTGCTCGACCTGATGGATGCGATCACGCTGCGGCCCGAGGACACGTTCGACAACATGTCCCACTACCTCGCCATCATGAGCGCGCGCAGCCGGTTGAAGATGGCCGACAGCGACGACCAGTTGCGCAACGAGGTCTCCTATCTCTGGGAAATCGCGCTCGGCATCGAGGAGGGCAATCTCTCGGCTGCCGAGAAGCGGCTGCGCCAGGCGCAGCAGGCTTTGCAGGACGCTATCAAGAACGGCGCCAGCGACGCGGAGATCGAAAAGGCGATGAAGGAACTGCGCGAGGCGATGAACCAGTTCCTGCAGGAATTCGCCGAGCGCGCCAAGCAGAATCCCAACGCCCCGCAGATGCAGCAGAACGGCCAGGAACTGCGCCAGAGCGACATCGATCGCATGATGGACCAGATCGAGAACCTGGCGAAGTCCGGCGATCGCGACAAGGCGCAGCAATTACTGTCGCAGCTGCAGGACATGATGAACAACCTCCAGGCAGGCCGCCAGCAGCAGGGTGGCCAGCAGGACAGCCAGATGCGCCAGCAGATGGACAAGCTCGGCGACATCCTGCGGCGCCAGCAGGAGATGATGAACGATACCTTCCGCATGGACCAGATGCAGCGCGGCGAGCGCCAGCGCGGCCAGAACCGCGACGAACAGCTCGGCGAAGGCGGTGGCGAGGATCAGGACAAGCCGGGCGCAGGCGAGAACCGCGATCCGCTCGCCGGGCAAAAGCCGATGACGCCGCAGGAATTCGCCGACGCGCTGAAGCAGTTGCAGGAAGGCCAGGGCCAGCTGAAGAACGACCTTGAGCAGTTGAAGAAGGGGCTCGAGGGCATGGGCATGGAGCCCAATGAAGGCTTTGGCGAGGCCGGCAAATCAATGGGCAATGCCGAGCAGGCCCTGGGCGATGGTGAAGGTGATCAGGCCGTTGGCCACCAGGGCCGCGCTCTGGAGGCGCTGCGCAAGGGTGCCAAGGACATGATGAAGCAGATGCAGGCCATGCAGGGCGACGAAGGCGGCAGCGAGGAAGGCGGTCGCCAGCAGAACGCCGATCGCGATCCGCTCGGCCGGCCGCGTGCCAGCCAGGGTCCCGATTTTGGCGATTCGGTGAAGGTGCCGGACGAGATCGACGTGCAGCGCGCCCGCCAGATCCTGGAAGCGATCCGCAAGCGGCTCGGCAATGCGCTCAGCCCCGATATCGAGCGCAGCTATCTGGAACGGCTGCTGGAACTGAAATAGGGATCGCCGCCGCGGCATCCGCTGGGAGCGGCTGCAACATCATGCCCAAACTCGGCACAGTGACGCCCATCCTGCGCATCTTCGACATTGCCAAGGCCCACGAGTTTTACGTCGGCTTCCTCGGCTTCCAGGTGCTGTGGGAGCACCGCTTTGACGACAACGCGCCGCTTTACATGGCGGTCGGCCGTGACGGCTGCATCCTGCATCTGAGCGAACACCATGGCGACGGCGCGCCCGGCATCGCCATGCGCATCAAGGTCGAGGACATCGCCGCCCTGCATCGCGAGCTGATCGGCAAAGCATACCGTTTCGCCAGGCCGGGCCTGGAAAAGACGCCGTGGAAGACCCGCGAGGTGTCGGTTGCCGATCCGTTCGGCAACCGGCTGCATTTCTACGAGGATGCGGCCGGCTGAGTCTGCCTGTTGACGAACGCCTCGCGGATCGCCTCTTGCATGCCGTCGATCGCCTCGCCCGACGCATTCGGGTTGCGATGCATCACCACATTCGAGGAATCGATGTCGCCGAAACCGTCGGCGGACGTCAACTCGCGGCAGCCGTCCGGAATGTTGCTGCGCGAAATCGGTGCGATCGCCAGTCCCGAGGTGACGGCAAGCTTCAGGCCGCCGGTCGTGTCGCTGGTGTAGGCGACACGATAGCCGAGCCCGCGCTGCTCGAGCGATTTGATGGCGAAATCCTTGCACCAGCCGGCCCGGTTGTAGAGCGCGATCGGCACCGGACGCTCCTCATGCATGTTATGCAGGATCGATGTCACCCACACCGTCGGATCGTGCATCAGCACTTCGCCGCCTGAAGGATCCTGCCATTCGAACACCACGCAAAGATCGAGCTCGCCGGCGGCAAGCGCCGCTATCTGCGCCCCCGAATGGGCATAGCGCACGGTGACCTCGACCTTGGTGTGACGCTTTGAGAATGCGCCGAGCGCGCGCGACAGGATGGCATGGCCATATTCCTCCGGAATGCCGATCCGCACCGGCCCGCCGAGCGGCGCCGCCGCCATCGACGCTGCCGTCTCGTCGAGCAGCGAGACGATGCGGCGGGCATTGACGATCAGATCGCCGCCGCGCCGCGTCAGCGCCACGCCGCGCGACCCACGCTCGAACAGGCTGTCGCCGATGACGCTTTCGAGCTTCTTCATCTGCATCGAAACCGCCGATTGGGTGCGACCGGCCTGCTCGGCCGCCTTGGTGAAATTGCCTGCTTCGACAATGGCCACGAAGGTGCGCAGGAGATCGCTGTCGAGAGTGGGCCGCATCCCGTCCGCCATAAGGAATTTTGATTGCTGGTATCATTCCAATTCGTTTGCAACATGTCAAACACGGGATGATAGTTGGTTCACCCATTGGATATGTGGCTGAGGATTCGGCCACGGACCAATCAACAGTCCTCACTCATGCCCGCTGCCCGAAACGGTGGCGGGTTCTTTTTAGCTTGCTGCAAGCTTGCTTGCGTCCTGGTACGGGAGCTTGGGATCCTTATGCGCAATCGGATGGTGCTCGGCATGCTGAGCCTGTGCCTGGGCGTGTTGGTCTTCTCGTTGCAGGACCCGCTGGTCAAGGCGGTGTCGGGCGGCTACCCCGTGACCGAGGTGATGGCCATCCGCGCGGTCGTCGCCCTGCCGATCCTGATCGTGCTCGTCCATGCCGATGTCGGGCTGCGTGCGATCCTGTCGCGGCGGTTCGGCATGCTGACCATGCGCGCCTTCATTCAGTTCACCTCCTACACCATGTACTACCTCGCCATCGCCGCCTTGCCCCTGGCCGATGCCGTGGCGCTCTATTTCATGGCCCCGCTCTGCATCATGGTGCTGGCCGGGCCCTATCTTGGCGAACGGGTCTCCTGGCAGACGCTGGCGACCGTGTTGATCGGGCTGCTTGGCGTCGTCGTGATGCTGCGCCCGGGTGCGGGACTGTTCGACTGGGCGGCGCTGCTGTCGCTGGGCTCCGCGGTGCTCTACGGCTTCTCGCAACTGATGGCGCGTAAGATCGGCGACACCGAATCTTCGACTGTGATGGCTTTCTACCAGAACGGTGCCTATCTCGCCGGCGCCGCACTGGTCGCAAGCCTGTTCTGGCTTGCCGGCATCAATCATGCCGCCCATCCCAGCCTGGAATTCCTGGTGCGGCCCTGGCTGTGGCCGACGCTGCCGGATTTCCTCAAGATGGCCGCCTGCGGCTTCGTCGCCTCCGCCGGCATGATCTTGCTGTCGCAGGCCTACCGGATGGCGCCGGCAAACCGCGTCGCCACCTTCGAATACACCGGCATCCTGTGGTCGCCGCTGTGGGGTTTTCTGTTCTTCGCCGAAGTGCCGCGGTCGACGACCGTGATCGGCGCCGCCCTTATCATCGGCGCCGGCCTGCTTGCGCTCAACACCGGACGGCGCAAGCTCCCGGTACTCGTCGCTGCCGATCCCGCCTGATCAGGCGAAAATGCTCAGCGCCCGTTCGACGCGTGAACGGATTTCGGCCAGCGTGAACGGCTTCTGCACGACGTCGAGGATGATGCCGTTCAACTCCTCGGCGCGCTCGCGCTGATCGGCATAGCCGGTCATCAGCAGTATCTTCATCGACGGGAAAAATGCCGAAGCTGCAATCGCCATCTCGATGCCGTCCATCTCGGGCATGCGGATGTCGGAGACGACGAGATCATAGGCGCCCTTCGCGGCGCGTATCAGCGCCAGCCCTTGCGCGCCGTCGGCGGCGATGTCGATTGCGTGCCCGGCGCGTTCGAGCGCCCGGGCTGCGAGGGTGCGGACGGACTCATCGTCCTCAACGATCAGAAGCTTTGCCATGGCCGGCATGTTTGGCGAGCAAACGTTGACTTTTTCTGAAGGGCCCGGCGCTCCGGCATGGGTTATTTTCTTGAAGCCGTTAAGGCCTTTTTCAGTATTTGCCGCTGCCTCACGCATCGCCTTTGACGACGCCGACGAACGGCAGTTCGCGAAAGGCGTGCGCGACATCCATGCCGTAGCCGACGACGAAATAGTCGGGGCAGTCGAAGCCGACATAATCGGCATTGAGGGTGGTCTGGCGACGCATGCGCTTGTCGAGCAGCACCGCGATGGCGCAGCTTCTGGCGCCGCGTGACAGCATCAGGTCGCGGGTGAAGCTCAGCGTCTTGCCCGACTCCAGAATGTCGTCGATCAGAAGCACGTCGCGGCCGGCGACCTCGTTGTCGATGTCGCGCAGCACCCTCACCTCGCCGCTTGTGGTGCCGGCGCCGTAGCTGGAGATGAAGATGAACTCGACCTCCGGCGACAGGCCGACATCATGCATGGCGCGGATAAGGTCTGCGGCGAAGATGAACGAGCCCTTCAGCACCGAGATCACCAGAAGATCGTGATAGTCGTGCCCGGCGATCTCCTTGGCGAGTTCGAGATTGCGTCGGGCGATGGCCGACGCCGAAAACAGGACCTCGATGTCCTTGCCGCGCACAACTGGCATTCTTCGTCCCTTCAAGATTTTCAAAGGCCTTCGCGCACCGGAAGCGCTGACATCAGCCGTTTGCGGGCCGGCCTCACCTGTCGCACATGCTATTCCGCGAAGGTGACCGACACCGTCCTTACGCCGTTTCTAGGGACGTCGAGCCGGCTGGCAAAGCCGAATCTTTCACTTGGCGCCAATGAGCGGCTGGATGTCCCCAAAGTATAGCGCGTTGTGCGCCCATCATTGCCGGTGACGCGGATCTCGAGAGGCGGCAGCGTCGCCGGACTTGCACCGTCATTGGCGGCCTCGCCGTCGACGAACAGCACGGGGTTCGCCCCAGACGCGTCCACGCGTGACGTCACCCCTGAAATGCTCAACGCCGAGGCCGGTCCGCCCGCGGCGGGCGGCGCCTGGCGCACCAGTGCATGCCCGCCGGAGATCCAGAAGACGGCAAAGGCGGCGCCGACACCGGCGATCCAGAAGATCGGACCGCCGCGCGGCGCCGGCGGCCGCACCGGCGGCGGCTCGGGCTTGCGCAGCATGTCCATGCCTTCGAGGGATGGCATGGACATCACGCGCCGCGGTGAAATGGCTTCGGCATGGGGCATGGCCCGCGGCACCACCACATAGTCGGCATCGACGATATCCGCCGCGCCAGCGCGCAGGATACGCTCCGGCGCGGCATTTGCCGGCGGGTCGGTCATGATTTCGCCGGAAACCGGGCGCGCGGTTCGATCCTCAGCCATCATGGCCCCAGCATTGCAGCACGTTCGCTTTTCGTTTCTTTTGCGTAAAGGCAAATGGTTAACGCTTCCCCACCGGAGCCCTTGTGACGAGCCGAAACAACCCGCTAATTAACCGCCGGTTAACCATGCCGGCCGATGGTCTTTTCCCAGAACAGGCCGGCTTGCCGCCGACGGATTCCGATTTCAGGTCAAATCGACCTGAAATCTGAATCCGCCTCCGAATTAGAGTGATAGAGCATGATGTCGCCCGAAAACCGCCTCACACTTTTCGGCATCACGCTCTAGGAATTTCAGGTCGCCGAAAGTGATTCGCTTCGAAAATGTCGGCCTCCGCTATGGCATGGGTCCGGAAATCCTCCGCGACATTTCCCTGCACATACCGGAGCGCTCGTTCCAGTTCCTGAGCGGGCCTTCGGGCGCCGGCAAGACGACGTTGCTGCGGCTTCTCTTCATGTCGCTGAAGCCGACGCGTGGGCTGATCACCATCTTCGGCAAGGACCGCTCCCGCATCTCGCGCGCCGAACTGCCGCATCTCAGGCGCCGTATCGGCGTGGTGTTCCAGGATTTCCGCCTGCTCGACCACATGACCACCTATGAGAATGTCGCGTTGCCCTTGCGCGTGCGCGGGCGCGAGGAAGCGAGCTATCGCACCGACGTCACCGAGCTGTTGAAATGGGTCGGGCTCGGCGAACGCATGCATGTGCTGCCGCCGGTCCTGTCGGGCGGCGAGAAGCAGCGGGCCGCGATCGCCCGCGCCCTGATCGAGCAGCCGGAGATCCTGCTGGCCGACGAGCCGACCGGCAATGTCGATCCGCCGCTGGCGCGACGCCTGCTCAGGCTTTTCATCGAACTCAACCGCCTGGGCACCGCCGTGGTGATCGCGACCCACGATCTCGGCCTGATGGAGCAGGTCGATGCGCGCCGCATGATCCTGGCCGGCGGGAGGCTTGATATCTATGACTGAGCTTTCCGCCGAACACCTCGACGCACAGGCCGACGAAGCGGCCGCGCCAAGGCCGCGCGTCCAGCGCAAGATGGCGCCCATCGTGCCGGCGCAGAACATCGCCGGCCGCGCCCTGGTGCTGGTCATCGCCATCATGACCTTCCTGTCCTGCCTGACCTTCGGCGCGGTTACCCTGGTGCGCGACACCGCCTCGGTCTGGGAAAACCAGATCTCGCGCGAGGCGACGATCCAGATCAAGCCGGTCGACGGCCTCGACATGGAGGCAGCCCTTGCCCAGGCCTCGCAGATCGCCGGCGAATTCCCCGGCGTGAAGGCGACCAGGATCATCGACCGCGACGCCACCGCCAGATTGCTGGAGCCGTGGCTGGGTTCGGGCCTCAACATCGACGAACTGCCGGTGCCGCGGCTGATCATCGTCACCATCGACGAGAGCAACCCGCCCGATTTCGCCGCCATGCGCGCCGCGATCACGCCGAAGCTGCCGAGCGCATCGCTTGACGATCACCGCACCTGGGTGGACCGGCTGGTGGCCATGGCCCGCACCACGGTGACCATCGGTATCGCGGTGCTGGCGCTGATGCTCTCGGCGACGGTGCTGACCGTGGTGTTCGCCACGCGCGGCGCCATGGCCGGCAACGGCCACATCATCGAGGTGCTGCATTTCGTCGGCGCCGAAGCGCGTTTCATCGCCCGCGAGTTCCGTCGCCATTTCCTGATCACCGGCATGAAGGGCGCGGCCGCCGGCGGAGCCGCCGCGGTCGCCGTCTTCATCGTCTTTTCCTGGTGGTCCTCGCGCAACATGGCGACCCCGCAGGCCGACCAGGCGACTGCGCTATTCGGCAACTTCGCCATCGGCTCGGCCGGCTATCTCGGTGTCGTGCTGATGGTGCTGGTCATCGGCGCGCTGACGGCTGCAACCTCGCACGCCACCGTCGTCGCCTATCTCAGCGACATCGACGTGCGCCAGCCTGAAGCATGACGACGTCGAATGACCAGGATCGATCACGCATGAAGAACCGCCGTAACGCAAATTGCGATTTTTACCTACCAAAGGCCGCATTTCGGGATTAACCATGTCATGATGGAGGTGCGGGACTCGACCAGTACCGTTGGACCGATGCCGGCGTTGGCGGCGCGTTCGCATGGACGCGGCCGGGTTTCGGCCGTGCTGCGCGTTTCTTCTTTCGCCTTGCTTGCCCTGGTCGCCCTGTTTGCCGGCGGCTTCGGCTGGTTCGCCAACACCGTCAGCCATCTGACCACCCCTGCCAACCCGGCCAAGGCCGACGCGATCATCGTGTTGACCGGCGGCCAATCGCGCCTCGATGCGGCGATGGAACTGCTGGCGTCCGGCAAGGGCGCGCGGCTTTTGATCAGCGGTGTGCATCCCTCCGCCAGCCGGCATCAGCTTCAGGCCGCGACCGGCGGTGACATCAGGCTGTTTTCCTGCTGCGTCGACATCGACCGCGCCGCGCTCGACACGATCGGCAATGCCGAGGAAAGCGCCAAATGGGTCGAGAGCCATGCCTACGGCACGGTGATCCTCGTCACCAACAATTACCACATGCCGCGCAGCCTGCTGGAAATGGGCCGGCTGCTGCACAAGGCCAAGCTCGAACCCTATCCGGTGGTCAACAGCAATCTCGACAATGGCGGCTGGCTGACCAAGCCGCGGGCGCTGCGCGTGCTGTTCACCGAATACAATAAATATCTGCTCGCATTGGCGCGCGGCATCGTTCCGGTGAAGCCGACGCCGGACGGCATCGCGTTGGCCGAGATCGCCGCCGGCAGCTGAACCTGCTCGTCATTTGGTGACGACGGATCCCGGCGCCTGCCGCAGGCGAGCGACTTCCTGTTCGAGCCGTTCGATCCGCCTGTCCCGTTCGGCCAGCGCCGCCGCCACGTCGGCGGCCTCGAAACGCTGCGGAATGTGCTGCGGACAATTGGCATCCCAGGTCGCCACGGTGAACAGGATGACCTGTTCGGGCCGTGCCGCATAATCCCGCGGCATCAGCCTCGCCATCAACTCGGCGTCGCCTTCCACCACGCGCGCGCTGCCCCAGATCTTGACGCGCCGGCGATGGGCATAGTCGATGAGGAACAGGAAGGCCTGCGGATTGTCGGCGAGATTGCCCTGGGTGATGAACTGTCTGTTGCCGGCGAAATCGGCGAAGCCGATCGTCTTTTCATCGAGCACCTTGAGGAAGCCGGCCGGCCCGCCGCGATGCTGGATATAGGGCTGGCCAACACCGTTGGCCGTCGACAGGAAGACGCTGGTCTGCATCTCGATGAAGGCCGCAAGGTCCGATGTAATCACCGACTGCCAGCCACCGCGTTCCTCGACCCGGGAATAGGCCTGGCGAGAGCCCTTGCGGGCCTGGATCGCCTTGACGGTCGGCGTGAAAGCGACGTCGCTGGTAAAAGCATGCGCGTCCATCGATAGCCTTTCTTACCCGGAGAGGTTAAAGCCCGAGTTCAGACAGCGACGGATGGTCGTCCGGCCGTCGGCCGAGCGGCCAGTGATATTTACGGTCGGCAGCGCCGATCGGCAGGTCGTTGATGCTGGCGATGCGCAGCCGCATCAGCCCATGTTCGTCGAATTCCCAGTTCTCGTTGCCATAGCTGCGGAACCACGAGCCGCTGTCGTCATGCCACTCATAGGCGAAACGCACCGCGATACGGTTGCCATGGAAAGCCCAGACCTCCTTGATCAGCCGGTAGTCGAGTTCCCGGCTCCATTTGCGCGTCAGGAAAGCCTGGATGGCATCGCGGCCTTGCAGGAACTCGGCGCGATTGCGCCAGCGGCTGTCTACCGTATAGGCAAGCGCGACACGGGCTGGATCGCGCGAGTTCCAGGCATCCTCGGCCATGCGCGCCTTCTGCGCGGCGGTTTCCGCGGTGAATGGCGGCAGCGGCGGGCGCTCTTGCGACATGACAATTCCTTCTTGACCCGGGTCGTCTGCGTCACGGCCAATATGGAGGCTTCCATCAGACAGATGTAGATGCCATATTTGTAATCTATCCTTCCAATTTCCGGAAGAATCGATGGACCGGCTCGAAGCCATGTCGCTCTTTGTCGCCGCGGCGGAGGCCGGCAGCCTGTCTGCAGCCGCGCGCCGTTTTCGCATTCCGCTGGCGACGGTCAGCCGCAAGGTTTCCGACCTGGAACGACATCTCAAGACCCGCCTTCTGAACCGCTCGACACGCCGGCTGACGCTGACCGATGCGGGCCAGGCGTATCTTCCCGCCTGCCGCCGCATCCTGGGCGAGGTCGGCGAGGCCGAGCGCATGGCGGCCGGCGAATACAGCGCCCCGACGGGCGAACTGGCCATCACCGCGCCGGTAGTCTTCGGCCGCCTGCATGTGCTGCCGGTCGTGACCGGCTTCCTCGCCGCCTATCCCGACGTAGACATCCGCCTGACGCTGGCCGACCGCATAACCCAGTTGGTCGAGGACCATTTCGACCTCGCCATCCGCATCGGCCGGCTTCCCAACTCCAGTTTTGTCGCCATGCGGATCGGTACGATCCGCCGTGTCGTTTGCGCGAGCCCCGGCTATCTGGCCGAACGCGGCGCCCCGACGGCGCTTGCGGACCTCGAGTCCCACAGCTGCATTACCTTCGAAGGGCCGGGCGCGCTCTCGACATGGAGCTTCACCGTCGGGAAGGCCGAGATGCCGATTCGGGTCCGCTCGCGGCTTCAGGTCAACACCGCCGAAGCTGCGATCGATGCCGCGCTCGCCGGCGTCGGGCTGACGAGGGTGCTGTCCTACCAGGTCGACGCGGCGGTGCGGTCAGGCGCGCTGCGCGTGCTGCTGCGGGAGTTCGAACCGGAACCCTGGCCGGTAAGCCTGGTGCACGCAGGCCACGGCTTGCTGCCGGTCAAGCTGCGCGCATTTCTTGACTTCGCCGCCCCGCGCCTGAAAGAAAGACTGGCGCGGCTGATGTAGCGCGGCTGGGCCGTGGGCGAAGCCGAAATGTCTTTCGGCGCCGTTCGGGGGCATCTTCGGCCATTTCCTTTTTGCGCCCGCTTGGTGTAACCAACGCACACCTCCTTACCGGGCCTCCCCCAATGCTCCAAGTCCGATCGCTGGCGTTCAACTTCGTCTTCTACATCAATCTGATCGTCCAGATGATCCTCTGGACTCCCTATTATTTCCTGTCGCCGCGCCATCGCGCCTGGTTCGTGCCGAAGTTCTGGTCGCGCACCTCGATGTGGCTCTACGACAAGATCGCCGGGACCAAGAGCGACATCATCGGGGTGGAAAATCTGCCCGAAGGTTCCTTCATCCTGGCGCCCAAGCACCAGTCCTTCTGGGACGCGATCGCCTTCTTCCCCTATCTCCAGGATCCACTCTACATCCTGAAGCGCGAGCTGACCTGGATTCCGTTCTTCGGCTGGTACATCCTGAAAATGCGCATGATCCCGGTCGACCGCGGCAGCCGCTCCAAGGCGCTGAAGGCGGTGGTTGCGGCGACCAAGGAAGAAATCGCGCGCAACCCGCGGCAGCTCATCATCTATCCCGAAGGCACCCGCCGCGCGCCCGGCGACGAACCCGCCTACAAATACGGCATCGTCGAAATCTATGCGCAGCTCGGCATTCCCGTGGTGCCGGTCGCCCATGTTGCCGGCCTCTATTGGCCGCGCCGCAAGTTCCTGCGCTATCCCGGCACCATCAAGGCGCGCTTCCTGCCGCCGATCCCGCCGGGCCTGGACAAGGAGGAATTCATGCGGCGGCTGATCGGCGAAACCGAAACCGCCTGCGACCAGTTCCTCATCGACGCGTCCCGTGCACCCAATCCGCCCGCCTTGCCGCCGACGGCGGTCAAGCGGCTGCGGGAACTCGGCGCCAAAGCCTGAAGTGCGGCCTTCGGCGCGCCGATGGCGGCTCGCGCAACGTTCAAGCGAACACAGCCAGTGCGGTCGTCAGCACCAGCGTCGCGGCAAAGACCAGATTGATGATGCGCGAAGCCACCGGCCTGCGAAGAAAGCGCGCGAAAGCAGCGCCCGCAAGCAGCCACACGGCATGGATGGCGACGATCATGAATGCGAGAGCGGTCAGCTTCGGCCCGGTGCCGATGGCGCCGGCGCCCGAATCCGCGGACGCGCCGGCGAACACCGCGGCGATGGCCACATAAGCCTTCGGGTTGCCCACCGCCAGCAGGAACCCGCCGGTGAATGTCGGTCGCGCGGCCTCGCCGGCATTCGCCGCCAGGGGCGGCGCGCTGGCAATCTTGAACGCGAGATAGAGGATATAGGCAGCCGACGCCGCGACAAGCAGCGGCGCGAGCCGCGGCATCGTGGCAAGCATGGCGCTCACCCCGCTTGCCACGACCAGAAGCACGGCGATCGTGCCCAGGATGACCCCCAAGGCGTAGCTCAGGGAACGGCGCAGGCCGAACGCCGCGCCGACGGCGGTGACGCTTATCGTCGCCGGTCCCGGGCTGCCCATGACGGCCGTGGCGGCAAGCATCAGCGCAACGAGCTGACGCCACATATCCGGCTGCGAAAAAAGCGGGCCTGCCATCCGCGCCTCCTGTCTTGCCAAGCGTCAATGACGGTATGGCAAGGTCGGGGCGACCGTCTTGGACGATCGTGCGCGGTGCTGACGGCTCAGCCGCTCGCCTTGTCGAGCTCGGCCATGTCGTCGGCGCTCAGCTCCAGCGACACCGCCTTGATCAGGCTGTCCATCTGTTCAGGCTTGGTGGCGCTGGCGATAGGCGCGGTGACGCCCGGCCGGGCAATGACCCAGGCAAGCGCCACTTCCGCCTGTTTGGCCGAATGCCTGGCAGACACCGCATCGAGTGCCGCGAGGATGCGCATACCGCGCGCATTGAGGTAATCTTTCACGCCGCCGCCGCGCGGGCTTTGACCGAGATCGGCCTCGCTGCGGTATTTGCCGCTCAAGAAACCCTTGGCCAGGCTGAAATAGGTGATCACGCCGATGTCCTCCGCCATGCAGAGATCGCGCAGCGGGCCATCGAACGACGAGCGGTCGTAGAGATTGTATTCCGGCTGCAGCACTTCATAGCGCGGCAGGCTGCGCAGGCTTGCCACGTCGAGCGCGGCGCGCAACTGGCCGGCGTCGAGATTCGAGCAGCCGGCATAACGGATCTTGCCCTTGGCGAGCAGCTTTTCATAGGCGCCGAGGGTTTCCTCATAGGGCGTGGTCGGATCCGGCCAGTGCGACAGATAAAGATCGATGAACTCGGTCTGCAGCCGCTTCAGCGAAGCATCGACGGCCTTTTCGATGTAAGCGGCGGACAGGTCCTTGTGGCCCTGTCCCATATCCGAGCCGACTTTGGTGACCACCACGACCTTATCGCGGTTGCCGCGGTCCTTCATCCATTTGCCGATGATGGTTTCCGATTCGCCGCCCTGGTGGCCAGGCACCCAGCGCGAATAGGCGTCCGCTGTATCGACCGCGTTCAGCCCAGCGCCGACGAAGCGGTCGAGCAGGTCGAACGAGGTCTTCTCGTCGGCCGTCCAGCCGAAGACATTGCCGCCCAGAACCAGCGGCGCGATGGAGAGGTCGGTGCGACCGAGACGGCGTTTCTGCAAGGCTGATCTCCGTGGGTGGGATTGGGCGGCTGCCGCCCATTGCGGGTTCGAGGCCTAAGCTAGGTCTTGCCGCATCGAGGTCAAAGGCCTCACCGGGCTTTTCCGCAGAGCCAGCGCTTCACAAAGGCGCGATCCGCCTGGCCACGTCTTCCAACCAGTGATCGCGGATGCCGAGCGCCCGGAGATGGTCCAGCGTGCTCGACACATAATCCTCATTATTGCCGGACTGGCCGACAGCGCCGCGCACCACATCAGCGGCGTGGGCCGCATCGAGCGCACCGGCATACTGCTCATGATTGCGGTCGACGATATAGGCCACGGCCTCGACCGTGCCGCCGCCGTCAAGGCGGACATTGAGCATGCGCTCGAGATAGACATTGGTGACCAGCTCGCGCTCACGCAGATAGGCGATGACCTCGTCCCGCAACTCGCCCGGCACCCGGAAAGCCAGCCCGACGCAGGAACCCCCGCGGTCAAGGCCGAGCACCAGCCCCGGACGTTCCCGCGTGCCGCGATGCACGAAGGAATAGACGCACAGCGCGCGACGATAGCCATGCAGGCGCGCCCGCCTTGTCTCGACATGCGCGAACCCCGGCCGCCATATCAACGAACCATAGCCAAACACCCAAAAATCGCCCATATCGCCGTGCCTGATTGCGTAAGAATGGCAACACCACACCGGAATCGGTGTTTTTTCCGTCCATCTCTGTCTACCTATTGTCGTTGCCAGAATCGACAGCCCGCCCACAGCCCCCATGCGTGAACGAGAACCGCAGCATGACGTCCACTGACGAACGCCAGCCGAAGCATCGCCGCCGCCTGTTCTGGCTTGCAGCGTTTGTCATCGCGCTGTTCGCCATCTACAGCGGCGGCTGGTTCTATCTCGCCGACAGGGTCCGGAGCGAAGCCGACAAGGCGGTCGCCACGCTCAACAAGAGTGGCATCGAGGCCGGCTGCGCCAATCTCCAGGTCAGCGGTTACCCCCTGAGCTTCGCCGTCTCCTGCGACAATCTTGCCTATGAGGACGATGCCAAGAACGTTGCCGCCTCTGCCGGCTCCTTCAACGCCGTCGCCCAGATCATCCAGCCGCTGTCGCCGGTCGCGGACCTGCGCGGTCCGCTCAGGACCTCGGTTCCGGGCATGGTGCCGCTGTGGATCGACTGGGATGATCTTAAGGCCAACGTCAAGCTCTCATGGCCGCTGCCACGGCGCATTTCGCTCACGGCCGAGGGCCTGTCCGGCCAGACCGATCCGGCCGACGACACCGATCCGGTGCAACTGTTCAGCGCCGGCAAGGCGGCGGGCCAGCTGCAGCCGAACGGCAGGGATATCGACTATATCGGCAGCTTCGGCGATCTGGAGATCGACCCCGATGCGATCGGGGGCCGCGTCCTGCCGCCGCTCGACGCCAGTGGCGAGGCGACGCTGAAGAACGGCCTGGCCCTGATCGGCACGCAACTGAAAAGCCTGCGCGGCCAGGCCGTCGAGATCCGCAGGCTCGATTTGTCGTCGGGCACGGCGCATGTCGCCGTTTCCGGGCCGCTGTCGGTCGACGCCGAGGGCCTGGTCGATGCCGACCTGATGATCAGACTGAAAGACCCGAAAGCCGTGGCCGCCATTCTCGGGGCCGCCGTACCCGAACAGAAGAACCAGATCGAACAAGGCTTTGCCGCCCTGGCACTGCTCGGCAACGAACCGTCGATGCCGCTCAAGGTGGTCAAGGGCAAGGCCTCGCTCGGCTTTATCCCGCTGGGCAAGATCAAGCCGGTCGACTAAGCATCCCCAATGGACAGACCGGCAAAACTCCTGAGCGTCGGCGCGCTGACGCTCGACACCATTCTCCGCGTCGAAGCGCTTCCCGTCCATCAGGGCAAGTTCATGGCCGCCGATGGCGTCCAGATCGCTTCCGGCATGGCCACGAGTGCCGCCTGCGCCGCACGCCGGCTGGGCGCCGAAGTGTGGCTTTGGGCGAGCGCCGGCGATGATCAGGTCGGCGACCAGCTGATATCGGGCATCGAGGCGGAGGGCGTTGATTGCAGCCTCGTCCGTCGCGTCGCCGGAGCGTCCTCGGCGCTGGCCGCGATCCTCGTCGATGGCCATGGCGAGCGCATCATCGTGCCTTTCTACGATCAGCGCGCCCAGGCCGATCCCGACGGCTTGCCGGTCGCCGATCTCACCGCTTTCGATGCCGTGTTGGTCGATGTGCGCTGGCCGGGTGCGGCAGCGCTGGCCCTCAGCGCTGCGCGCGCTGCCCGCCGCCCCGGGATCCTCGATGCCGACACCGCGCCATTGGCAGTGCTGGAGCGGCTGTTGCCGCTCGCCTCGCACATCGTCGCCTCCGAACCGGCGGCGCGCATCGTCTGCGGCCAGGCGGTGGACCCGCAGACCGCATGCGCCGACCTTGCCTCGTGCACCGACGCTTTCGTCGCGGTAACCGCCGGCGGGGCTGGAACCTGGTGGCATGACAGGCAGGCCGGTTGCGTACGCCACGTCGCTGCGCCAAAGGTCAAGGTGGTGGATACGCTGGCAGCCGGCGACGTCTTTCATGGCGCATTCGCAGCCGGATTGGCGCAAGCCATGCCGATCGAGCAGGCGCTACGCTTTGCCAGCGCGGCCGCAGCGCTCAAATGCCAGCGCTTCGGCGGCAGGCTGGGCGCGCCCGATCGTGCCGAGACACTGGCGATGATGGCGGCGACCTGGCCTGAAGGAGCCTAGTTTTTCGCCGGATGCTCGACCGCCTGGCGGCCGAAATCCGGCACGTCGATGTCCTGGCCGGCCTCGATGATCGAGCGGCGCACGGCGCGGGTGCGGGTGAACAGGTCGAACAGCTTGTCGCCGTCGCCCCAGCGGATCGCCCGCTGCAGAAAAGCCAGATCCTCCGAGAACCGCGCCAGCATTTCCAGGATCGCGTCCTTGTTGTGCAGGCACACGTCCCGCCACATGGTCGGATCTGAGGCGGCGAGACGCGTGAAGTCGCGGAAACCGGAAGCGGAATATTTGATGACTTCCGTCTTGGTCACCGATTCCAGGTCATCGGCGGTGCCGACGATGTTGTAGGCGATGATGTGCGGCAAATGCGAGACGATGGCCAGTGTCATGTCGTGATGCTGCGGATCCATCGTGTCGATGTTGGCGCCACAACGGCGCCAGAATTCGGAAAGCCTTTCCAGCGCGTCCGGATCCGTGTCCGGCAGCGGGGTGAAAATGCACCAGCGGTTGTCGAACAGATCGGCGAAACCGGCATCGGGCCCAGATTTCTCCGTGCCGGCCAGCGGATGGCCGGGAATGAAATGCACCCCACCGGGTATATGCGGCTGCATCTGTGCGATCACGGAAGCCTTGGTCGAGCCGACATCGGTGACGATGGCGCCCCTCTTCAGCGCCGGCGCGATCTCTTGCGCCACCGCGCCGGACGAGCCGACCGGCACCGAGACGATAACCAGGTCGGCATCGCGGACCGCTTCCTTGGCATCTATGGCGTAGGAGGAGCCCAGCCCAAGCTCTTGCGCCCGCGCCAGCGTTGCGGCGCTGCGCGTCGAGATGGCGACATGGCCGGCCAGGCCCTCGCGGCGGATGACGCGGGCCAGCGACGAGCCGATCAGGCCGATGCCGACCAGCGCGATCTTTTCGAACATCGGTGATGCCATGGCGTTCTAGCTTTTCAGGAATGTCGTGAGTGCCGCGACAACGCCGCGATTGGCCTCTTCGGTGCCGACCGTCATACGCAGTGCGTTGGGAAAGCCATAGCCCGAAACACGCCGCAGTATGTAGCCGCGCTGGGTGAGATAATCGTCCGCCGCCGCGGCCGAATGCTTGCCGTCGTCGGGAAAATGAATGAGGAGGAAATTGCCGACGCTGGGCGTCACCCGCAACCCGAGCCCGGTCATCTGTTCGCTCAGCCAGGCCAGCCAGGTCTCGTTATGCGCGACGCTGCGCTCGATATGGGCGCGGTCGCGGACGGCGGCGATGCCGGCCTCGATCGCCGTCGCATTGACGTTGAAGGGACCGCGTACGCGGTTGATCGCGTCGACGATGTGCATCGGCCCATACATCCATCCGATCCGCGCCCCGCCAAGTCCGATCTTGGAGAAGGTGCGGGTCATGACCACGTTCTGAGAGCTGCCCGCGAGCTCGATGCCGGCCTCATAGTCGTTGCGCCTGACATATTCGGCATAGGCGGCATCGAGCACCAGAAGCACGTTCTTCGGCAGGCCGGCATGCAGGCGACGCACCTCCTCGAACGGCACGTAAGTGCCGGTCGGATTGTTGGGATTGGCGAGGAACACGATCTTCGTACGTGGCGTGACGGCCGCCAGGATCGCATCGATGTCGGCGCGCTCCTCGGTCTCCTTGACCGCGACAGGCGTCGCACCCGCCGACTGGATGTAGATCTTGTAGACCATGAAGGCGTGTTCGGTGAATATGGCCTCGTCGCCGGGCGCCAGATAAGTCTGCGCCAGCAGGCCGAGGATCTCGTCGGAGCCGTTGGAACAGATGATGTTCTGTGCGTTCAGACCATGCACCTCGGCGATTGCTTCGCGCAGGCGCCGGGCGGTGCCGTCGGGATAGACGTCGAGCTTGGCGGCGACCTCGCGCGCGGCCTCGATTGCCTTCGGCGAGGGGCCGAGCGGGTTCTCGTTCGACGACAGCTTGTGGACCTTGTCCACCCCGGCGGGGGCCGAGCTCTTGCCCGGCACATAGGCCTCGATGTCCATGATGCCCGCGCGCGGGGTTGGACGTGCCTTGTCCGGGGTCTGGCTCATATCGCAAATCCGTCGAGAACGCTTCCGTCCTGGAAGCCGCTGCGGAAATACAAGCCATGGCCGGCAATGTCGAGAGGTGGCAGTGGTGCCAGCAGTTGGCATTGACGGCGGGGCAGGTGAGTTCTAGAAGGGCAGCAACAGTTCCGTGGTGATTTGGCCGGTCGGCTTGCAGCCACGTTAAACAATTCGCTAAAGGGCCGTTTGCGTGACGTAACCGGCTTTGCGAAGGCATTGCCGGTTTTTTATTGTCCGCGGCCGGCCGGACGAACGCATCGGCCGCGCTGACATCGGTAGCGATTTCCGTAAAAGGCAAGGGTGCAGCAAGAGAGACGAGATGGCCGCTCAGCGCGCTGGCAGAACCAACAACGAGGCAGACCAACCGTCGAGTCCGGTCGTGCGCTTCGGCGCCGACAAGCCGCTCAAGCTCGACGCCGGCACGCTGCTGTCGCCGTTCCAGATCGCCTACCAGACCTACGGCACGCTGAATGACGCCCGTTCCAACGCCATTCTCGTATGCCACGCTTTGACCGGCGACCAGCATGTGGCCAGCACCAATCCAGTGACCGGCAAGCCGGGTTGGTGGGAAGTGCTGATCGGCCCCGGCAAGATCATCGACACCAACCGTTTCTTCGTCATCTGCTCAAACGTCATCGGCGGCTGCCTCGGTTCCACCGGCCCGGCATCCACCAATCCCGCCACCGGCAAGCCTTATGGGCTCGACCTTCCGGTCATCACCATCCGCGACATGGTGCGTGCCCAGCAGATGCTGATCGATCATTTCGGCATCGAAAAACTGTTTTGCGTGCTCGGCGGGTCGATGGGCGGCATGCAGGTGCTGCAATGGGCGTCGAGCTATCCGGAGCGTGTTTTCTCGGCGCTGCCGATCGCCACCGGCGCGCGTCATTCCTCGCAGAACATCGCTTTCCACGAGGTCGGCCGGCAGGCCGTGATGGCGGACCCCGAATGGCATGGCGGCAAGTATTTCGACCACGGCAAACGCCCGGAAAAGGGGCTCGCCGTGGCGCGCATGGCCGCCCACATCACCTACCTGTCGGAAGCCGCCTTGCACCGGAAGTTCGGCCGCAACCTGCAGGACCGCGAAGCTCTGACCTTCGGCTTCGACGCCGACTTCCAGATCGAGAGCTATCTGCGTCACCAGGGCATGACTTTCGTCGACCGCTTCGACGCCAATTCCTATCTCTACATGACGCGGTCCATGGACTATTTCGACCTCGCCGCCGACCATGGCGGCAGGCTGGCCGATGCTTTTGCCGGCACCAAGACACGCTTCTGCCTGGTTTCGTTCACCTCGGATTGGCTGTTTCCGACAGAGGAGAGCCGCTCGATCGTCCATGCGCTGAATGCCGCCGGCGCGTCGGTGTCCTTCGTCGAGATCGAGACCGATCGCGGGCACGACGCCTTCCTGCTTGACGAGCCGGAACTGTTCGCCGCCATCAATGGCTTCATCGGCTCGGCCGCGCGAGCGAGAGGGCTCGGCGCATGACCCGGCAAAGTTACAGTCTTGTGCATCAAGGATCATGCGCCACGACAAGGGGCAAGCCATGAGCGTCAACCGCGCCCAGCGCGTCGATCTCGAGGTGATCGCCGGTCTGATCCCTCCGCAATCGCGGGTGCTGGACGTCGGTTCCGGCGACGGCTCGCTGCTCGAGCTTTTGCAGGAGACCAAGCAGATCGACGGCCGCGGACTGGAGCTGTCGCAGCGCGGCGTCAACGAATGTGTGGCGCGCGGCCTCTCGGTCGTGCAAGGCGACGCCGACAAGGATCTCGAATTCTATCCCGACAAGGGTTTTGATTTCGTCGTCCTGTCGCAGACCTTGCAGGCGACCCGCAACCCGAAGCTCGTTCTCGACGAACTGCTCAGGATCGGCGAACACGCCATCGTGTCCTTCCCCAATTTCGGCCACTGGCGGGTGCGCCTGTCGCTGTTCGTCAAGGGCCGCATGCCGGTGACCAAGGACCTGCCCTATTCCTGGTACGACACGCCAAATATCCACTTCTGCACCATCCGCGACTTCGTCAATCTGTGCGAGGAGCTTGGCGCGACCGTGGAAAGGGCGACCGCGCTCGACGCCAACGGCCAGAAGATCGGCCTGTCGATGCCATGGTGGTTCTGGAACTTCTTCGGCCAGCAAGCGGTGTTCTTGTTGAAGCGATAAGGGCCATCCCGGAGGTGGCTATGACACCCCCTTTTCGGGCGAAGTCGAGCTGCAAGCTGATCTCTGCGACGAAGGTCATCAGCAGGTTGGAATGCATAGCCCGGCGAAGGCTCAGCGATCGAGCTCCGGGAAATACGGATCCGACAAGAACCGTCTGTCGCGTTCGCCTTGCAGGCAGTCGATCGGAGCCTCGGCTTCGGCGGGAATGATCCTGGTCTCGTTCTGAACGCCGCTCACTTCGAGAATCAGCTTGCGCCGGATTGCCGTCGAAAATTCGGCGGCTGTATAAATCGGCAGCACGAAGGAGCCCGGCCCGCCGGTGACGCACTGGGCGTAATACCGGTCGAGGTGGCTGAAGGTGGGCGATGGATTGATCAGGATCGGCAGGCCGTTGATGACGATGCCTCTGGCGTTTGCCGCATCCCGCGTGGCGGTGACGGGCGGCCCGATATTGTTCGGTCCGTCACCGGAAATATCGATGACGCTGCGTTCGCTTTCGTAAGCGGTGCGGTCGAAGAGCCCCGCGCCGAAGGCGAGCGCGCCGGAGATCGACGTGCCGCGGAAGCTGCGGAACGGACGAGCCGCTATCTTGTCGGCAAAGGCGTTGGCGCTCTCGGCGCCGTCGATGACCTGCCAGCCGATGAGCGCGTCATCGCGCACAGTGCCGGCCCATTCGAAATAGGTGAGCGCGATGCGACCGGCGTTCCCGGCGCGGACCGCCTTGATGAAGTCGGGATGACGCAGCGCCTCCACATAGCCGGCGCGCTGCAGGGCGAACTCCTTCTCGTCCATCGACAATGAGATATCGACCGCCAGCACCAGTTGGACATCAACGGCCAGACTATCCGGCGCAGGCGCAGTCACGGCGGCCTCGGTGCAGGCCAGGCAGGCAAGCAGGCTGAGAGCATCAAGCATCGCCGGCTCAAGCTATGTTTCCGGTGCGATCTTCCCTCGCGATCACGGCGAAATAAAGCTGCCGCGTGGCGTGGCGCGGGCTGGTCCGAATAGATGCCGGAAGTGCTATTTCTTGCGGCGAGGAGCGGCCGGCGGCGGCTCGATTGCGCCTGCCCTTATGCGCGCGGGCTTCAGAGCCGGCACGCCGGACGCCTTCACGATGGTCAGTGCGCGCGGGAAGAATTGATTGTTGTGCTGGCCGCGGCCTATATTGAGGATCGTCGCCCCGCCCAGCCGCTTCTCCAGCATCGACAACACCCGCCGCAGTGTCGGTCCGTCGAAGGCATCGAGAGCCTCATCGATGATCACCCATTTTGGTTGGCGCAGCACGAGGCGGGCAAAGGCCAGCAGGCGCAGTTCGTCGTCGGCCAGTTCATGCTCCCAGCGCGCGCTGCGGCCGAGCGACGACGACAGGTGTTCCAGGCCGATCTCGGCCAGCACGGCTGAGATATCGGCATCGCTTGCCGGCGCAACCCCGTCCACGCGGTCGAGCACTTCGCGCAGCGTGGCGGTTGGGAAGTAAGGCGTGCGCGGCACGAAGATGGGCGTCTCTCCCGCCGGCATGCCGATGCGCCCGCTCCCCCACGGCCACAGGCCGGCAATGGCGCGAAAGAACAGCGTCTTGCCCGCGCCAGGCTCGCCGGTGAGCATGACGCGTTCGCCGGCGTGGATCTCGACATGCTGGTCGGCGAGCCTCGTGCAGCCCTCCGGCGAGGCCACTTCGAGTTTCTCGAAGGTCAGCTTGCCGTTTGCATTCTCGCCGAATTCGATGCGCCTTTCCTGGCCGTGCAGCACATCGGTCTCATCCAGCGCAATGCGGAAATCGGCGACGCGCATCAGCGTCGCTCGCCAATCGGCGATGCTGCCGATATTGTTGATGAACCAACGCAATGAAGAATGGACCTGATTGAAGGCGCCGACCGCCATCATCAGTCCGCCGAAGCTGATATCGCCCGCGAAATAGACCGGCGAAGCGACCAGGATGGGAGCCACCACGGTGATCCAGCCATAGGTGTCCGTCACCCAGGCGAGATTGATCTGGGCGTTATAGATGCGTCGCATGGCGCCGAGCACGGTGCCCAGGTCGGTTTCCAGCCGCCGCCTGGCATCGGGCTCGCTTCGGGCGAGCGCGATGGCATCGATGTTCTCGTTGACGCGCACCATCGAGGAACGCAGCTCCGCCTCGCGTGTGTAGCGGTCGCTGTTGAGGTGGATCAGTGGCCGTCCGACCAGCCAGCTCAGCCAGGAAGCCGTTCCGGCATAGAGGATGGCCGCCCACACCATGTAGCCCGGTATGGCGAGCGACGTCCCGCCGACATGGAAGACGAAGCCCGAGGACAGCTCCCATAACACGCCGACGAAGGAGGCGAGCAGGATTAGGGATTGCAGCAGGCCAACGCCAAGATCCGTCGACAGGTCGGAAAGATGGCTCGCGTCCTGCTGCATGCGCTGGTCGGGATTGACCCCGATGGCGCCTGCATGCGCCAGGCGAAAAGCGCGCGCCGGCCGCATCCATCCATCGATCAGATCGAGCGTCAGCGCCTCGCGCAGCTTCAGCCGGATCGTCTGATTGAGCCAGGTCTGGCCGACATTGAGCACAAGAAGCCCACCGGCAATCGCGGCAAAAACGGCGAGCTGGTGCAGGAAGGCCTGCATGTCGCGGCGTGCAAGCGCATCGTAGAAAGGCTGGTTCCAGCGGTTGAGCAGAACCTGGCCGATCGAGGTCGCGACAATGACGGCAACCATTCCGATGGAGGCCCAGCGTAGCCCTTTGCGGACCGGCGACCCGGCAAGCACCAGCTTGATGGTTGCCACCTGATCACGCAGGCTCGAAGCTTCGACCGCAGCGATAGGCCGGGCAGAGGCATCATTGTCCGGATAATCGGCCATGAGCTGAAGTCCTTGCGTTCAAAAGCGGTGCTGAAAACCGGATGAAGTGTAGTGACGCCACTGGTCACTCAGCCAGGCTGCGAGCCCGTCAGCGACAGATAGGTCGCGAAATGCCGTCCGGCGCAAGTTTCTGGCATGATCACGAAGGTGTCATTCGCGGACCCGGCGATGTCGTGCCCCCGGTCTCTATTCGCCGGCCGAGCCGCGTTGCTGCATGCGGCGAAAGCACCGGCACGAAAACCCGTCGGGAAGCGCGCTGGGCGGCCGGCACGCCCTGATAGAGCCGCTTCTGCGCCTCGACCACGATGACGCCGGAAAAGATCGGCCACAGCCGCCGGCCGGCGCGCTCCACCATATTGTGGAAGCGCATCATGAAACGCCGCCGCGATGGCGGAAAGAACAGGGCGTCGGACCAGGCGGCGGGCGTGAAATTCGCCTCGCGCAGCAACTCGGTGAGCTGACCGCGCGAGAACGGCCTGCCATTGCCAAACGGCGTGTGCTCGAACCGCGCCCAGACGCCGCGCCGGTTGGGCACGACGATGACCACCCGGCCGGCCGGCGACAGCACGCGCCAGATCTCGTTCAGCGTTTCGCGCGGGTTTTCGACATGCTCGAGCGAATGCACGAGCAGCATGCGGTCGATGCAGGAATCGACCAGCGGCAGTTCCTCGTCGAAAACCAGAGCCGTCGCCGTCGGTCCCGCCGCCGGCCAGACCACGGCGCCCTGCGTCGCCGGCATGAAGGCGAACACCCGCTCGGCGTCGCTGCCGAACCGTTCCAGCCAAGGCAAGGTGTAGCCGAGCCCGACAAGCCGCTCATTGGGCACGGTGGCCCATATCGATGACAAGGCCATGGTGATCGAATGCTCGGCGAAGCGACCGAGCGCTGTCGAATAGAAGGAGCGGAGATCGACGATGTCGGAATGCATGTCAGGGATGTAGCCGCGATATCGGCGGGTTTCAACAAAAGGCCGCGACGTCCCGAGATCCCGGATGTCGAATGACATCCTGACATTAGTCATCTCCGGGATGACATCCGCGCGTCGGCGTCCTATGTCTGCGGCGAAAGATGGAGAGATGCGATGGCGGTCGAAATCGAACAGTTCATGTGCCGCAGCGACAATTTCGGCGTGCTGGTGCATGACCCCAAAAGCGGTCAGACCGCGCTTATCGATGCGCCGGAAGAAGCGGCGATCCTGGCTGCGGTCAAGCGCACCGGCTGGACGCCGACGATGATCCTGACCACGCATCACCATGCCGACCATGTCGAGGCCAATCTGGCGCTGAAGCAGCGCTTCAAGCTGCGCATCGTGGGTCCCGAAGCCGAAAAGGCCAAGATTCCCGGCATTGACGACACTGTCGAGGACGGTTCGATCCTGCATCTCGGCGAGGAGCGCATCGAAGTGATCGCCACCCCCGGCCACACCGCCGGCCACGTCTCCTATCACCTGCCGGCATCGAAAGTGGCGTTCACCGCCGACACGCTGTTCGCGCTCGGCTGCGGGCGGCTGTTCGAATGCAAGCCGCCGGTGATGTATGGATCCCTGAAGAAGCTCGCGGCACTGCCTGCCGCGACCGTGATCTATTGCGGGCACGAATACACGCTCGCCAACGCCCGTTTCGCGCTGAGCGTCGACCGGACCAATTCGGCATTGAAGGAACGCGCGGCAAAAATTGAAGCGCTGCGCGCCGATAACAAGCCGACGCTGCCGACCACGATCGGCGAGGAATTGTCGACCAACCCTTTCCTGCGCTGGCACGATCCGGCAATCCGCAGGCATCTCGGCATGGAGAAGGCGTCGGATGTCGAGGTTTTTGCCGAGATCCGCAAGCGCAAGGATAATTTCTAGGCCAAGCGACACTGGTCGAAACCATGACGAGTTCCGCAGAAATCATCGTCATCCTTGGCATGAAGCCGCATCCGGAAGGCGGCTGGTACACGGAAACCTTTCGCGACGGTGGCGGCGGAGCTCGAGGCCACTCGACGGCGATCTATTTTCTGCTGGAGCAGGGCCAGGTTTCCGCCTGGCATCGCGTCAGGGATGCAGCCGAGGCCTGGCACTTCTACGCCGGCGCGCCGCTGGCGCTGTCGATATGGGAAGAAGGCGGCCCAAAGGCTAACCGGGTGATCGAGCAGGTGCTCGGCATCGAGCTTGCGGCCGGCGAGCGGCCGCAAATCGTCGTGCCGGCGGGCTGGTGGCAATCGGCGCGCAGCCTGGGCGAGTGGACCCTGGTCGGCTGCACCGTGGCGCCGGGCTTCGACTTTGCGGCGTTTGAACTGGCGGAGCCTGGTTGGCGGCCTAAACAGCTCTGACGCAGCCGGAAACCCTTAGCGCAGCAGGAAACCAAGCGTGATCACGAGCTGCGCGGCGTAGTAAAGCACCCAGACCGCCAAACGCATCCAGGCGCGATGTGGCGAAATGGCGGCCGCCAGGAAGCGTTCCGTGGCCAGCAGCGCGTCGGACGCCATGAACAGCACGGCACCGCCGATAACAGCGGCACTGCTCGTCGTCAGCGCCGAAATGCCCATGGCGAGGATGGCCGCGACATAGCCCGCGATCGGCGCTCGCAGGGCCGGGCCGACGCGGCGCCACAGCGCCGCCAGCATGAGAATAACGAATACCGCCATCGCAAGTGCGATTGCCGCGCGCCAAGGTTCGGCCCCCAGCACTCCCATCCCCCCGCCGCTGCGCAGGAACAGCACGACGTAGACGATATGCGCGGCGAGAAAGCTGCCCAGCCCGCCCAGAAACATCTTTTCGCCATCCCGCGACAGGAAGGCGTCGCCGATGGCGCTCAGCGCAAGAGCGGCGACCAGTAGCAGCGGCCCGCCCTGCATCGCCGCCAGCACGGCAAGCATGGCCACGGCGAGCGTTTTTGCCGCCGAACGGGCGAGCGTCGGCGCCATGCCTGATGTGAAGGCGTAGACAACCGCCGCCACCAGCGAAAAGATCAGCGTCGCATTGGCGTTGGCGTCGATGCCGCCTGGAAACGGCATCGTCACGCCCGGGCTCCGCCTTCGGATGCACCGGCTCCGCTTTCGGAAGCAGCGGGCTTGCGCAGGAACAGCGACTTTGCCGCCAGGGCAGCGCCGCCGGTGATGAGCACGCAAGCGGCGAGGATGCGCAGCGACGGTTCGGCGACGCCGGCCGCGATCAACACCAGCGTCGACAGGAGCGGCGCGGCATAGCTTGCCGCGCCCAGCACCTGGATGTTGCCGCGCTTGACCCCGACATCCCAGGCATAGAAGGCTGCCCCCACTGGCATCAGGCCGAGCCCGAGCACGGCAAGCCATTGCCCGGCACTCGCGGGCAGCACCGTCTCTTCCAGCGCCAGATGGCAGGCAAGCGACAACAGCGCGGTCGCCGCGCAGAACCAAGTGACGATGCTGGTCGGCACTGACGGGAAACGCCGCGACAGGAGCGAATAGGACGACCACAGCACGGCGCAGACGGCAGCCATGGCGTAGCCGAAGGCATAGCGCGCGTCGAAGGCGAGGCCGCCGCCCTTGGTGACGATGAGGACGGTGCCGGCAAGGCCAAGCAGCGCGCCGACGATATGGTTCCAGGCCAGCCGCTCGCCCGGCATCAGCGCCGAGCCGAGCACGATCAGCAGCGGCCACAGATAGGCGATCAGACTGGCCTCCACCGCCGGCGCGTTGCGCAGCGCGGTGAAGTAGAAAAAGTGGTAGCCGAAAAGGCCGGCAATGCCGATCACCCAGACCTGGCGAGGTATCCTCTGGCTTTTATCCGCGGCCGACATGAAAAGGCGCGCGAAAAGCCCGACCCCGGTGCCGATCGAGAAGGTGATCGCCGACAAGAGGAACGGCGGCACCTTGCCGGATGCGTCCGTAAGCAACGCCAGCAGTGCCCACATGGCCACGGCCGAAAAGCCGATCAGTGTCGCGCGCCCCATTCTGTCTCCAGCGGCGCGCGTGGCGCCTTATTGTATTGCTTCGAAACGCCTGGCGCTGATGGTCAAGGTGCCGATCTGCGTCCCGACCGTCGCGCGGATCGGCGCATATACCCCGGTTTGGCCGAGCGGCGCAAATGTCACCATTATGCGGCTTTTGTTCTTGAGGTAGTTGAGCGCCTTGCGGCCCTTGCGGTAGCCCGCCACCGGCTCGAAACCCATCCGGCATGTGACGGTGTCGCCCTTGTAGCCGGGCACCGAGATCGACCCTTTTGAAGCGTAGCTCAGCGTCAGGTTGGCGCGCATCTCGCCGTCATACAGCCTCACGGTGCGGCCGCAGACCTTGTCGAGGCTGCCGGCATGGATGACGGTTGCCGCCATCGGATCGAGCACCGATGCCAGGTCGCCGGCGCCAAGCGGCACCCAACTGTCGGGATCGCGCTTTTCCGGCGCGGGAACGACCGTCGTCGAGATGACGTTGCCATTGGCAAAACGAATGTCGATGGCGGAGGCTTTCTTGCCGGAAGTGTAGTCCGCGCGGAACGCCTGCGGCACCATCTTCTGGCCCGAAATCGTACCCTTGGACGAGATCGTGCCGCGCGTGTCATCGAACAGCTTGGCGAGACCAGCCGCGGAAACGCTGCCGTCGATCGAGTAGACGCCGTTCTCATAATGGCTTGAAAAGCTTGATTTCGCGATAGAAAGGCCCAGAAACGACACTGTGTATTCGCCCCTGAAGGACTGCGGCGAGGCGGCCGTCGCAGGCGACGGCGAGGCGACGGCCAGCGCGGCGGCAAGGGCATGGGGCAAGCGAAGCATGGCGCGATCGGATCCTTGATTTCAACCGGAAGCGGACAACTCCGGTCTGGCATGTCCCTATGGAACCGCTTATACGACGAATTCCGGCCTTAGTATGAAATGCCGCTGGGCCAGGCTGGAGCTTGACGCATGGGCGAAATGCAACTATGGAACGCCAACTTTTTCCATAAGGCCGCTTGACCAGAACCGCGCGCCACCCGGCGTGGGCACGAAGGTTTGGCAGGTCCCCGAGAGAACTGAAGGTTAGAACCATGTCCCGCACCTGCGAACTCACTGCCAAGGCAGTCCAGACCGGCAACAATGTGAGCCACGCCAACAACAAGACCAAGCGTCGCTTCCTGCCGAACCTCGTCAATGTGACGCTGATTTCGGAAGCGCTGAACCAGAATGTGCGCCTGCGCATTTCCGCCAACGCGCTGCGTTCGGTCGAGCATCGCGGCGGTCTCGACGCCTTCCTGGCCAAGGCTGACGTCAAGGAGCTGTCGCAGCGCGCGCGCCTCTTGAAGAAGCAGATCGCCAAGAAGCTCGCCGAGCAGGCTGCCGCGTAAACTGCCTTCAGGCGGGGGACAACCGCCCTGGCCAACCTCTTGTTGGCCTTGGACATCGGGTCGCCGTCCGCAAGGCGGTTTCGGAAATCCGATGCTCGAACAAAGCGAGCGCGATCCGGTTTCGGCATGACGCTCCGCTGGTTCCATTACCCAGGATAAAAAAATGACTTCCTTCTCGCGATACCTGCCCTTCGTGGCCGCCATGGCGCTTGTCGTCGTGGCATCGAATATCCTCGTGCAGTTCCCGATGCAGGGTCGGATCGGCGGCTTGTCGCTGGCCGACCTGCTCACCTGGGGCGCGTTCACCTACCCGTTCTCCTTTCTGGTCACGGACCTTGCCAACCGCCGCTACGGGCCTGCCGTGGCGCGCCGGATCGTCTTTGTCGGCTTCATGACGGCGGTGGTCTGCTCGGTCCTCGTGCCGCCCTTCCTGTTCCGCCATGGTTTCATCGAGTTCGAGACCGCCGCCGACCGGCTGGTGCGCATCGCGGCGGCGTCCGGCGCGGCCTTCCTCACCGCGCAATTGCTAGACGTGACCGTGTTCAACCGTCTGCGCCGACAGAGCTGGTGGCGGGCGCCGATCGTCGGCACGCTGGTCGGCTCGGTGTTCGACACCGTCGTGTTCTTCAGCGTCGCTTTCTCCGCGGCTTTCGCCTTCGTTGGCCCAAGCGACAGTTTTGCGCTGGAAACGGCGCCGCTGATGGGCGTGCTGCCGGTCGAGGCCATGCGTTGGGTCTCTTGGGCGCTTGGCGACCTCAGCGTGAAGCTGATCATCGCCGTCGTGGCACTGATCCCCTATCGGCTGCTCGCCGCCCGCTGGAGCCAGCCGGCTGTTGCTGCGGTCTAGGCCGTGATTCCCTGGATCCAGCTGGACTCCGCGAAAACCCCGGATGGCGCGCAGGAGCTTCGGCTCAAGCGGCGCGGTTCCGAATTCTCGATCATGCTGGGCACCAACGAGTTGATGAACAGCCGCCTCAGCGGCTCGGAAGAAGCGTTGGCCAGGCTCTCCTGTCGGAGGATCGCCGGCCGCAGACAGCCGAGAATGCTGATCGGCGGGCTTGGCATGGGTTTTACGCTGCGCGCCGCTCTCGCCGAGTTGGGCGAGAATGCCGAAATCACTGTCGCGGAGTTGGTGCCGGCGGTCATCGCGTGGGCGCGAGGGCCGATGGCCGAACTGTTTGGTGGCTGTCTCGACGATCCGCGCGTCATCGTCCGGGAGGCCGATGTCGGGCAGTTTATAAGATCCCGGCCCGCGGTCTGGGACGCCATCCTGCTCGATGTCGACAACGGCCCGGACGGCATCGTTCACAAATCCAACGACGCGCTGTACAGCCTGCAGGGTCTGGCGGCAGCGCGCACCGCACTGAAGCCCGGCGGCGTGCTTGCCGTGTGGTCGCAAGGGCCGGACAGCGGCTTCACCCGGCGGCTGAAGCAGGCAGGTTTCGCGGTCGAGGAGGTGAGCACGCGCGCCAACGGCAAGCGCGGCGCGCGTCATGTCATCTGGATCGCCACCAACGGCTCGCGACCCTGAGCGGACGCCGTCATTTGATGAATAGCCGACCAAATCGAAGCCGGCGTTGAATACCTTCAACTTCAGCTTCGCAGTTGGAGCGCCAAATCAGTCCTGGTGCAAAATGAATTCCAGATAGAGATTGCGCTGCAGGATCGAGTGGTTGTCGTCGGAGATCAGCGACACCATCAGCGCGCCGTCTTCGCGCTTCCAGACGTCGAGCCCTTCCATATTGTCGATCTGGTAGCCCATATCGGCTTCCAGCAGCACCGGACCGTCGGCGACCGCGCCCTTCTCCACGGTCTCGCCCTCAACGCGCCGCAGCCGCATCTTGAGGCCTCCTGCCATCGTGAAACTGCGCTCCAGCAGCAGAAGGTCGCCATCCGGCAGGAAAGCCCCATCGGTGATATCGAAATCGCCGTTGCGCTTGACGGTGAAGACGCCCTTGTGCGGACCTTCGATGATGGCGGCATAGATGTTGCCGGCCTTGTCCAAGCTCTTTTCCGACACCACGACCAGGCCGCCTTGGTGGCGGCCATTGGCATTGGCGTGGGTGACGGTCTCGAAGCCTCGGTTCCGGCGCAGCTCCCATGCCGGAACCAGGAAATCCATCTGCCTGAACGGCGCCTTCATATCGTCGGAGCCAATTTTGAACTGGGCGACGCGATGGTTGCGCTCGAAACCCACGGTGGCAATGCCGTCCTTGACGGAAAGCCCCTCGGCATCGACTTCCGATTTCTCGTCGATCGGCTGGCCCGATGCATCGACCATCTGTTCCATGCGGAAGTCCCCGATGCCTGACGGGCGCTTGTCCGCATCATGGGTCACGGTGCCGAAGAACCAGAATCCGGTATCGGCGACGCCGACGAAGTCGCGACCGCCTTTCAGGAAACGGAAGGCCGACAGCGCGCCGAAATCGCGCGACGGCGACGTCATCTCCAGCCCGCCGACGAATTCGAGCGGACCGAATTGCTTGTCGGCACGGCCTATACGGAATTCGGTGATCGGGCGGGCCGAGACCTCGACCGGTTCAACCGAGGTCGCGCTGGCCGAACTGGATGGCACCGGGGCTGCACCGGCAAACAGGGCGATGGCGGCGAAAAGTGCTTGTCGAAATCCGCCGTGCGAAAAGATCATCCGGCGCGCCGCATGCCGCCGCGCCGCGTATCGCGTGCGCTTTCCTCGGCGAACAGCGAAGCCAATTGCTCGGTCATGGCGCCGGCCAGTTCCTCGGCATCGACAATGGTGACGGCGCGCCGGTAATAGCGGGTGACGTCATGGCCGATGCCGATGGCAAGCAGCTCGACCGGCGAGCGCGTCTCGATCAGCTCGATGACGGCGCGCAGATGGCGCTCGAGATAATTGCCCGGATTGACCGACAGCGTCGAATCGTCGACCGGCGCGCCGTCGGAGATCATCATCAGGATCTTGCGCTGCTCTGGCCGGGCGATCAGCCGGTTATGCGCCCACAGCAGCGCCTCGCCATCGATGTTTTCCTTGAGCAGGCCTTCGCGCATCATCAGGCCGAGATTGCGCCGTGCCCGCCGCCAGGGATGGTCGGCCGACTTGTAGATGATGTGGCGCAGGTCATTCAGCCGGCCCGGATTCGGCGGCTTGCCGTCCTTCAGCCACTTCTCGCGGGCCTGCCCGCCTTTCCAGGCGCGCGTGGTGAAGCCCAAAATCTCGACCGAAACGCCGCAGCGTTCCAGCGTGCGCGCCAGAATGTCGGCGCAGGTGGCGGCCACGGTGATCGGCCGGCCGCGCATGGAACCCGAATTGTCGAGCACCAGCGTCACCACCGTGTCGCGGAATTTGGTGTCGCGCTCCTGCTTGAAGGACAGCGGCTGCATCGGATCGATGACGACGCGCACCAACCGTGCCGGGTCGAGATAGCCCTCTTCCAGGTCGAAATCCCACGACCGGTTCTGCTGCGCCATCAGGCGGCGCTGCAAACGGTTGGCCAGCCGGCCGACGACGCCGGACAGGTTGGCGAGTTGCTTGTCGAGGAAAGCGCGCAGCCGGTCGAGTTCTTCTTCCTCGCAAAGCTCCTCCGCCCCCACCGTCTCATCGAAAGCTGACGTGAAGACCTTGTAATCGATCTCCTTCGGCAGGTTGGTGAAAGGGTTGTCGTTGCGGCGCGCCTCGCCGGGCGTCTCGGCATCGGCATCGTCGTCGTCGGACAAATCGTCGGCAGTGGCGTCGGAGGCTTCGGTCTCGGCCGACTGCTCGTCGTCAGCGGAAGCCTCGGCATCCTCGGACTGCGACTGTTCGGAGCCGGAATCGTCCTCGCCGCCTTCCTCGCTCTGTTCCTCGCCTTGCGGCTGGTTATCGTCATTGTCCTCCGAGTCTTCGGTCTCCTGCTCGTCGCCGAGTTCCTCGGCCATTTCCATGGAGGCGAGCATTTCACGCACGACGCGGGCGAAGGCCTGCTGGTCGTCGAGCTTGGACGACAGCCCGTCGAGGTCGGCGCTCGCCTTTTCCTCGACCCAGGGGCGCCAGAGCTCGACCAGCCGCTCGCCGCTCTTGGGGATCGGCCGGCCGGTCAGTTTCTCGCGCACCATCAACGCCAGCGCCTCCTCGATCGGGGCGTCGGCCTTGTCCTTGACGTCGACGAGATTGGCCTTGGCGTATTTGTCCTCCAGCATCGAGCCTATATTGTCGGCGACCCCTTGCATGGCGCGGCTGCCGATCGCCTCGACGCGCGCCTGTTCGACCGCGTCGTAGATGGCGCGGGCCGCCTTGCCTTCCGGCGCCAGTCTGCTGTGGATGCGCACGTCATGGCAGGCGCGCTTGAGCGCCATGGAATCGCCGAGGCCGCGGGTGATGGCTATGTCGGCCTTGGACGCTTTCTTGGGCAATTCCGGCAGCCGGGCGCGGCTGCCGGCGAGCGCCGGGCGGTCCTTGGCGAAGCCGACTTCCAGCTCCTTGTCTCCGGCGATGGCGCGCATGCAGACGGTGACAGCACGCTTGAAGCTGTCGGCTTCAGAGCCCGTCTTCGACTTGTTGCGCGTATTGTCGCCCGGACCCGCCATCGAGGCTCTGCTTAGCCCAGCACCACATTGGCGGCGCTCTCCGGCAGATCCTCGCCGAAGGCGCGCTGGTAGAACTCGGCCACCACCGAGCGCTCCAGTTCGTCGCATTTGTTGAGGAAGGTCAGCCGGAACGCCATGCCGATATTGCCGAAGATCTCGGCATTCTCCGCCCAGGTGATGACGGTACGCGGGCTCATCACGGTCGACAGATCGCCATTGATGAAGGCCGAGCGCGTCATGTCTGCGACGCGCACCATCTTGTTGACGATGTCCTTGCCCTTGCCGTCGCGATAGTGCTTGGCCTTGGCCAGCACGATGTTCACCTCATTGTCGTGCGGCAGGTAGTTCAGCGTGGTGACGATCGACCAGCGGTCCATCTGCGCCTGGTTGATCTGCTGGGTGCCGTGATAGAGGCCGGTGGTATCGCCCAACCCGACCGTGTTGGCGGTCGAGAACAGCCGGAACGCCGGATGCGGACGGATGACGCGGCTCTGGTCGAGCAGCGTCAGCCGACCCGACGATTCCAGCACGCGCTGGATGACGAACATCACGTCCGGACGGCCGGCGTCATATTCGTCGAAGCACAGCGCCACATTGTGCTGATAAGCCCAAGGCAGGATACCGTCGCGGAATTCGGTGATCTGCAAGCCATCCTTGACCACGATCGCGTCCTTGCCGACGAGGTCGATACGGCTGACATGGCTGTCGAGATTGACGCGCACGCAAGGCCAGTTGAGGCGGGCCGCGACCTGCTCGATATGGGTCGATTTGCCGGTGCCGTGATAGCCCGAGACCATGACGCGCCGGTTGTAGGCGAAGCCGGCGAGGATCGCCATCGTCGTCGCCTTGTCGAAAAGATAGTCGGGATCGATGTCGGGCACATGTTCGCTGGTGACCGAATAGGCCGGCACCACCATCTTGGAGTCGAAGCCGAATTTGTCCTTCACCGACACCGTGGTGTCGGGCAGGTTGGCGATGTCGCGATCGACCTTGTTCATCTCTATCCACGTCTCCACGGGCGAAACGACTGATTTCGCCGGCAATCGATTTTCTCCGGGGGCGGTCTTAGAGCCTTTTCCACCCTTGTGAAAGTTGGAAAACGACACGAACCGTTGGGTCGCTCAGCACAAACCCGCCTGCTTGAGCACGCGATAGGCCTGGAGCACATCGCGGAACCGGTCTTCCGAACCTCTGTCGCCGCCATTCGCATCCGGATGGTGACGCTTCACCAGTTCCTTATAGCGCGCCTTGATCTCCTTGCCAGTCGCCTTTGTATCAAGGCCAAGCGTTTCCAGCGCCTTGGCCTCAAGCGGCTTGGCCTTGCGCTCGCGCACCTCCCGGGGATCCTTCGGCCCCTTGAACAGGTCGAACGGGTCGCGCATCCGGTTGTAGTAGCCGGCGCGGCCGGAGCGCATCTGCGCCATATCGGGAGACGAGCGCGTCGAGGCGCCGTTGACGCCCATCTTCCAGGTCGGCCGATGGCCGGTCATCGCCTCCTTCTGGAAACGGGCGACCTCGGTGTCCGGAACGCCGGAAAAATAGTTGAAACCCTTGTTGTACTCGCGCACATGGTCGAAGCAGAAGCGGAAATACTCGCCCTCCTTCATGCGCCCGACCGGAGCGCGATGGGTGCCCGCCTCCTTGCAGCCATCCCACTGGCAGATCGGCGCGTGCGACTTCAGCTCCGCGTCCTTCTCCTGGCGGATGCGGATCTTCTCGAAATATTTGGGATACGGCTTCATCTAACCCATTTATGGGGCGTTCGCAGATGCGAAACAAGAATTGACATTTTCGCGATGATCGCCCTAACCGCTGAATCGCGGCATAAAGCAGGCGGAGGACCGATTTTGTTGAAGCGCGGCATGCAACGAAGTCGGTTCGGCTTCCGCGATCCCGCTGGCGATATGTGGTGAAGGGAGACGGCAATGTCCATACAGGCAACCATGGAAGACAAGTTGAGCAAGGCATTTTCGCCGGAGCGGCTGGTCGTCATCAACGAAAGCCATCTGCACGCCGGCCATCATCATGTGGAATCCGGCCACCAGGCTACGTTCGACGGCACCGGCGAGACGCATTTCCGCGTCCGCATTGTTTCGCAGGATTTTGCCGGCATGAGCCGCATCGAGCGCCACCGCGCGGTCAACGCGCTTTTGGCCGACGAATTGAAGGCTGGCCTGCACGCGCTGGCGATCGAACCGGCGGCTCCCGGCGAAAAGACGCGCTGGTAGGCCGGTCCTCCTCGCTCCTCGCGGTGACGTTCAGAGCTCCGTTTCGATGCCGCAATCACCCAACCGCCGATTTCAGGAATGCCAGTGCCGCCCCGGTCAAGGCGTCGCCATCCTCGCCGAAATCGCGGTTGATCGACATGTGCGTATAGGCGCTGCCGTCGAACAGCGTCACCTTGGTGCCGGTGGCGCGCAAGCGCTCGGCGAACGCCTTGGAGTCCCCGTCCCGGCCCGAAGCGCCTGAGTAGGCGATGAAGGTCGGCGGGTGCTTGTGGCCATCTACATAACTGGCCGGCGACAACGCCGCCCATTGCGCGGGATCGGGGAAGGCCCGCGCATAGGCCCCCGCCATGCCGCCATTCCTGGAAAGCGCGGTGAGGTTATAGGCCCTGGTGTCGTCGAGAAGCAGCGCGGCCACACCCGGTAGACCGCCACGCATGCCGGTCAGCGCAACGAGGTGGCAACCGGCCGAATGGCCCATGGCCACGATCCGCCTGGCATCGCCGCCATGCCGGGCAATGTTGGCGCGGACATAGGCATAGGCCTTTTCGACATCGTCGGCCTGGGTGGCGACCTCCGCTTCGGGCAGCATGCGATAGTCGATGGAGACCAGGCAAAACCCGTTGGCGAGCAGGAAGGCCGGCTTCGCGTTGACCTGCGAGCGCTTGCCGGAGCGCCAGGCGCCGCCATGGACGAAGAAGACGACCGGCAATCCGCGTGCGCCATCCGGCGCATAGATATCGAGCTTGGCCGGCCCGTAATCGAAGGTTGTCGGCACGGGTTGGCGCTGGCCCCATGCGACCGATGTGCCCAATGGCAACATCGCCGCCGCGGAGACCAGAATAAGGCTTCGTCGATCGATCATCGCAATCTCCCGATCGTTGGGCCCGATATGTAGACGAGGAATGCCCGCACGCACCACGAGCATCCCGTTAGACTTGGGAGTGCTCAACGATCTGATTCAACACCGTACCAGCCGCATCAATGCACTCGCTTTGCCGTTCGGTTCACGAAATCGATATTTGCCCTTGACGGTCTCCTCTGGCCATCACCACCTGAGATATCAGACGAGCATTGTAACTGTGTGCTGTCCAAGTTCGATGCAGATACACGCTCTCTCTCCAATGTGGAGGGAACCACAATGCATCCCGGTAGTTGAATGAGATGAGCCGGGCGGCAGCCAGAATGGCTCTGAGGGCAACCATCATGGGTGAGAACCAGTCCGACGTCTTCGATCTGTTTTCGGAGATTTATGCAAACGCGGGCCAGGAGGAAATAAGCCTCCAGCAGTATCTCCTTGCCTGCCGGGAAGACAAGTCAATGTATGCCTCGGCGCCGGAACGGATGGTCGAGGCAATCGGCGAGCCGAACCTGGTCGACACCAGCAAGGACGAGCGGCTCGGCCGCATTTTCTCCAACCGCACGGTCAAGGTGTATCCCACCTTCTCCGATTTCTACGGAATGGAGGATACGATCGAACGCATCGCCGGCTATTTCCGCTATGCGTCGCAGGGGCTCGAGGAGCGCAAGCAGATCCTCTATCTCCTCGGCCCTGTCGGCGGCGGCAAGTCCTCCCTGGCCGAACGGCTGAAGAAACTGATGGAGGAACGCCCGATCTACACGCTCAAGGCCGGCAATCAGATCAGTCCGATTTTCGAGTCGCCGCTCGGCCTGTTCCATCCCGATCGCATGGGCGATCTGCTGGAGGACAAATACGGCATAGCCCGGCGTCGCCTCAACGGCATTATCTCGCCCTGGGCGGCCAAGCGGCTTGATGAATTGTCTGGCGACATTTCCAAATTCAGCGTGGTGAAATTGATGCCCTCGCGGCTGCGCCAGATCGCTATAGCCAAGACGGAGCCTGGCGACGAGAACAATCAGGATGTCTCGGCTCTGGTTGGCAAGGTCGACATCAGACAATTGGAGGATTTCAGCCAGTCCGATCCGGACGCTTATTCCTACAGCGGCGGGCTGAACCGGACCACGCAAGGCCTGCTCGAATTCGTCGAGATGTTCAAGGCGCCCATCAAGGTCCTGCATCCGCTGCTGACGGCGACCCAGGAAGGCAGCTATAACGGCACCGAGAATTTCGGCGCCTTCCCCTATCAGGGCATCATCGTTGCCCATTCCAACGAATCGGAGTGGCAACAGTTCAAGAACAACAAGAATAATGAGGCCTTTCTCGACCGCATCCTCGTGGTCAAGGTGCCGTATTGCCTGCGGATCACCGAAGAAAGGCATATCTACGAGAAACTGTTGCGCGAGAGCGAGCTGGCCGGCAGCCCCTGCGCACCTGAAGTGCTGGATATTCTCAGCCGGTTCACGGTCTCGACCCGTCTTGCCGAGCACGACAATTCGCCGCTCTACACCAAGATGCGCGCCTATGACGGCGAAAACCTCAAGGAGGTCGACCCCCGGGCCAAGTCGGTTCAGGAATATCGCGACGCCGCCGGCGTCGACGAGGGCATGACCGGCGTAAGCACGCGCTTCGCCTTCAAGATCCTGTCGCAGACATTCAACTACGACACCAACGAGGTCGCGGCGGATCCCGTGCACCTGATGTACATCCTGGAAGAGGCGATCAAGCGCGAGCAGTTCCCAAAGGAGACGGAAGCGAGCTATCTCGAGTTCATCAAGTCGGAACTGGCAACGCGCTATGCCGAGTTCATCGGCCACGAGATCCAGAAGGCCTATCTGGAATCGTACAGCGAGTATGGCCAGAACCTATTCGACCGCTACATCGCCTATGCCGATGCCTGGATCGAAGATCAGGACTACAAGGATCCCGATACGGGCCAGATCCTCAATCGCGAGATATTGGACAAGGAATTGTCGCAGGTCGAAAAACCGGCCGGCATCGCCAACCCCAAGGATTTCCGCAACGAAGTGGTCAAGTTCACGCTGCGTGCCCGGGCACGCAACCACGGCCGCAACCCATCATGGACAAGCTACGAAAAGCTGCGCGAGGTTATCGAGAAGCGCATGTTCGGCCAGGTCGAAGATCTTCTGCCGGTGATCAGTTTCGGCTCCAAGCAGGACAGCGTCACGGAAAAGCGGCACAATGAATTCGTGCAGCGCATGGTGCAACGCGGCTACACCGAGCGGCAGGTACGGCGGCTGGTCGACTGGTACATGCGCGTGAACAAGGCGGGCTGAGAAAAGCCCGGATGGTTCCATGCCGATCTTCATCGACCGCCGCCTCAATCCGAAGGACAAGAACCTGGGCAATCGCCAGCGCTTTCTCAGGCGCGCGCGGGAAGAACTCAAGCGGAGCATCCGTGACCAGATAAGGACGGGCCGGATCGCCGATGTGGACAGCGGGCATGCCGTGCCGATGCCTCACAGAGGCACCAGCGAACCGACCTTCAGCGATGCCAGGGACAGCGGCCGGCGCCAGCACATCCTGCCAGGAAACAGGACGTTCATTCCCGGTGACCTGGTGCCCAAACCCGGGCAGGGCGGCGCAGGTTCCTCGTCGCCGGGAAACACGGCATCCGAGGACGACTTTCGCTTCGTGCTTTCGCGCGAGGAAGTTCTCGACCTCTTTTTCGAGGATCTCGAACTGCCGGATCTGGTCAAGCTCAATCTCAAGCAGATACTCGCATTCAAGCCAAGGCGGGCAGGTTTTGCGGCAACAGGATCACCGACCAACATCAATGTCGGGCGCACGATGCGAAACAGCCACGCCCGCCGTATCGCGCTTGGGCGCCCAAAGCAGCCGGAGCTGGATGCGATCCTCCGGCAGCTCGCCAAACTGGAATCGAAGCCGCCAAATGCCGCGACCCGCGAACGCATCTTGACTTTGCGGGAGGAACTCGAGCGGCTGGAGCGCCGCCGAAAGCGCATTGCCTTTGTCGATCCCGTCGACATCCGCTTCAATCGCTTCGACCCGCAGCCGGTGCCGAATGCCAGCGCCGTCATGTTCTGCCTGATGGACGTCTCCGGGTCGATGGGCGAGCGCGAGAAGGATTTGGCCAAGCGCTTCTTCGTTCTGCTGCACCTGTTCCTGACCCGACGCTATGAGCGCACGGAGATCGTCTTCATCCGCCACACGCACGAGGCCCAGGAGGTGGACGAAGAGACATTCTTCTACTGCACGCAAAGCGGAGGCACGGTCGTTTCCACCGCGCTGGAGGAAATGCAACGCATCATAGAACAACGCTATCCGGCCACGGAGTGGAACATCTATGCCGCCCAGGCTTCGGACGGCGACAATTTCGCCACCGACTCGCAGCGCTGCATAGAACTGCTCCACGGCAAGCTCATGCGCCTGTGCCAGTATTTCGCCTATGTGGAGATCATCGACGAACGCGAAAGTCATATTTTCGGCTCGACCGAAAATGGCACCTCGCTCTGGCGCGCCTATAGCGCCGTCGAGCAAAAATGGCCGAACTTCCAGATGAGGCGCATCGCCGCTCCGGCCGATATCTACCCGGTATTTCGCCAGCTTTTCGCCAGGCAGCCGGCTATGGCCAAGAGCGCGTAAGGGGTGCCGGATGGCTGGCCAGGCCAACAAATCGGGGTTGCTTTTCTCCGGATCCGACTGGGATTTCAAAAAGCTGTCGCGGGTCTATGAGGAGATCGAGGCGATTGCGGTCGACCAGCTTCATCTCGACACCTATCCGGTGCAGATGGAGGTCATCTCTTCCGAGCAGATGCTCGACGCCTACTCGTCGGTCGGCATGCCGCTGATGTACCGGCATTGGTCGTTCGGCAAGCATTTCCTCTACAACGAGCTTCTCTATCGCAAAGGCGGTCGCGGGCTGGCCTATGAATTGGTCATCAATTCCAATCCCTGCATCGTCTACCTGATGGAGGAAAACACCATGGCGTTGCAGGCCTTGGTGACCGCCCATGCAGCACTTGGACACAATCACTTCTTCAAGAACAATTACCTTTTCCGCCAATGGACGGATGCCGGAGGAATCCTGAGCTATCTGGACTTTGCCAAGGGCTACATCGCCCGGTGCGAGGAGCGGCACGGCCTGGCTGCCGTGGAAGCCATTCTCGATTCCGCACACGCGCTGATGGAGCAAGGCGTGTTCCGGTATCACCGGCCGCCGAAACTGTCGTCGGAGCAGCAGCGCGAGGGACTTCGCGAGCGCCTCGAATACGAGGAGCGTTCCTACAATGACTTATGGCGCACCCTGCCGCCCGCGCAGGACGCCGACAACTCCGAAGCGGGCGATGAAGGCGTGTCGGAGCGGAAGAAATCGCTCAATCTGCCCGAGGAAAACCTGCTCTATTTCCTTGAGAAGAACAGCCTTGTCCTCGAACCCTGGCAGCGCGAGATCCTCAGGATCGTCCGCGTCATTGCGCAGTATTTTTACCCGCAGCGGCAAACCCAGGTGATGAACGAAGGCTGCGCCACTTTCGTGCACTACACGCTCATGAACATGCTGTTCGACCGTGGCCGGATCACCGAAGGCGCGATGCTCGAAATCCTGCGCAACCACTCGAACGTGATCTTCCAGCCATCCTTCGACGACCAGCGGTTTTCCGGCATCAACCCCTACGCGCTCGGGCTTGACATGATGCAGGACATTCAGCGCATCTCGACCGAGCCGACAGCCGAAGATCGCGACTGGTTCCCGGACATAGCCGGCCGTGGCGACTGGCTTGAGACGCTGCTCGACGCCTGGGCCAACCACCGCGACGAATCCTTCATTCGCCAGTATCTCAGCCCGACCTTGATACGAAAATGGCGGCTCTTCGTCCTGGCCGATGGAGCCGACCAACCGCACTACGAAGTCGCATCGATCCACAACGAGCGAGGCTACAACAACATACGCGCCGCGCTGGCCCACAGCTATGATGTGGGCGCGAGCCGGCCCGACATCCAGGTTGTGGACGTGGACCTGCTCGGCGACCGGCATTTGCGGCTACAGCACAAGGTGAAGAATGGGGTCGTGCTGGAGAATGACAGCCGCGACGCGACCCTTCGCCACATCCGGCATCTCTGGGGCTATGAAGTCAGCCTGGCGGCCGTCGACGCCGACACCGACGCAATGGTCGGCGAACGCTCGACCAAGGACTGTTGAGCATCAGGGATGACGCGGTTGTGCGTGTCTGCGACACGATGGACCGTTCAGCTGTCGCCTGCCGGCCTGATCCTGAGCCTGGCGACGCGGTTCTTGTCGCGTTTCATGACGATGAAACGCTTGCCGTGGAAGGTGAAGGCCTGCTTCTCCTCGGGGATCGACTGCGTCTCATGGATGACCAGGCCGGCGATGGTGGTTGCCTCCTCGTCCGGCAGGTCCCAGTCGAGCGCCCGGTTCAGGTCGCGGATCGGCACGGTTCCGTCGACGACGACGGAACCGTCCGCCTCCTGCTTGACGCCCTGTATGTCGACATCGTGCTCGTCGGCGATCTCGCCGACAATCTCCTCGATGATGTCCTCCAGCGTCACCAGCCCCTCGACCTCGCCATACTCGTCGACGACGACGGCGAAATGCGCCTTGCGGCGCAGGAAGGCGTTGAGCTGTTCCTGCAATGTCGTCGTATCGGGCACGAACCAGGGCTTTGACGCGATCTTCATCACATCGATCCTGGAGAAGTCGTTGCCGACATCGTTGAGGGCGCGCAGCAGGTCCTTGGCGTGCAGCACGCCGACAATGTTGTCGAGCGACCCCTTCCACAAAGGCATGCGGGTGTGCGGGCTCTGCAGGATCTCGCGCACCACGGCTTCCGGCGCATTGTCGGCATTGACCGAGCGCATATTGGTGCGGTGGACCATGACGTCGGAGACTTCGAGCTCCTCGAGGTCGAACAACCCGCCGATGCGGTCGCGCTCCTCGCGCACCACCTGGCCGTCGCGGCGGAAATCGTCGACGGCGCCGCGCAGCTCGTCCCCGCTCGAGCGCTGCGGCTCGATGCGCGACAGTTCATAGCCCAAAGCGGCAAGCAGGCGCGTGCGCATGGCGACGGCCAACAGGATGAGGACGGCAAGGACAGCGACGACGATCCAGCCGGCCCCGTTCATTTCGGACGGCTTCCCGTCCCGCTCGGGTGGTTCTCCCTGAGGAACGAGAGCACTTCCGAGGCCGGCACGTCCTTCGCGATGAAGGCCTCTCCGATGCCGCGCGTCAGGATGAAGGTCAGCGCGCCGCGCGACACTTTCTTGTCCTGGGTGATGAAGCCAAGCAGCGCATCGGCGTCGGGCAGTTCGCCCGGAATGTCGGCCATCCGCCACGGCAGTCCCACCGTGTTGAGATGCGCCTCGACGCGCGCCGCGGCGTCAGGACTGGCCAGGTTGAGCCGCGACGAGAAGCGATGCGCCAGCGCCATGCCGATGGCGACCCCCTCGCCATGCACGAGGCGGGCGCCGTCATATCGGGTGGCGGCCTCCAGCGCATGGCCGAAAGTGTGGCCGAGATTGAGCAGCGCGCGGTCGCCGGTCTCGAACTCGTCGCGGGCAACGACATCGGCCTTGGCGCGGCAGGCCTCGGCGATGGCCTCTACCCTCTCCGGTCCGCCGGCGAACACGCTGGCCCAGTTTTTCTCCAGCCAGGCGAAGAATTCGGGCCGGTCGATCAGCCCGTATTTGGCGAGTTCGGCGTAGCCGGCGCGAAATTCGCGGATCGGCAGCGTATCGAGCACTCCGGTATCGGCCAGCACCAGCTTCGGCTGGTGGAAGACGCCGACCAGGTTCTTGCCGCGCGCGCTGTTGATGCCGGTCTTGCCGCCGACCGAGGAATCGACCTGCGCCAGGAGCGAGGTCGGGATCTGCACGAAGTTCATGCCGCGGCGCACGATGCCGGCGGCAAAGCCGGCCAGGTCGCCGATGACGCCGCCGCCGAGGGCGATGACGACATCGCCGCGTTCCAGCTTCGCGGCCAGGACGCCGTCCACCACCGCTTCGAGATGCGCGAAACTCTTGGTTTTCTCGCCGGGCGGCAGCGTGATCACGGCGGGCTCGATGCCGCTCTCGAGCAAGCCGGCCTTCAGCGTATCGAGATGCGCCGCCGCGACGTTTTCGTCGGTCACGACTGCAGCGCGTCGGCCCGGCAGGCGGCGCGACATCTCGGCGCCGGCGCGCGACAAAAGCCCCGGCCCGATCAGGATGTCGTAAGCCCGCTCGCCAAGTCCGACCTCGACGGCAACGGCTGCATTGGCGTTCACGGTTCGACCTCACCCGCGGGAGTGGTCTGGGCGATATCGAAATGCCGGCACAGCGCCTCCACCACCTCGGCCGCGATGACTTCCTTGCGGTCGTCGCGGGTCGGCACGGTGACGTCCGATGTCGCATAGACCGGATAGCGTTCACTCATCAGCCGCTCGAGCACGCCACGCGGATCGGGGCTCTTCAGCAGCGGCCGGTTCTGTTTCTTGGAGACCCGGTCCATCAAAAGGTCGAGTTCGGCCTTCAGCCATACCGACACGCCATGTGCCGCTATCGCCTCGCGCGTCTGTGCGTTCATGAAGGCGCCGCCGCCCGTCGACAGCACCTGCGGGCCGTTTTCCAGCACGCGCAGGATGACGCGCTGCTCCAGCGCCCGGAACTCGGTTTCGCCATAGCGTTCGAACAGTTCCGGAACGGTCATGCGCGAGACGCTTTCGATCTCCTGGTCGCTGTCGATGAAAGGCAGCGCCAGCACGCTGGCGACCTTGCGGCCGATCGCGGTCTTGCCGGCGCCCATCAGGCCGACAAAGACGATGGAGCGGCCGCCGAGCCTGCCCAGCAGCGCGGCATGGCTCCCGCCCGGAGGATTTGCTGGTAGCGCGTTCATCAGCCTCGAAGCCCTCTTTGCCGGCGTATCGACATGAAAAGCCCGGTTGCGTCAAGCGCACTGAGGCAGGCTGGCCTCCCGCGGGCGAGCAACCGGCTGCATTGGAAGTTGCCGGCGCGCTTCAGCTTCTCGCTTGAATTGGCCGGATTGGCGTCCCATAAGGGCACAGGGTTTGGAAACGCAGAACAAGAGACGGGCGAAGATTGATGCCGACACTGTTTCGCCTCGTCGTGATAACAGCGATTCTGGCGGGCATCGCCTATGGTACGATGTTCGCGTTGGTGATGTTCGTCGAGCCGAAAAAGGCGGAAATGAGCGTGCGCATCCCTGCGGAAAAGCTAAACCCAAAGAAAAACTGAGCCCGAAGAAAAACTTCAGGAAATGAACAGCGCCGCCCGCATCGAAGCCTTTCTGGAGATGATGAGCGCCGAGCGGGGTGCCGCCGAAAACACGCTTTCCTCCTATCGCCGCGACCTCGATGACGCTTCGCAGGAAATCCCCGGCGGTCTTGCCGGCGCCGGCGCCGAAGACATCCGCGCCTATCTCGACGACATCGCCGCACGCGGCTTCGCCCCGACATCGCAGGCACGCAAATTGTCGGCGATCCGCCAGTTCTTCAAATTCCTCTACGCCGAGGGCCTGCGCCGCGACGACCCGACCGGCACGCTGGACAGCCCGAAAAAAGGCCGCCCGCTGCCGAAGACCATGAGCGAGGCCGACACCGGCCGGCTGATCGACCGCGCCGCGCAGGAGGCCGGCGATGCCGGGCTCGGCGACAGCGACAGGCTGGCGGCGCTGCGTCTGCACGCGCTGGTCGAAGTGCTTTATGCGACAGGCCTGCGCGTTTCGGAACTGGTCGGCTTGCCGGTGACGGTGGCGCAGCGCGACGACCGTTTCTTCATGGTGCGCGGCAAGGGCGACAAGGAGCGCATGGTGCCGCTGTCGGCCAAGGCGCGCGCGGCGATGCGAGCCTGGCTCGCCGCCCGGGCCAAGGTGCCCGCTTTCGCTGACAGCCCGTTCCTGTTTCCTGCCGCGTCGGACAGCGGCTACCTCTCGCGCCAGGTCTTCGCTCGCGACCTCAAGGGGCTGGCGGCCCGGGCCGGCATCGCCTCGGCCAAGGTCTCGCCACATGTGCTTCGCCATGCTTTCGCCAGCCATCTCTTACAGAACGGGGCTGATCTCAGGGCCGTCCAGCAACTGCTTGGCCATGCCGACATATCGACGACACAGATCTATACCCATGTGCTGGAGGAGCGATTGGTGCGGCTGGTCAACGATCATCACCCGCTTGCCGACTAGACCTCATATCGCTATGTGAGGGCGACGTTCCATCGCCCGGAGCCCCGGATTTCAGGGTCCCGCCAGTCTTTGCTTCCGACGTATCGGTCCGCCCAAGCATGTACAACTACCTCGATTTCGAAAAGCCGGTGCAGGATCTGGAACTCAAGATCCTGGAACTGAAGAAGCTTGCCGAGAACGGCGAGGCGGTCGATGTCGCCGACGAGATCAGCAGGCTCGAGAAGCGGTCGCGCGATGCCCTGCGCGATCTCTACAAGGCATTGACCCCATGGCAGAAGGTGCAGGTGGCGCGCCACTCCGACAGGCCCCACTGCGTCGACTACATCAAGGGCCTGTTCAGCGATTTCACGCCGCTCGCCGGCGACCGCAATTTCGGCGAGGACCAGGCGATCGTCGGCGGCTTTGCCCGGTTCCGCGGCGAACCGGTAGCGATCCTCGGCCAGGAGAAGGGCTCCGACACGGCGAGCCGGCTGAAGCACAATTTCGGCTCGGTGCGCCCCGAAGGCTATCGCAAGGCCGTGCGGCTGATGGAGCTTGCCGACCGCTTCAAGATCCCGCTGCTGACATTGGTCGACACGGCCGGCGCCTATCCCGGCGTCGGCGCCGAGGAGCGCGGCCAGGCCGAAGCCATTGCCCGTTCGACCTCGGCCTGCCTTGCGCTCAAGGTGCCATCGATTTCGGTTGTCATCGGTGAAGGCGGTTCGGGCGGCGCCATTGCCATCGCCACCGCCAACCGCGTCTACATGCTGGAACATGCCATCTATTCGGTGATCTCGCCCGAGGGCGCGGCCTCCATCCTGTGGCGCGACACGACGCGCTCCAAGGACGCGGCGACCAACATGAAGATCACCGCCCAGGACCTTCTGGAACTGAAGATCATCGACGCCATCATTCCCGAACCGATCGGCGGCGCCCAGCGCGCACCCGAAACGGTGATTGCCGCGACGGGCGATCTCATCGCCAAGACGATGAAGGATTTTGCCGGCGCCAACATGGATTTTCGCGAGCAGCGCCGCGAGAAGTATCTGGCAATGGGCCGCAGCCTCTGACCACGATTTGGCGGCTCAACCGGGCCGCCGCAAGCCGCCTCCACGGCAACGCTCCACGGCAATGTGGCGGCGATGAGCAATTTCGCCACAAAAATGCCGCCGGATTCGGTTCAATGGAATTGCCGTGAGGGGTGGCCGAGGCTTGCGGTAAGGAATTTTCAAGGTTAACGGGCGTACGGTCCGTCTGTGTTCAGCATGCGGGCTCGGCCGTTTCGAAGCCATTGGCCCGAAAGAGAAGACGTAGCCTTATCCATGTTTGCCAAGCTTGCCCGCACCGGAATTCTCATCACCGCGATAGCCGTTGCCGGCTGCAATGATTCGTCGATGAAGGATTTTGCCCCGGAGGCCAACAAGCCCCTGCCCGACAAGATCCTGGCCGACATGAGGGCCAAGGGCATGGTGCGCACCTCCTCGGTGATGGCGCGCATCTTCAAGGAAGAGGGCAAGCTCGAAATCTGGAAGGCCAAGACCAACGGCCGCTACGACATGGTCGCCAGCTACGATATCTGCAAATGGTCGGGCAAGCTCGGGCCGAAATACACCGAGGGCGACCGCCAGGCGCCGGAAGGTTTTTATACCGTGCGTCCGGCGCAGATGAACCCGCGCTCGAACTACCATCTGTCCTTCAACATCGGCTATCCCAACGCCTATGACCGCGCCAACGGCCGCACCGGCTCCAACCTGATGGTGCACGGCGCCTGCTCGTCTTCGGGCTGCTATTCGATGACCGATGCCCAGATCGAGCAGATCTATGCGTTCGGCCGCGATGCCTTCCAGGGCGGCCAGACCGAGTTCCAGATCCAGGCCTTCCCGTTCCGCATGACCGCCGCCAACATGGCGCGCTACCGCAACGACCCGAATTACGAATTCTGGAAGATGCTGAAGGTCGGCTACGACAATTTCGAGATCACCAAGGTACCGCCGAAAGTCGACGTTTGCGAGAAGCGCTACGTCTTCAACCAGGTGGCTCCCGAAGGCACCACATTCAATCCGACCGGCCCCTGCCCTGCGTCCACGCAGCCGGATTCGCTGAAAAGCGCCTACAGTGCTTATCAGAGCACGTATGAGGCTGCGTTCAACGGCGCCCTCAAGGCAAGCACGCCGGCGCCCAAGCCCACCATCGCCGGCATCAAGGAAGCCAGCATCGTCTCCGACTGGTCCAAGCGCCGTGCGCGCGGCGAGCGCGTGCCGATCGACCCGCCATCGCTCAACTCGGACGGCTCGGTCACCGAGACGGCGCGCATGGGCCGCATCGATTCGCCCGCCGGCCGCAAGATGGCCGCGCTCGATGCCGAAAAGGCCGCGAAGCAAAAAGCCGAGGAGCAGCGGCTGGCCGCGATAGAAGCTGCCAAGCAGGCCAAGGCGCAAGCGCTGGCCGAAAAGGAAGCCGCCAAGGCGCAGGCGCTGGCCGAAAAGGAAGCGGCCAAGACCGCCAAGGAAGCCCCTGTCGCCACCGCGACGATCGAAGCGCCGGCCGAGCCCGCACCGCCGGCCGAAACGCAGGCCGCAAGTGCCGACGAGAGCCGCGCGACGAGGCTGAAGAACAAGCTGCTCGGCATGTTCGGCGGCTGACATTTTTCGCCGTGACCGACGTCACCGTCTACGATCTGAAGGGGCTGAACTGCCCTTTGCCGGTGCTGAAGGCGAAGAAGCGGCTGGCCGGGATGCGGCCCCGCAGCCGGCTCTGGCTGGAAACGACCGATCCGCTCGCCGTTATCGACATTCCGGCGTTCTGCGCCGACTCTGGTCATCATCTCGTAGAGACATCCGCCATATCAGGCGGTCACCGCTTCCTGGTCGAGCGCGGCGAATAGCTGTCGTAAAGGTCAGCGTCCCGCGATCGCCAGGGGATTGTTCTCCAGCGCCGCGCGGTCGGGCGTGTCGATCGAGGGCCGGTTGGTGAAGGCGGCAAACAGTCGCCTTACATAGTCTTCGGGCATGTCGAGCGTGATCAGCACCAGCCGGGTGCCGCGCTGGCCGTCCGGCCAGGACGGCAATCGAGCCGGCGGATGCAGGATTTTCTGCACGCCATGCACCACCAGCGGCCGCGACGGATCTTCCTCGAGTTCGATGACGCCCTTCATTCGCAGCAGGCGCTCGCCATGCGTGGAGCGCAAAAGATCGAGGAACATCTCGATGGCCGAGAACGGCACCGGGCCGTCATGCACCAGGGAGTGGGTGCGAATGCGCTGATCATGCCGGTGCCCGTGGTCGTGGCCGTGCCCGTGGTCATGCCCGTCATGATCATGATGATCATGATGATCATGGTTATGCATCGCTTCTTCGCCGAGCCAGCGCCGCACATCGGCGGATTTGGTCGCCGGGTTATAGAGGCCGCAGTCGAACAGCGCTGCGACGCTCGTTTTCGCATCGTCGACAGCCAGCAGTTCGGCGCCCGGATTGATCTGCCGCAGCCGCGTCCGCAGCGCTTCCGGTCCATCCGGACCAGCGACCAGGTCGGTTTTGGAGAGCACGATGCGGTCGGCGACGGCGACCTGCTTGACCGCCTCGACATGGGCGTCGAGCGTGGCATCGCCGTTGGCCGCGTCGACCAAGGTGATGACGCCGTCGAGCCGGAAAGCCTGGACCAGTGCCGGATGCGCCATGATCGATTGCAGCACCGGTGCCGGATCGGCAAGGCCGGTGGTCTCGACGATGACGCGGGCAAGGCGGGCGATGCGGCCGGTCTGCAGCCGGTCGACCAGATCGGCCAGCGTGTCGACCAGTTCGCCGCGTACCGTGCAGCAAAGGCAGCCGTCCGAAAGCTGGATGATGCCATCGGACGCCTGTTCCACCAGCAGGTGATCGATCGCCACTTCGCCATATTCGTTGATGATGACGGCCGTGTCGGCCAGCGCCGGGTCCTTCAGGAGCCGGTTGAGCAGCGTCGTCTTGCCGGCGCCGAGAAAACCGGTCAGCACGGAAACAGGGATGGGAAAACCGCTCATTGCCTAGTTCGCAACCTTGACGGGTTGGTCGCCCTGCGCAGCCGAGCCCGCCACCGTCGGGCCGGCGCCGGGCGCCGGTCTGTCCGGCCGCCAGGTCGGAATAGGCACGTCGGCATATTCCTGGCTGCCCTGGGCGAGCATGGCCAGCGGGGTCGGGCCGGTCGCGCCGCCAAGCCCGACGGCAACCAGCGTCGGCACATGGTCGAGCTTTTCCTGGTAGGGCGATTTCGGCACGTTCTTGGCGACGGCGGGCGGCGCCTCGGACTGCTCCGCCGGCGCCTTCTTCTTGCAGACCTCGTCCCGCATGTCGTTGGGCGAGATGGTGTCGCCGTAGGGCGCCAGCGTGGCAATGGTGGCCGAGCCGGCGGCAGGCGTATCGAAACCCTGGTCGAGCAGTTTGGCCGCGGCCTCGGCACGGGTGATCGCCGACTTCTCGCCGAGCACCACCGCCACCAGCGTGCGGCCGTTGCGGGTCGCCGAACCGATCATGTTGAAGCCGGAGGGGCAGACGAAGCCCGTCTTCATGCCGTCGGCCCCGGGATAGCGGCCGATCAACAGGTTGTAGTTGGGGATCGCCCTCTTGCCGACCGCAAGCCCCTCGATCGAGAACCACGGCGCATATTGCGGAAACTCGCGGCGGATCGCCGTCACCAGCACGGCCAGGTCGCGCGCTGTGGTGTACTGGTCCGGCGAATAAAGCCCGTTCGGATTGACGAAATGCGTTCCGTTCATGCCGAGCCGGACCGCTTCGGCGTTCATGCGCTCGGCAAAGGCTGCCTGCGATCCCCCGACATTCTCGCCGACGGCCATGGCGATGTCGTTTGCCGACTTGACCAGCATCATCTTCAGCGCATTGTCGAGCCGCATCACCGAGCCTGGCTTGAAGCCCATCTTGCTCGGCGGCTCGGCGGCGGAATGTTTCGTTACCTTGATCGGCGAATCGAGCCGGACCTCGCCGGCCGCTATCGCCCGGAAGGTCACATAGGCCGTCATCAGCTTGCTCAGCGATGCCGGGTACCAGCGCTTGAACGCGTCCTGATGCTGGAGGATCTTGCCGCTGTTCAGGTCGAACAGCACGACCGGATTGGCCAGCGCCGGCCCGGCCAGCGCCGAGAACGCCACGGCGCCCGCGCAGAATAGTTTGAGGAAATGCCTGTGCCGCATGATCGAATCCGAAATCGCCTCTTGCCGTAGTCGCCCCTGGCTCCGTAAGATTTACGCGATCGCCAGCAAAATGAGTCCGCCCTCAAAAACGGACCGCATTGTTGCGGTGCTATTTACTCTATGTGACGTCAACATGGCAAAGTGCCTGACGATCACAATTGCAAGGCAGCGGACCTGCCCCAACAGCGAGATGGAACCATCATGCCAATCCTGAACCGTGCCGCCGAAATGCAGGACGAGGTTGCCGGCTGGCGACGATATCTGCACCAGACCCCGGAACTGAATTTCGACGTCTTCAAGACAGCCGCCTTCGTCACCGAGAAGCTGAAGGCCTTCGGCTGCGACGATGTGGTGACGGGGCTGGGCAAGACCGGCGTCGTGGGCATCATTCGCGGCCGCCAGGGCGAAGGCGCCACCATCGGCCTGCGCGCCGACATGGACGCGCTGCCGCTTAACGAGATCACCGGCAAGCCCTATGCCTCGACCGTTCCCGGCAAGATGCATGCCTGCGGCCATGACGGCCATACGGCGATGCTTTTGGGTGCGGCGAAATATCTCGCCGAGACGCGCAATTTCGCCGGTTCGGTGGCGGTCATCTTCCAGCCGGCCGAAGAAGGCGGCGGTGGCGGCAACGAGATGGTCAAGGACGGCATGATGGAGCGTTTCGACATCGCGAAAGTGTTCGGCATGCACAACATGCCGGGCCTGCCGGTCGGCCAGTTCGCCATCCGGCCGGGCCCGATCATGGCGGCGACCGCGGAATTCACCATCACCGTTAAGGGCCGCGGCGGCCATGCGGCGATGCCGCACGGCACGATCGACCCGATCGTCATCACCAGCCAGTTGGTCGGCGCCCTGCAGACGATCGCCTCGCGCAGCACCGACCCGGTCGAAGCGGTGGTGGTGTCGGTGACCAAATTCCATGCCGGCGACGCCTACAACATCATCCCGGAATCGGCGGAGATCGCAGGCACGGTGCGCACCTTGCGCAAGGAAATCGCCAAGAAGTCGGAAGAGCGCATTCGTGCCATCTGCGACGGATTGGCCACGGCCTTCGGCGCGAAGATCGAGGTCGATTACCAGGCGAACTACCCCGTAACCTTCAACCATGCGGAAGAGACGGTTTTTGCCAGCGACGTCGCGGCAAACGTCGCCGGCGACGCTCATGTCCACCGCGGCATCCAGCCGGTGATGGGCGGCGAGGACTTCTCCTACATGCTGGAAGCCAGGCCCGGCGCCTTCATTTTCATTGGCAATGGCGACACCGCCGGCCTTCACAACCCGGCCTATGACTTCAACGACGAGGCCATCCCGCACGGCATGAGCTACTGGGTGAAGCTGGCCGAAACCGCGCTCGCCGCCTGAGGCCTGGCGGCGGCAGGGGCGGGCCGATTGTGTTCGGCCCGCCCCTGTCGGTAGCTAATCAAGTTGTCCGGTTTGGTAGCACATGATCTGTCCGCTTCTGTTTTGGCGTCGAAGCGGTTCACGCGGCTTGCCTGATGGGGCAAGTGTCTTCGATTGCGGCGCCGTCAGAGCTGTAGCGAGCGATGCGGCGCGGCCCGTGAAAGATCGCGAGGGTTCCATCCGGGTAGTGCCTGACCTTGACGGTGGCTTTGACGAAGTGATGCCGGATCGGGCTCTGTGGCAGCTGCAATCGCAGCCGCGCGAAGGCGACCGTGTTGTCGCGGGCAACGACGCGCTCCTCCTCGATGCACAGGATCTGGGCCAGTTGTTGCGGGTCTGCGGCGACAAAGGCGCTGTCCTCGACCGCGGCCGGCCTGGCGAAGCGGGCATTGTGAGCTGGTAGGTAGGTCTGTGCGATGAACCGGTTGGCGGCCTCGATGTCGGCAATTCCGGCCAGCGCCAGCTCCCTCGGCAGCCGATCCTGCAAGGTGGAGAACATCCGCTCCGAGCGGCCTCGCGCTTCAGGGGAATAGGCTGGAATATGTTCGATACCCAGCCGCTCGAG